>JAJRRK010000137.1 GCA_024279555.1 Campylobacterales bacterium
GTACAGGACTTCAGCCATAATGTACCGCTCTATGAAGAGAAGCTTCGCAATGACTTTAGAGCGTTCTTGACCACACTGGAGAGTATGGGGCTGGAGATCCCCAAAGAGGACATTCTCTCCATCTTCGCCACCGACAGTGTCATGGAGTATATCGCCAAAACACTCAAATCGCTCGGCAGTCTTCTGACCAACTCTTTTATGATCATCCTGACGGTACTTTTTATGCTGATGGAGATCTCCCAGTTCGCCAGAAAGATAGAGAACAGCAACTCTGATGGGCTTCACTCGCTCATCGAGGTCAGCCGGAATGTCAAGCAGTTCATACTGCTCAAGTCGCTGACCTCTGCTGCAACGGGAGTTATCGTCACACTGGCGCTGCTCTGGCTCAAAATAGACTATGCCGTACTGTGGGGTGTGGTCGCTTTTTTACTCAACTTCATTCCCAACATTGGTTCCATTCTCGCTGCCGTGCCGGCAGTGCTCATTGCACTTGTACAGTACGATCTGGGTACCGCGCTGATGGTAACGGGGGTCTACCTTGTGGTCAACATTGTCATAGGCTCCATTCTTGAGCCGCGCATAATGGGGCAAGGACTGGGTATCTCTCCGCTTGTTGTCTTTCTCTCTTTGATCTTCTGGGGCTGGCTGCTTGGGCCTGTAGGTATGCTGCTCTCTGTTCCGCTGACGATCATGGTCAAGATCGTGCTCGACACCAAAGACGACACGAAGTGGCTCGCTTCACTGCTGGGGAACTAACACAGAAAGATCCACTCTCTTGCCCTTGATATACCTCTTGGAAAACTCCACGATCTTCCCGTGAAAACGGGCATAGAGCTCGTCAAGACCGATCTCTCTGCCATACAGTGCCGGCAGTTCGTCCAGATGCGCCTCTATCCCCTCATGCAGCCACGCCTGTATGGACATATAATCCTCAAAGGTATAGCCCAATGCCCCCAGCAGTCTGGCCGTATAGCTATCGACCACCATCACGGGGCGGTAGCAGGCGTAACAGAGAATGGAATCGGCACTCTCCATCCCTATGCCCTTTTGTGCTAACAACCACTCACGGTCGGTCTCATTCTGAAATGTTTCAAAATCACCGTAAGTTTGCAGTATCTGCTCTGCCAAAAGCTTGAGTCGTGCCGCTTTGGTGTTGTAAAACCCGCTGGGGCGGATCGTCTCTTGCAATAAGGCAAGATCGGCACCGGCGATCCCCTCAAGTGAACAGATACTATGTTTCTCAAGGCTTGCCAACGACTCCTCTACCCGCTCCCACTTGGTCTGCTGGGTCAAAATAGCCCCGATAACAACCTGCTCGCTGCCACTGTTTGGCCACCAGAGCGGATCACGGGTGGTTTGCAGAAAACCTGCCTCCTTGAGGCGGGAGAGAAGGTCAAAACTGTGCTCGATCATACGTGTGTTCGCAAATAGTCTTGAAGTATCGTTGCATGGTCAAAGACCAGTTTGTTAAAGGGAATGGCTTCAAGTGCATAGACCTTTGCCTCCTTGGCATCATCCGCACCTCTGGGCTCTCCCTCTGCCCTTGCCACATAGACCACACTCGCCGTATGAAACCGCGGATCGCGTTTGGGGTCGGAGTAAACCCCAAGCAGCCTGACAATCTGCACATCAAGCGTCGTCTCCTCTTTCATCTCCCGCACCAGCGCATCTTCCACCCGCTCACCTACATCAACAAAGCCACCTGGCAGCGCCAACCCCAAAGGCGGATTCTTCCGCTCAATGAGCACGATGCCCTTGAAACGGTCACCATCGTAGAGTTCAATGATGCCGTCGGTGGTCAGATAGGGAGTTTTAGGTGTGAATGGCATGGTTATGTCCTAAGTAGATGCCCCGCATCTTTGATATAGTAAGTCGTTGCAATCGGACCGAAGAAATCAAATGCCGCTTTGGCGTCTATAATCTTGTCTTTACCGCCTAAAACCACTTCAATGATCGTGCCGCGTTCCTGTATGGTCTGTAGTTTCTGCGCATCCCACTCATAGGTAAGCAACGCTTCAAGTGCCTCTTTACTGCCCTCTTGCAGAAAGGGGGAAAGGTCGATGTTTGACGGATAGGCGACGTTTTGGAGAAACTGGGAAATGTACGCATCCCGGCCGGCATCAAAATAGCGCAGCTGTGCACGCACAAAGCTTGGTTTTTGTGTCTGAAAAAATGCAGGGGAGAGTAAAATGAGCCTCTCTACACGCCTGTGGCTTTGGAGCACATGCTCCAGTGCCTGCTGTGCGCCGAAGCTGAAGCCTGCAACGCAAAAGTCACTCTGGATCAGCCACGCATCAAAGAGCTTCTCTTCTCCCTTGAGGGAAAACCCGTTAAAATATCTCAAGGAGGATCTTCCTGCACGCTTCATGGGTGATGTTCTCATGCTCAAGCAGGTAGGCTGTGATCTCTTGATGTGCCTGTTCAAGCGTTTTGAGCAGTGACCTGAGTTCGGAGACCGACGCTTTCATCAGCGTCTCCTCTTCTGCCTGTGTGACAATGAAGTTCTCACTCATTGCATACTCGTAGATCACCTTTCGTACCAGCTCTTTTGCCATGTGTATATCGTGGCTGGCATTGGTGAACTGCTCATTGTAATGCATCTGTGTAGCGATGCTTCCTGCCAGATATACCTTGATGCGGTTGAGCAGTGCCGAACGGGAGAGGATCTCATGCTCCTGGGTGATCAAGCGGGTATTGACAATGCCGATCTTTTCAAACTCCACATCCAGCCAGGTTGCCACGGCCGCTTTGGCGCCCTGATAGACCGCCTGAATCTGGCGCTCCTCTTCAGTGAAGCTGAGTATCTTGCGTTTACCCAGCAGTACCTTGTCCTTGACCGCCTCAAAATCAGCCGTCTCGACCGTTTTACGCCCCTCTCTCATGGCATGGATGGCTGCCTCGTTGGTAAGGGTATCGAGTGCGGCGGAGTTGAACCCCACCGTCATGCGCGCGACATGTTCAATGTCGACTTGGTGCGGTTTGTGCGCAAGATAAAGCTCCAATGTCTTGATGCGATCCTCAAGATCGGGCAGTGAAATGTGGATACGCCTGTCAAAGCGTCCCGCCCGAAGCAACGCTTCATCAAGTACATCTATTTTGTTTGTCGCACCGATAACGATGAC
>JAJRRK010000138.1 GCA_024279555.1 Campylobacterales bacterium
ATTCTGTGACCGGAGACATTGATGACATCATCGGTACGACCGGTAATGGTGATGTAGCCGTTCTCATCATAGACCGCACCGTCACCGGTAAAGTAGACAGGCTTGCCCTCTTTTTTGACATCGCCAAAGTAGGACTTGATGTAACGCTCAGGATCGCCCCAGACATTTCTGATCTGTGAGGGCCATGGGCGTGTCACACACATGTAACCACCCTCACCCGGCTCTATTCTCTCACCAGTTTGGGGGTCGAGGATCTCCGCCATGATACCCGGTACCGGCAGAGTTGCACAGGCAGGCTTGATAGGCGTTGCACCCGGTAGCGGTGAGACGATGTGCCCACCAGTCTCTGTCTGCCAGTAGGTATCGACAATGGCGCATTTGCTGTTACCAACTACTTCGTAGTACCACTTCCACGCCGTCGGGTCTATCGGTTCACCGACGGTTCCAAGTACCTTCAGCGAGGAGAGTTCATATTTTTTAGGCTCATCCTCACCCATCTTGTGCAGGACACGGATAGCGGTTGGTGCGGTATAGAACTGGTTAACCCCTAAAGACTCGACGATCTTCCATGGACGCCCTGCGTCAGGATAGGTAATGACCCCTTCGAACATAACTGTTGTCGCACCCATGGCAAGCGGTCCGTAGATAATGTAGGTATGTCCGGTGATCCACCCGATATCTGCCGTACACCAGTAGGTATCGTTCTCTTTGACATCAAAAACCCACTCCATGGTCATCTGTGCCCAGAGAATGTAGCCTGCCTGGTTGTGCTGTACCCCTTTGGGTTTTCCCGTACTTCCCGAAGTGTAGAGCAAAAAGAGCGGATCTTCGCTCTCCATCACTTCCGGCTCGCAGGTGATGCCTTTGTCTTTGATGAGTTCATTGTAGGAGTAGTCTCTTCCTGCGACCCACTCGACATCCTCACCGTTACGCTCTACGACAAGAACCTTCTCGACCGGGGTGTCGTTACCTTCAAGCGCCTTGTCCACAACCGGCTTGAGCATATATGGCTTGGACTTTCTGTAGGCGCCGTCTGCGGTGATGACCACTTTAGCCTCTGCATCCAAGATACGGTCTTTGAGTGCTTCGGCAGAGAATCCGCCAAAGACAATGGAATGAATCGCCCCGATACGTGCACACGCCAGGATGGCATAAGCTGCTTCAAGGATCATCGGCATATAGATGACGACACGGTCACCCTTCTTGACACCGAAATCCTCTTTGAGCAGGTTGGCAAATTTGTTTACATTGCGGTAAAGCTCCTGATAGGTCACGGCGATCTCTTCGCCTCTGTCGCCTACGAAGATGATGGCAGCTTTGTTCTTGCGCGTATCAAGATGTCTGTCGATACACTGATAGGCTACATTGAGCTTACCGCCATCGAACCACTTGACAAACGGTGCATCCGACTCATCCAGTACCGTATGGTACGGTTCGAACCAGTCTATCTTCTCTTTGGCAAAACCGTCCCAGAATCCTTCATAGTCGTTCTTCGCACGGTTCTGCAAATACCAGTACTGCTCCATAGAGCCAATACGAGCCTCCTTGGAAAGTTCGGGGTTTGGATAGTAGAGTTCTTTTAGCATAGGTGTTTCCTTTGTTGCTTGATATGATTGAAATTATTCTAACATAAAAAGAAGGAGAATGATTAAAAAAGAAGAAGAAAGAGGTTAATTAGGAGTAAATTACTCTTAATTGTAGCATTTTGATACGGCTTAGAATGTGTAATTGGCGATCACACGATACTGCTGAAAATCATCAAGCTGTTCTATGGTACCGTCTGCAGATGCATTGGTGTTGTTTACAACAAAAATCCCTTTAAGTGCCAGTGAAAGATGGCTGTCATATTTGTAAGCAAGGACGATGTTCAAGTCTTGTTGATTACCTTTGGTGAACTTGTCATTATCTGCATTCATATAGGAAAGAACACTTTTAAACCCTTTATATCCCGTAAAGTCATATGTTTGTGTATAAGCGACTTTAAATGCTTGTGTCCCTCCGATATAGATACTGTCTGCACTCAATCCTTTACCGTAGTTGGATGCAAAAAGATCATTGGAAGTAATCATATTGGTATAAAGCGGTGTACCATCCCATGGAAGCACGAGAGAATCGTGTGCACTATTTTTGTCGGCTATATAAGAGTAGGCTGCAAGAAAGTTGCTTTCTCCCATAGAGATAGATCCCTTAAAGGAGATTGCCTTGGCATCAATCTTCTTGCCCCCGGCTGCAGAACCGACCTTTTGCAAGTTGGTATCGGCATTTCCGACACTGCGTTGCCATAATAGTTCCAACGATAAAGTATAGGGATGAACCATATAGTGGCTCTTGTAGCTTACATTGCCATGAAGAGAGTTGAGAAAGTCTGGCGCATAGCAGTCAAATAGTGCAATGTCCAACCCCTCTTGATACCACTTGAGACTGCCATATATCAACTCACCTTCTTCATGACCGGTGATTTCACGCATTTTCTCACCCAATGCATGTTTTTGAATATTGATGAATTGGTCTGATGTGCGCTGTTTAAAGTGGGTTAGGTAGCCACCTGAAATATCCAGCTTGGCTGTGTCAATACGGTAAGATATTATCACTCCCTGTACAGATGAAGGCAGCATGCGTACCTCTTTGGCATGAATGAGCGGTGTCTTTATCACCTGACGACCATAGTTGATACTGAAGTTCTCAACACTATAGGAAATGAGTGCCTCACCCAAAACAGCAAAAGACTCCTGCGCATCCTTACTCCCTGCACCAGTACCAAGGTGGATACCGTTATCCCTGCTTAATATAGAAGTATCAACAGGATCATCAAGCAAAAAACCATTGGTGAACATAAAAGTCGTCTTGAGCTCCCAGCCTGTCAGCGATGCTGTTTCAAATCCTAACTGTCCCCCTACTGCATTGGCATTGGCGGAAGTATCTTTGTAGGGCGTATCATTTTGCTTATCTGTTTGAATATAGTAGTATTTAATATTCCCATAGGCTTTCCCCTGAGAAAACATTTTCAAAAGTGTATCGGCAGCACCACTAACGCTCACAATGACTATTGTACTTAAAATAATTTTTTTCAAGTTTTCCCCTTATCTATCGCTATCACTAAATAATAACAATATCTGATTGGAAAAAGTTTTTATTTCAGGTATTTTGATGAAATAAGGTGTAAAAAAAGCTTCTACATCCTGTAGGTAATCCTACAATTCAGAAGAAGCGAATGCATTGATCACTCAAACTGATATGTACTCCAAGCTTCTCAAGCAATTTCGATCTTTTTGGAGACATCCAGCCCAAAACCGCCCAGCCCGACAAACTCTGTATCGGTATTGGTGGTCAGCAGATTGATGTTCTTGATGCCAAGGTCCTTGAGTATCTGCGCCCCTACCCCAAACTCTTTGGCTTGTTCAGAGGAGATGACCATAGTATCGAGGAAGACCAATACCCCACCATTTTGTTTGAGATAGTCAATGGAGTGGTTGAGCGCATTGAAGCGCTTGTCATCGAGTATGAGGTCGATGTCGCTGCCGATATTGTGAAACTTGACATTGGCGGTCTCGTGCAGTTTGTAGAACTGTATGACCGTATGGCAGCGCTCAAGGTGGTCTTTGTAAGTGTGTTTTTCTACCTTCATGCCCCGAAGGGTGGTCTCTTCGGTCTTGACTTTGCGTACCAGTTGCTCGTTGGCAAGTCGGTACTCAACAATATCAGAGATATAGACAATACAGAGATCATGCTTTTTGGCAAAGACCTTGAGGTCGTCCATACGCGCCATGGTACCGTCCTCTTTAATGATTTCGCAGATCACCCCTACGGGTGCAAGCCCCGCCAGTTTACACAGATCGACTGAGCCTTCGGTGTGTCCTGTTCGCACCAGCGTTCCTCCGTCCTTGGCGATGAGCGGAAAGATATGCCCGGGACGCACGAAGTCCTCCGCTACTGTCAGTGGATTGGCAAGTTTGCTGATGCAGTCATCACGCTCAGCCGCGCTAATGCCCGTCGTCGCCGTAGCGGAGTCGATGGAAACGGTAAAGGCGGTCTCATGGTTGGAGTCGTTGTTGCTGACCATCGGCATGAGGTCAAGTTTGGCAGCCAACGCTTTGGTAATGGGCGTACAAATAAGCCCCCTTGCTTCCTTTGCCATGAAGTTAACCATCTCGGGGGTTGAAAAGGTTGCGGCATAGACCAGATCGCCTTCGTTTTCACGGTCCTCATCATCCATCATGATGACCATCTTGCCTTTCTTGATCTCGTCTATGGCTTTCTCTACGCGTTGTATAGCATCTGTTGGCATATGCGGTTTCCTGTTGTTTTGTTGATGCAATTATAGCGTAGTTGCGTATATTTTTCTTGACAGGAGCGTGCCGGTCACTGCTGCCGTACCTGTATCTCGCACACGTCTGCATAGTCGGAGACACACTCAAAGTTAAGCGCACTGGCACGCCCGTAGTTCTGTGAGACATATGACCAATCTATGACCTCCCACCATTTGTCAAAATATGCAGCCCGCGCATTTCGGTAGTCTATGTAGTAGGCGTGCTCCCAGACATCACAGGTCATCAACGGTACAAGATCTTCTTTGAGCGGTGTCTGGGCATTGCTGTAGGCACGGAGAGAAAGCGCTTTTTCCTCATCAAGGCAGAGCCAGACCCAGCCGGACCCAAACAGTGATACCGCAGCCTCTTTGTAGGCTTCCCTGAACGCATCCAATGTGCCGAATGTATGTTCTATGGCAAGCAATAAACCTACAGATGGTTCGGTCTTTTCAGGGGAAAGCCCCAAAAAGTAGGCATTGTGGTTGTAGACCTGTGATGCATTGTTAAAGAGTGCACCATTGCTTTGACGAATGGTTTCAACCAGCTCCATCGCCTCGAACTTCGTTCCCTCAATAAGTGCATTGAGTTTGTCCACATACCCCTGATGGTGCTTTCCATGGTGGTATGGCTATTGTCTCAGCAGAAATATACGGCTCCAACGCATCCTGCGCATAAGGCAGTGTCATTAATGTATGTTTCATGATATGCTCCTTTTGGGATCTCTCTATCATTTATAGTATGTGTTTTGTGTGTAATGGGTGTGGAGTATGGACATCGTGTTGGATACAGGTGGCGGTTTGGAGGGGTCTTAAAACTATCATTGTCTTGTATGTATGATTTAATCCATTATAACAGGTGGCGGTTTGGAGGGGTCTTAAAACGCGTGAACAAGTATGCCAGAGCCAACGGTCATTATAACAGGTGGCGGTTTGGAGGGGTCTTAAAACTACTTCGTGCTGATGCTGTACTTGCTTTTAATTATAACAGGTGGCGGTTTGGAGGGGTCTTAAAACGGTGTCGGTTTTGTCATGGCTTTTCTCTATATTATAACAGGTGGCGGTTTGGAGGGGTCTTAAAACAGTTGCATGACATATGCAGTAATTCGAGATATTATAACAGGTGGCGGTTTGGAGGGGTCTTAAAACGGTTAGGTCGGGATTGCCGTGAAGGACTTTATTATAACAGGTGGCGGTTTGGAGGGGTCTTAAAACTCTGTCCAGCCCTCATATGCATCACGCAGAATTATAACAGGTGGCGGTTTGGAGGGGTCTTAAAACATGTGTTGTCTATTGATTCAAGTTTCGGTGATTATAACAGGTGGCGGTTTGGAGGGGTCTTAAAACAGCCAAAGCAAAGATACCGGTACGGTTCACATTATAACAGGTGGCGGTTTGGAGGGGTCTTAAAACTCGCACTTTGTGCGATAGATTGTGCGTTGAATTATAACAGGTGGCGGTTTGGAGGGGTCTTAAAACATCGACAGCTTCAAGGTGAACAGAGAAGAGATTATAACAGGTGGCGGTTTGGAGGGGTCTTAAAACGCTAAAGTAAACATAAACGGTAGCGAAGAAATTATAACAGGTGGCGGTTTGGAGGGGTCTTAAAACTTCTTCGTTGATATGCCCGTTTCTTCGCTGATTATAACAGGTGGCGGTTTGGAGGGGTCTTAAAACGGCAGGGCAGAGGTCGAGATTGAAAAAAAAATTATAACAGGTGGCGGTTTGGAGGGGTCTTAAAACGCTTTAACCGCTTTAACCGTCTTCTCTTCTGATTATAACAGGTGGCGGTTTGGAGGGGTCTTAAAACGCTACTTCCGCGATGGCTTCTGCCTTGTCGATTATAACAGGTGGCGGTTTGGAGGGGTCTTAAAACAGAACGAAAAGAAGATGATACAGCTTGGCAGATTATAACAGGTGGCGGTTTGGAGGGGTCTTAAAACTTTGTGAAGAATATGAATGTCCTCCTGTTTATTATAACAGGTGGCGGTTTGGAGGGGTCTTAAAACGAAAAGGAAAAAGTATACTGTCTTGTTCCTATTATAACAGGTGGCGGTTTGGAGGGGTCTTAAAACAGAAGCGGACGGCGGACGGTGGGAAATATAATTATAACAGGTGGCGGTTTGGAGGGGTCTTAAAACGTGCTAATGGGAGGTTCGGCAGGGGTCTGCATTATAACAGGTGGCGGTTTGGAGGGGTCTTAAAACTACGCACGGCATCATTCGCCACACGCTTAAATTATAACAGGTGGCGGTTTGGAGGGGTCTTAAAACATCGCGACCGTGGGTGTGCTGTCACTTCTGATTATAACAGGTGGCGGTTTGGAGGGGTCTTAAAACCCCTATTCTATTGAGTTCAAAGTTACGCTCATTATAACAGGTGGCGGTTTGGAGGGGTCTTAAAACTATCATTGTCTTGTATGTATGATTTAATCCATTATAACAGGTGGCGGTTTGGAGGGGTCTTAAAACGAGGAACAGTGCAAGGGCAAAGAGGTGAAGATTATAACAGGTGGCGGTTTGGAGGGGTCTTAAAACGCGTGAACAAGTATGCCAGAGCCAACGGTCATTATAACAGGTGGCGGTTTGGAGGGGTCTTAAAACGCAGATATTACACGGTCGATCTTAACCCTTATTATAACAGGTGGCGGTTTGGAGGGGTCTTAAAACTCTTCTGGAAGGGGCGATTAAATGGGTGCTATTATAACAGGTGGCGGTTTGGAGGGGTCTTAAAACACATGCTGACTAACAAAACAATTAATGGATATTATAACAGGTGGCGGTTTGGAGGGGTCTTAAAACTCAATACGTTTCACGATAAACTCATTTACAATTATAACAGGTGGCGGTTTGGAGGGGTCTTAAAACTCTGATTATACCGATAAATTGATTGATACTATTATAACAGGTGGCGGTTTGGAGGGGTCTTAAAACGCCTCAGCCAGACAAAGCACTACCTCCGGTATTATAACAGGTGGCGGTTTGGAGGGGTCTTAAAACAACGGATGACCGCTGTCTCAGTTTACAATGATTATAACAGGTGGCGGTTTGGAGGGGTCTTAAAACATGTGGTTGATGTCAAACATGACCGTTCTGATTATAACAGGTGGCGGTTTGGAGGGGTCTTAAAACGATGCACTCTATCATAAACCACCACCCATCATTATAACAGGTGGCGGTTTGGAGGGGTCTTAAAACGGGATGAGACGGATAACCTTACGCTTAATCATTATAACAGGTGGCGGTTTGGAGGGGTCTTAAAACTACGGTGGTGAAAATGGTCTTGGTGTTATTATTATAACAGGTGGCGGTTTGGAGGGGTCTTAAAACTGCGTACTGCAAAGAGCACACCATCGAGGAATTATAACAGGTGGCGGTTTGGAGGGGTCTTAAAACATGCCGAGGCAAAAACACTCTACATCTTCTATTATAACAGGTGGCGGTTTGGAGGGGTCTTAAAACTATATCGAGCTACGAACGGAAACAAACTCTATTATAACAGGTGGCGGTTTGGAGGGGTCTTAAAACGTTGCCCACGGTACCCCCAGCGACACTCCGATTATAACAGGTGGCGGTTTGGAGGGGTCTTAAAACACTAAATTTGAAATTGTCGATCAGGTAGCTATTATAACAGGTGGCGGTTTGGAGGGGTCTTAAAACGCGAAAGCGGTGTTTTTGCTCGCAATGTTAATTATAACAGGTGGCGGTTTGGAGGGGTCTTAAAACTAACCTTTAGGCTATTTGGGTTAACTCCTAATTATAACAGGTGGCGGTTTGGAGGGGTCTTAAAACTGGTTTGGGAGAATACCAAATATCGAACATATTATAACAGGTGGCGGTTTGGAGGGGTCTTAAAACTATGCCTCTTTTGCCATTACTTACTCCTTAATTATAACAGGTGGCGGTTTGGAGGGGTCTTAAAACACATTTTAAGGAGAACATTATGGGATACATATTATAACAGGTGGCGGTTTGGAGGGGTCTTAAAACGAAGATATTTACCGACCCAATAGCGTGGATATTATAACAGGTGGCGGTTTGGAGGGGTCTTAAAACGATATTTGTGTTCACACACATACCCCTCTGATTATAACAGGTGGCGGTTTGGAGGGGTCTTAAAACGTTACAATAACCAACCCGCACCTCTGTGTTATTATAACAGGTGGCGGTTTGGAGGGGTCTTAAAACAAGAGCGTACAGAGGTATCACGAGGTTCGTATTATAACAGGTGGCGGTTTGGAGGGGTCTTAAAACTGCCATATGCTAAATCAAAACGTACCAACCATTATAACAGGTGGCGGTTTGGAGGGGTCTTAAAACTAGTAAAAAATTTTTAAGTTTTGCATACTTTGGTGTTATTTCTTTAAAAATTTGACAGTGAAAAGCATATTTCGGTATAATCTATACCGTTATAACAGGTGACGGTTTTATGAGGGGTCTTAAAATCAAGTACTGTTATAACAGTACCATTATAAAGCCTATCTTCGGGTAGTGCTTCCTTCTTTTTTTAAAAATCAAACAGTGACGGCTGTGTAATCTCCTCTTGGCTTGAAGGTTCGCCTACGATTATCTCCATTTTTCCAAACTGTGCATCGGTAAACATCAACATTCGCACATTTCCCTTTTTGATATTGGTATGCAAAAAGTTTTTTAGTCTTCTTTTTCCATGATTTGCCGAACCGACAGAATTGAAAACTTTGGCGTATATGGGGTATTGCAATCTTATGTATCCTTCAGCATCCAGATGTCTAGCAAACCAACGGTAGCGTTTTCTATCTTGCTTGGTTTGCGTCGGCAGATCAAACATCACTATGAGCCACATGATCCTAAAGGCACTCATAAAGTTTCTCTATATCAAATCTCGGAAAACTGAGGATTGACGGGTCTTTCCGAAAAACAGATTTTTTAAACAGTTGCACATACAGTTTACTGACACTTCTCAATGAGGAGATGCCATATTCATACTCGACATACTCTGCATCAAGTATGCCAATAAGCTCTTTTTTGATCTGGGCTGTTATCTGCTCTTCTTGGGCATGTGCTTGCCAGATATGATACACCGCAATATCGGCTATGGGTCGAAAAGGCTCCATAAGATCATCACTGAGATTAAAGGCATTGTAGGTATTGTCATGCCAAATGCCAAGTGCAGGCAAAAACCCTGCAACACTCAGGTCACGGGTGATCAGACTCCGCACGAGTGCATAGGTGTAGTTGAGCATTTGGTTGCGCAGATCAAAAGAGTCTTGTTCACGCACCAAGTCATCAAACAGGTTTCTCCAGTAGTGACGCGCACTCTTGGCTTCTGCACCGTGCCTGTCGCCCAATGAAACTTGATCAAGATATTTCACTAAGGGCTTATGGTTTTTGTCGAGTATTTCAAGCACCTCTTTTTGGCGTGTGATTTTGGCTTTGATAATATGCTGCCAAAGCTTCTGAGTATATGTGGACGAAATCTCTATCTGCGCCTTGAGTGTGCGTGTAGCAAGTGAGCTTTGATGATAGGGGTGCATGATGGCTGAGGGCATGTAGTACTCATCGCAAAAAAGCGTTGCGACCTTGTGCTTGCTTAGTGCTGCCAAGACTTTGGCAGAAAGCATAAAGCGATCACCCTCAAAAATGATACTATCGGTATCTTCAAGAGAGAGCTTGAAGCGATACTCGTCATCTTCCACTACGAGATTGCCGTTGTCGATACGAAGAGTGCAAGGTTTAGTGATGCGTATCGTTTTCCATGCTGCCATAACCACACTCTTTTTTAAATGCTTCCTCAAACTCTTGGGAGATGGAGCCAAATTTCTGATAGCTTTTGACTTTCCCGTTTGGATCTAAAATAACTTTGATGATACCTGTTGAGGCTCCAACACCTATTTGTTTTATCTGACCAGTAGATTTTTCGTTTTTTGTTGAAAATAATTTTGGTTGAGACGATGGATTTGCAGGATACTTTGGATTAAACAGAGCAATTTTTCCATTACCTTCTACATAACTTCTTAAGCATCCATAATGTAACAGTTTTTTATCATTAAAAAGATAAATCATTTCATTGAGATAGACCTTGAGACCATTGGTGTCTTTTTGCAATGTATGTGCATTGTTGACATCCATACGGGAAATCTGTAGTTTCTTTGTACCCTTTTGGACAAAAATCCCGAGCATGTTTTTGTCTGTCTCCACCAAACCTCTATCGATTTCAATCGCATTGAGTTTGCTATAAACAAACTTTACCCGCCGCACTTGTTTGCCGTCGACTACAATCGGCTCTTTAAGGAGTCTGCCAAGATCCTCTTTGTATCTTTCATCTTTCTCTTTATCATGCGCAGCATCATCAAGGATAGAGGCATCGATCCGCTTGGCGATATCCAAAGCCCGTTCTTCAATCGCACGCATGACAGGATCGTTGGTATTGTTTGCATGAACATACCACAATTTAGAGCGAATCTCTTTGTCGTAGAGTTTTTTAAACGATTCGGAAGTAAGTTTATGGCGATTGGTCAAGATATTGAGCCCTTCAAATGAATCATTGATACTCTTTCTCAAAGTAGGCACATTGTGCCTTGATGAGTAGACAGTGTCCTTGTGTGAAGATGCAGAGAGAGGTTTGCGATTGACCCAGTAGGATACGCTTCTAACGCCGCCAAACATATCGCGATACCAAAGAGACTCTTCACCCAATGACATAAAACGCTCGAACGACTCTTTGATATAATCGGCTATCGCCACTCCTTCAAGGTGCGGCGTGAACTTCTGCCAAATCTCTTTTAACTCTTGTTCACTTTTGCCGTAGTTTTCTTTGAGCATACGGTGCAGTCTGTTTTGCCATCCACGGCTTAAGGTAGCCAAAATCATCGCATCTTCAGCATGATGCCAGTTGGTATCTCTGCTCTTTGACTTGATGCCAAGTATCCTCCGTGCTTTGGAAGTCGTTTTTCCCGGCACATTACGAACTGCTATACCGTTTTTTCTATGTTCACTGTTTGGGAACGGGTAAAACATTTTAAGGTTTTGTGCTACCAATGCCTCAAGATAGCTTGTCGCTCTCAAGCTTTTGGTATCTTGCACCTCATTATAAATCTCGTCCATTGAGGTTGCCAAAAGGTTTTTGCGTTTTTTCCAGTTGATTAGGTGTTCGTTAAAGAGCATTTCGATACGATTGATATAGGCTTGATCTTGACCTAACCAATCCATAGGTAGACGGTTGGATTTTTGCATGTTGGTATCACGGTGTGCGATGACTACATTGTAATCTGCACTCAATCCGCCAAGTGATCTTGGAACAATATGCTCTATATCTGCTCTTCCCTCAAACAAATCTGAAATTTTAATCATATTGCCTGTATAGATATCCATAAATTTTTGAGATTGAAGCAGTTTGATCTTTCGCGCCATTTTGCGATCGACAGATGGAAACTCTTTTTTGTTAGCTTCAATGATTTTATCTAACTCCCTTTCCTTCTCCTTCATACCTTTTTCGATCTCTTTTTTGATACTTTCAGGTAACGCATCTCTTGCACTTTCTATAACAATCTCATCAAATACACCATATTTCCAACTTAAGTCGGCAACGCGTCGCAATACCCAAGATGCCAAAGATTTGACGGCGTGGTTATTAATGGGGTTTTGATAACGCTCAAATAGATTCTCTTTTCCTAAATGTAAATATTTGAGCGATTTGGGGTATTTTTCATAGTTTTCAGAGGTATCTATTTCTAAAATTTCCTGAATCTCTTTTTCATTTTTCCCCTCTTCAAAGTGCGGCAAAGCATCTAAAATGTAACGATGCGAAATAGAAAGTGTTCCGCTTACATACCCTTTGATAAAGGCAACGATCTCCTCATCTGGTACCTCAATTTCATACTTTTGCAAAATCGCTTTGATTTTTTCGTAGGAGGGTTTGGGTGTTTTTTCAAATTGAACTATTTGCGCAAGTGTCGTAAAAATCTCCAAACGATCAGGGTGTGAGATGATTGACTTCATCAAAAAAGGAAACGATTTTATTTTGTCCAGAAAGAAAAATTTTGCAAAAGATCTTTGCTCTTTTTTGCCTTTGATGGTTATTTCGTCATCTTTGCCGAAGATTTTGCACTCATTTGGTACAGAGAGTATCTTTCTCAACTCTTTATAGGTAAGTTGCTTTATATTTTTGCCCGAAGCGATCTTTTGCTCTACAAACGCTACTACTCTTTGGCGATCTTCCTGTGTCACTTCATAGGCCGTTATTTTAAGGTCAGCCAGTGTTTTATAGAGTCTGTAGAGATCATACAGGTAGCTATATTTTGGCGCAGCATATTCATCGGTGTAAAAGGCGCATTTTCCAAAAAGTGACGGATCGTTTTCTGGCATAACTTGGTCGGTAATGGCTTCCTGCAACGCTTCTGCCAATTCATTACATCGGTCTGGTTCAAGCGGTATAGCACCAAATTCACACTGTTTGACGATAATCGTCTCGATCTCATGCTCGATATCTTCCCTGCGGATCATCTTCTCATAGTTGCCATGATTGCGATAGGCACTTAACTTCCCTTCCTGCACCGCTCGGTGGATCACTTGGGCAATGGTCTCATGCGGATAATCTTGTTTTAGTTTCTTGACTCTATTGAGTGCCGCGTAGACTTGCCGTTTTTCATCTTTTTCCTCATCATCTCCAGAGATAGGTTCGCTCAAACCAAGTTCCAATTCCAACTCATACAACAGATCCTCGCTCGCGATCGATTTGTATCCTCTGTGTTTTGCCATATGTGCCAAGATTGCAAACAACTCTTTTGGCGACAAAGGTCTCTTTAGTGCATCTTCGGCGCGCAATCTCCATTTGTCGATAATTTTATTTTCCTGTTGAACGGTATTTGCCTCTTCGTAAGACAAGATTCCAAAATCGTCAAATACTTTTGCGACACTTTTGACCCTTTTTTTGCGCTTTTCATTCAAAACTCTCTGGCCCTTTTGTGAACTGCGTTGTTTTTGACTTGATTCACCACTTTTGACATCATACGGTGCATCACGCATCATCACACCACTATCCAATACTCTGTAACTGTTATCTGCTACCTCATCTAAAGCATTAAACCCTAACGATGTGATACCCAAATCCAAAGCCAAAATTTTTTTATACATATTCTTCCTCCATACAAACCATTCCATATCTTACCAAAAAATATAGTGACATTTAAAACAAACCGATTTAAATGATTTACCATGCCTATCTCTTTCATAATTGAGTGTTAGAGTATATATTGTTATATCAAGACAAATATGCTACTTTTTTCTCCTTCAACCCCTCAAAATCTTGACAAGCAAAACATTTGGTGCTATAATGCCGTCCACATAAGTCGAGAGGCTTACGTGTTGGGGTATCGCCAAGCGGTAAGGCAACTGGTTTTGGTCCAGTCATTCGGGGGTTCGAATCCCTCTACCCCATCCATTTGGACTTCGGTTCAAATCATCATCTGTCGCGGGATAGAGCAGTTTGGTAGCTCGTCGGGCTCATAACCCGAAGGTCGGTGGTTCAAATCCGCCTCCCGCAACCAATCGTTATTTCAATTAACACTGTTGGGGTATCGCCAAGCGGTAAGGCAACTGGTTTTGGTCCAGTCATTCGGGGGTTCGAATCCCTCTACCCCATCCATATGGATTAAGTTTGAATATCATTATTCAAGCTATAATCTGATTTCTCTTTCATAGATCGCGGGATAGAGCAGTTTGGTAGCTCGCAGGGCTCATAACCCTGAGGTCGGTGGTTCAAATCCGCCTCCCGCAACCAATCGTTAAAATCTGTCGTGTAATCTTCATACCTCACATCTTCAAACTCAAGCAAACCACGACTAATCATTTCTTTTTTAAGTGTAGCAAATCGCTTTAATCCATAACGGTCAAAGTCATAGTTATAGAAAAGGTCAAATAGATCAAGATCGGAATAACGTTTCTTAGGAACTGCACCAGGAAGCGGAACAGAAGACGGAGAATAGAAAGTATCCATAAAATCAAAACGGTTACCATATTTACCAGTATTCAGATCATATAGCATAAAGCTACCATTAGGCAATTCAATATCAATAATCTCTTTTTGTTTGATTTTGTATTTATATTTAGGCTTTGGAAGCAAACGCCAAAACTTATACAATCTTGACAATATAGAACTTGCATGATTTTGGAGCGGTAAAGGTACACGGTAAGGAAGCTCAACAAAAAACTTGATTTTTTTGGTACGGTCATAACCAAACTCTTTAATCAAGCGACCATTATTAATAATCTGATACAAACCATTTTTGTAATGCAACTCACGCTTGTTCTCGATCAAACAAAACGTATTAAATAGCTTATCTCTACGATAATAGTGCTCCAATTTAATATTCGTCAAGTGAAACCAATCGTCAAACATCAAAGAAGCATGATAATAGACATCTTGAGCAAGAAGCGAATGGGTAGTAATAATACGGGGTATTTTATTAAAAATATACCACGCCTGAAGATAATCAAGCTCCTGATCTTCCATCAAATTTCTGAAAGATTTTAGAATGTACTTTAAAATATAAGCCATAGGCGATCTAAGCTCTATTTGTAAACCTTTAGTTTCATAATGACCATCAAAAACCTCTTTAGCTTTTCGTCCATCTTCACGCATTGTAATTCGTTTATGATTTTGTGGAGCAGGGAAAAAGCGTTTAAACTCTATATACAGATTTGGTATAAACTGCTCAGGAAGATACATCAAGATGTGGAAATGCGGCACACCGTCTTTATGCGGTTCAGTAACACGGATAGACATATAATCCTCACCATATTTCTGCCGTATATCCTGCAAGGTCTTCGAACGATGGAAGCGGTGCAACTGATGAGACAAAATTTTATAAAGATCACGAGGAGTTAAAGCATTACCAGCATTAATATAATCCCAGTACCTGCCGTTTCTGTCATTGTTTGGTATATGCTTTTCATATTTTTCACGCAATTCAGGCGTAAAACGGGAATAATCGCCACGCATAGCATCACGAAAAAAACCGTCAAGAGTCACAGTTAAAAAGACCGGTGTGAGATTTTTATATGCTGCCATTGAAACAAAGGTACTCACCTTATTAAGTATGCGTGGGTAATACCTTTTTGAAAGGTTAGGAGAGAAAGAAACATCAAGCAAAGTTTTTTCTTTTTTACCGTCAGAAGAAAGAAAAGTAAAATTCTCCATATAATCTTTTTGTTTTTGTAATTTCTTTTTACAATAATCAAGATCAGCAGAAGTTAAACCGTAATTGTATGACATAGCACACCCCCTAATTAAAAGATTTGGAATAAAGAGAAAAAGCAAACTTGACAACAAAGCCATAAACAACTATGGAAACCATCAGTCTAAAACCGTCAATAAAACCCCATTGCATAGCATAATAACCAGCACAACCAGACAATTCAAGTTGAGGAATTTTTGAAATGATAAAGTTAATAAAAGTTTGAGAAAGACCTATAAGAGCGGTAAAAAAACCAATACGAAAGAAGAACTTAATAATATCAGTAATACCGACACCAGAAAACATAGAACTAACAAAAGAACCAAGTGCAGCAAAAATAGGCATTATTCACCCCTTCCCGATGCAACCATCAATAAACCAGATATACCAAATACAAACATTACCAACCCTTTAATAAGCGAGTTATATTCATTGATTTTTCCAAACCAACCGCTCAAATCAAGCGTATAAGATTTGCCAAGAATTGAAAAGGATTTAGAAAGACCATTGTCACAACCACCGATGACAGTTACAGGCAAACTAATAAGAACGTAACTATCCATTAATTTTTGAATATGATCTATAATCTGATCTGACGCACCAACCATTGAATCTTGATATTCAGAAGAAGAAATAGAGCCATTAAAAAGATCAGGATTATCAAATAAAGAAGAATTGTTATCAGTTTGACCACCTGAACCATTATTATCAGTTTGACCGTCAGTACCATCACCAGAACCATCACCAGTACTTCCATCTGAAGAATTATTTTCATCGTCAGGAAAAAACGGTACACACTTATTTTCCATAAATGACCAATATTCACCCATAGGACACTCATGGCTATCAGAACTATTGTCATCATCTGGATAACCAGCGTCAATACATAACCCATTTATGCAAAACTGATCTGAATTGCATGCAGGATTACAAGGTATATTATCTCCCGGATCGCCACCATAACAACAGATATGATTTGGTTCAGGCATAAGAGAATGGGGATTATCCATACCCTCATCAAAGGAACAAGCATCAGAAGTAACTTCAACAATGTTAAATAATGGTACGCCACCATGCATAGCTGGACATTCAGGTTCTTGACAAACTAAAGTACCATTTTCGTCAGAAATCTTTGGATAACCATTATCACATACACATTTCTCAAGACTAATGTCGTAATGCTCACCAACAGAACAATTAGTATCACCAATAGGTCTGAAACACTGAGAAGTAATACAACAATTACGTTTTGAAGTTGCATAAAAATTACCACCAGATGAAGAACATTGCTGAATAAGATCACCCAATTCAGCAGGATCAACATTACAATCATACGGAGGAACAGAAGTTACAGGTTCAAATTTGGTTAAATCTATATCATAATCTTCATCTGGTTCATTACATTTTCTGTAATATATAGTAGTTTCCTCATTAATAACACGATTAGCATCATTACAATCATAAGGAGCAGTATATAAACGATAAAATAAATTTGGATCAGAATCAGAAACATATTCACCAGAACAAACAGGATCAAGAGAAGGAACATCACAACGGCGTGAAGTAGTGGCATATGATGTATCTTCACTTACAAAAATTTCATTACCTGAAAAATTACAAAAAGAAGGATCATATGCACTAACAAGAACAGGAAATATTAATAAAAGAATTTTTCTCATTTTGTCACCTGCTGCCAAAAGAGATAAGCCGATATGATAGACACAAAAGCAATCATTAGAGCATAACTATCACAACTCATACCGTTAATTTCTGGGAAAACACCTAATATTTCTGATTTGGTACAAGTAGCAGAAAAAGCAAAAATAGGCAAAAATATAATAAATAACTTCATTACCATGTTCTCCCTAATATCAATGATCTGATTGCCTTGATGATGTAACCACTTATGGCAAAAAAGGAAATAACAGAAAATGAAAGGTCAAAAGGTACAGAACCAGTAAGTTCCCAATAAACAAAATCAAACACGGTAATAACTCCTATAACAATATTTGTAGGGACGTTTACCTTTCAACTCAACCCACAAAAGATCGGGCAATTTCTCATAATCGACACCGGGAACAATGACACGGCAAACAATCCGATAATTTTTTAGATATGCAGAATTATTCAAATCAGAAGCAGGACGTAAAGATTTGATTTTCTTATTAGTATCATCTGAAACTATTTTTTTATCAGAAGATGGAAGAGCTTCACCACTAACAAGACCCATAAACTGCTTCACCATAAAAGCAAAAGCAAGAAGAACCATAGCAACCATTCCTATCATTTTTTTACGGAAATCATTTGAACCTTTTTGAACGAAACCACTTTGATAAAGCTCAAAGATTTTTGGATTACCCTTTATGATCTGCCGTTTCATTCGCATTGTTTTATCATTTTTCCTAAGGGCATCAACCGAACCATATACAGAATATTCAAGCAGTGATGTAACAACTCTTTGAGATGCGGGAATAGCTTTAACAGCCACTTCAACCTGATTGGCTATTTCAGTATTTAAACGTGACGGCACTTGAGTAATAAGCACTATATCGAGCTTACGATCTTCAAAGATATGACGGTGAATAGAGAGAAAATCATCAATATAGGATATTGAAGAAGATCTTCCACGATAACCGTATAGGTGACACTCATCAACAATCAATGTTATATCACCATCACCGTATAAGCCGAAAAGATACGACAAAAGCACCTTTTTATCATCGTGTGATTTTGTGGTATCTTCCATGATCTTCTGAATATTAGCATGGAGATTATCCATATCATATTTGGTGAGATAAACATAATTGTCAGGAATGGCAATATCATCGGCAAGAGCGATGTTGGATATAACAGTACCTTTAGAAATACGCTTAACAATAAACTCATTCACAACGTAATAAGATTTACCGCTACCAGGAAGACCAAAGACACCATATATCATTTTATCGCTCCAAAAAATAAAGGGAGGGTAAGCCCTCCGACAGTGTTTATCCTCGTTTTCTGAGGAAACTCCATACGATAGCAATACCAAGAATAGTAACCGCAAGTGCAATCATCGCATTACCAGCAGTTTCAATATCTTGGGTCGCTTGAGTAAGATCAACACTCACCGCAGCCATTGCAGAAGCAGAAAAAGCCGTTACAGCACCAAGAGCCAAGCCAAGTTTAGATTTGATAGATTTGAACATTTCAAACCCCTTTCATAGATTTTTTTAACGTCTTGTGACGTGGGCAATAGACCCATAAGAACGCACGGACAAGGAGGAAAAAACCGTACGCTCAAATCAATCTACTTATTCAGTTTTGCCAACAACTCTTTAGCCGTGATCTTCGCACGTGCTGACTTGACACCATTTTTCGTAATCATCTGTTTCGCATCTCCAGACCACTCACGGGCATTTTGGAAAATCTCCGTTTCGATCTGCAAAGGATATTTTTTGAAGTCATACTTTCTCAAAGCAATATTGAGTGCTTTCACTTCGTCAGACACTTTACCCTCACCGTTTGTAACAGTTCCGGGAATATCAACGATATAACCTCTCTCGCCATCAACGGGATTGCCGTCTTTATCTTCATACTCATAAAACTCTGTCATAGACAGCTCAAGCGTATCAGGATAAAGATCGCCTTTTTTGCTCTTGAATGATGCGTTAGGCTTCATTCTCGGACGCTCATCGATGCTCACATATGTTTTAACTTGAATAGCCATTTTTTCGCTCCTAATGTTAATTTGTGTCGCTCCTGATTTAACATTGCTACCGAAGCGACCCAGTAGCAACGGATTTTTTAACGGGGTTTACTCCCCGATAAGCTAATTTATCTTTTCAATCGGATTATCAGAAAATAAAACCGCCTGAACAGACTCACCCAAGCGGAGAGCTTGATTAATGTTCTCAACATATTTCTCTTCCTTTGTTTTCAAACTGTCAAAAACCCTTTGGGTAACATTCTTTGCTATACGGGGTTTCACATTGATATAACGCTGTGTGATCTTCGTATCGGAATGACCGAGCATATATGAAACCTCAATAAGCGGTAATTGAAGCTCATTGATCGCATATGATGCAACCATATGGCGGAGAGCGTGAAGTTTGATATATTCAAGTCCTGCACCATCTAACAATCGTTTCCAAGCTTTACGGAGATCGGTAAAAGGTTTACCCGTATTGGGATTTTTAAAGACATAGCCCGTTACAAATGCCGTTCTCTGCTCATCAATCGCCTTGAGTTGATACTCTTTGAGTCGGTCAATCATCAAATCGGTAAGCTCAAATGCAAGATTTTTACGGGATTTATTGGTACTGGAGGGGAAATAGACCATTCCACTATTTAGATCGAGATACTCCCATTTCAGATTAAGCACCTCACCAAGACGACGACCGTGCAGCAGGAAAAGAAAAATATCTTTATAGATCGGCTCATCAAAGTTCTTTACAGCCATAAGATATTTTTTTTGCAGATCAACAGGAATAGAAATATAGTATTTGTTATCAAACTTTGGAAGTTCTACCATAGACGGATAATTTTTACCGTCATACCAATCATTTTTTAGAGCGAATTTGTAAATACCGCTCAAAACTGATAAAATATTCTTTACGGTCTTTGGTTTCTTACCCGAAGTGGTCAGTCGATTAGCGAAGTTTTGAAAATCGACATAGGTTAAAGATTTTATATCTCTATGACCAAATACAGGGAGAATGTGATTATCATAAGCAGACTGGTAAGAGCGGATAACATGCTCATCAAGAACAGAGGCTTTCAGCTCTATGTAGGTTTGATAGATTGTGTCGATTGTCATATTCGCTCCTAAACCATTAACCGTAAATAATTTACAATTAAAATCAATAATTGAAAATAGTTTACAATTTATAAACTTAAAATAAAATAAAAATCGTAAATAATTTACGATTTTTAAAGGAATATTGAAAATGACAAGAACAGAATTAGCAGAAATGTTAAATGTAACGACACACACTTTAAAAAATTGGGAAAAAGAAAAACCCGAATTAGTCAGATTAATCAATTTGGGACTACAAACAGATAAACAGATCGAGGAAACAAGAAAGTTACTGGAGAAACTCGAAGAGATTGAACAGAGAGCTTCAAGTGGGAAATTTCAACTTAAATAAAAAAGGTTAAAAATGAAACAAAAATTAATAACAATAATTTTTATATTAAACGTAGCAAATGCAAACAACTGTGAATTAATATATATAGATGTCATAAAAACAAAGCAAACAACAAAAATAAATACAAGATACGAAAATAAAACATACCCAAGTCATTTCCATACAAAAAAAACTAACAATAAAAAAATATTTAAAATAAAAATAGACACAATAAAATACAATTACAAAGATAAGAAATGGTATGAATATAGCTGGCATGACATAAAAATAAAAAACAAAGTAAAAACAAAATACGCAATATATGGAAATACTTTAGCAATATATATACCAGAAAGAGAAAAAATAGAAAATTTTACAATTGAAGTATGTAAAAAATATTTCATAAAAAGCATAGAAACAACAAAAAAATTTAAAAAAAGAAAAAAAGATATTAAAAATGTAACTGTAAATACACATGGAAAAAATATAAAGAAAGAATTACAAGCAGCCATAAAAGAAGTGGAATAAAAAAGAACTACAGACAATTGAACAACTATTGATAAATAGACAAGGCGGAGAGCGTGAACGCCCTCCGCTCCGCCCGTCCGTCCTCCAAAATGTGCGGGCGGGCGGTGCTCGCTCCAGTATTCACGCTCTGCAAATTCCGCCCTCTACTGACGCCCTCGCCTAACGGCTCGGTTGTCTCCGCTTTGTTTGCCTTTTTGCTTCGCAAAAAGTTTGCCAAATGCGGGCAAAATTTGCTAAAAAACTTTGGTTAACATAATGAGCGTTCTTTAAAAATTGGATTTTTTCGGAAATAATGTAAGGAAAGTTCTATAAGATAAGCTTCGTGGGTCTCATAACCCGAAGGTCGGTGGTTCAAATCCGCCTCCCGCAACCAACACATCCTTTTTTACTTAATTCACACTTCAAATCATCACTTTATCAACAGCCTGATATTCTCCTTTCGAAGATAATTTATACCCAGAAGATGGTCTATTTCCAGTTCATCAAGCATAGGAAAGTAGTGCCTGAGATATTTGGCTCGGCAACGATTATAGGCATAAAGAACAGCTTTCTCAAAACTGTTCTTCGACTCGTCCATACTGATAGCCGGCAGTGATCGCAGCAGTTTGATATCGAGATTATGTATACCTTTGTTCTTGATTTGGAATATCTGTATCTGGATCTTCCCTTTTTCTCTTGGAAAAAGACGGAACAGCCGGGCGCGGTACTGATCGTGCTCGACCAGTTTTCTGATCTGAGGATATTCTGGAAGAGGTCTATACTGTTGCAGCCTCTCAAGGGTTTTGAGTATCCATGTCTTGCTCATTTGTCTGATCAACCTCTTCTTCCCGCTTTTACCCAGATTTGCTTTGTTCCATTTGCTCTCTGCAACCAACACTTCACGGATGATGCCATTCTTCTTTTTGTAGTAGAGCCCATCAATGCCGTTACGCCCTACTTCTCCCTCTATCTGTACCCATCCACTCGCTCTATAGAAGGCATGCATCACACACTCTGCACTGGCACCGTTGACAAGGTTGAGCCGTCCCTGTATCTTGTTGTTACTGAAAGCTGATGCTGTGGCAAAAGCAACGCTCAGCACTATCAGCACAGAAAAAAGAATTTTTGTGAAGAACATACCGATACCTAGTTGCTTCTGCAGGTACAGGTTGGGCTAAGGGTTCCATCACAGCAGACTTGTCTACCGCCCGGAGAGCAGCCGCATACACCGTGATGATGCGAACAGCAGCCTCTTCGCTCTGTTTCCAATGTCTTCGTACAGGATGTATCGAAATAGGCGGATATCAAGGGATTGAGATCCGCTTCTCTTGTCGTATTCTCTTGCAAAATAGAAAGGAAGAGTACACCTGCAGTGATCAGCAGGAATATCCATATAGAGTAGGTACGCATCTTCACTCCTTTTTTTCTTTACTATAGAGGATTGAAGTGGATTAGTGAATGGCATTTTAGGAAATAAAAATGAGGAAAAATGACTAGTTTGGAGGTATAGTTCTGAGAAAGTGTGAAAGATTCCGGATAGAGTCGGGAATGACAGTTCTTTTGTCATCCTCGGGCTTGACCCGGGGATCTGTCATATTGACCGGAAGAGGATTAAAGATTCCCACTTTCGTGGGAATGACGGGAGATCGTCTTAGGAGATGTTGACGACGATCTCGCCGTTTTGGACATCAAACTCAACCTTGCTTCCCTCAACGACCTTGTCTTCGAGGATCAGCTCTGCGAGTCTGTCTTCGACCACTTCGTAGAGTGCTCTTTTGAGTGGTCTTGCACCATAAACCGGGTCGAACCCTGCTTCGGCGATGTAGGCTTTGGCAGCCGGTGTGAGCGTGATGGTGATGTCGCGCTCTGCCAGCTTGTTCTGGATACTCTTGAAGAGAATATCCACAATGTTGGTGATCGCATCCAGATCGAGCGGGTTGAAGATCACGATGTCATCCAGACGGTTGAGGAACTCCGGTTTAAAGTGGAGTTTCAACTCGTCGTTGACCGCTTTTCTTCTGTCTTCAGGATCCTTGAACTCCATGATCTTGTCAGACGCGATGTTGGACGTCATGATGATGATGGTGTTCTTGAAGTCTACCGTCACCCCTTTGTTGTCTGTCAGACGACCGTCGTCAAGCACCTGCAAGAGGGTGTTGAAGACATCCGGATGCGCCTTTTCGATCTCATCGAAGAGTACGACTGAGTACGGCTTTCTTCTGACCGCTTCGGTCAGCTGACCGCCCTCATCGTACCCGACATATCCCGGAGGTGCACCGACCAGACGGCTGGCGGCGTGTTTCTCCATATATTCGGACATATCGATACGGATGAGCGACTTCTCACTGTCGAAGAGGAACTTCGCCAGCGTCTTGGCCACCTGTGTCTTACCGACACCTGTAGGTCCGAGGAACATGAAGCTTCCTATTGGACGGTTGGTGTCGCTCAGACCCGCTTTGTTACGCTTAATAGCACGTGCGACCGCTTTGAGTGCTTCTTCCTGCCCAACGACCTCTTCTTTGAGGACATCTTCGATGTGAAGGATCTTCTCTTTCTCGCTCTGGAGCATCTTGTTGACAGGGATGCCTGTCCAGCGGCTGATAATGCTGGCGATCATCTCTTCGTCAACAGAGTTCTTCAGAAGCGTACCCTCTTTGACCATTTGCGCCCACTTCTCTTCAAGCGCTTTGAGCTTCGCCTGCTCTTGAGGGATCTGGCCGTACTCGATCTCGGCGGCTTTGTTGAAGTCGCCTTCACGCTTGGCTTGCTCTGCCTGATGTTTGAGCGACTCGATGGTCTGCTTGATCTCTGCGATTTCGCTGAAGACCCTCTTCTCCTGCTCGAACTTCTCCTGAAGCTGCATACGCTTCTCTTCAAGATCGGCAAGCTCTTTTTCAATCTCTTCAAGACGCGCGGCGTTTTTGTCGCCCTCTTCCATCTTGAGTGCCTCTTTCTCTACCTGAAGTGTAGAGATCTCACGCTTGACGCGTGCCAGTTCGGTTGGCTCGCTCTCGATCTGCATCTTCAGTTCCGCTGCCGCTTCATCGATCAGGTCGATCGCCTTGTCCGGCAGGAACCTGTCGGTAATGTAGCGGTCAGAGAGCTTTGCCGCCGCGACCAGTGCACCGTCGGTGATCATGACATTGTGGTGTGTCTCAAGACGCTCTTTGATCCCTCTGAGGATCTGCAGCGCTTCGTTGATGCTCGGCTCATCGACTTTGACCGGCTGGAATCGTCTCTGGAGCGCGGCATCCTTCTCGAAGTATTTTCTGTACTCTTTGAGCGTGGTCGCACCAATGGTATGCAGTTCACCCCTTGCCAAAGCAGGCTTGAGTATGTTTGCCGCATCCATACTTCCCTCACTTGCACCCGCACCGACGATAGTGTGGATCTCATCGATAAAGAGAATGACATTGCCCGCCTCTTTGACCTCGTCAACGACCGCTTTGAGTCTGTCCTCGAACTCACCGCGGTATTTCGCACCGGCGATGAGGCGGCTCATGTCAAGCGAGATGACACGCATGTTCTGCAGGCTTAACGGCACCTCTTTGTTGACGATGCGCTGTGCCAGACCTTCGACGATAGCGGTTTTACCGGTACCAGGCTCTCCGATGAGGATGGGGTTGTTTTTGGTTTTACGGATGAGGATTTGCATCACGCGCTGTACCTCTTCGTCTCGACCGATAACAGGGTCAAGCTCTCCGTCGATGGCTTTCTGGTTCAGGTCTACACCGTACTGTGCCAACGCCTCCAGCGTCTCATCAGCAGAGGCAGAATCGATCTGTTTACCTCCCCTGATCGCTTCGAGTGTCTTCTTGAATTCGGTAATATCAACATACTTACCGATGACATCTTTAATATAACTCTCGTTGATATTGGCGATCAGCCAGGTATCTACAGCAAGATACTGGTCGCCATTGGCTGCCATGACCCCCTCGGCATTCTGGAGTGAACGCACGAGGTTCTGCCCCATCTTGATGTTCTCTTTGGTTACAGTAGAGACAGTAGGCAGCTTCTGTGCCATACTTTTGGCTTCCAGTTCAATGGTCGCTCTCTCTGCACCCATCTTGTTGAGTGCCTGATTGAGTATGGAGTTGGTGTTAGTCAACAGCGCCCACACAAGGTGGATCGGCTCTACCTCCTGATTTTTATTGTGTAAAGCAAGAGATACTCCCGATTCAATGGTCTCTTGCATTTGATTGGTCAACTTTTCTAGTATGCTCATGGTGACTCCCTTTGGGTTAAATTGGTTTAAATCTAAGCGTATTATACACCTTTAGTCAATTAATGTCAAGTTTCTTAAATAAATTTTTTTAATTTATAGCAAAAAGATGATTTAACTGCGGTTTACACTTCTTTTCTATACTCCGTAAACAGCAGTCTCTTAGCGAGATTTCTATAAAATAATAACTTAAAGGGTCTATCTCATCCCCATGCATACCCATAATGGGTTTTGCAAATGTGAGATTGTGCAAGAGGCTTTCAAGTCATAGCCGAAGCTACGATGAAGGAAGCATCTTGTGCAAGATCGCGTTTGCAAAGCCCACCCTTCGGGCAATGCAAGCTTCCGCCCATGCGGCGTTACACACTTTCGAATTAGCTACGGCTAGTCCTTCAAGTGAGTGCCTTGCCTGAACGAAAGCTTGCAATGCTATGGATATGCATGGGGATGAGATAGACCCTAATACGGAGTATATAATATATGATACAAAAAAGTAAGAAACTCATTGCAGCCGGTCTCATCTCAACACTTGCAGCGGCCTATCTTTTTGGTACATCCATCCAAGCCAAAGAGAGCCCAAAAGAGTCCAGTGCAAAAGAGAAACTGGAAGCCTACATCAAATTCACTCAGATCCTCAACCTTATAGAGAAAGAGTATGTCGATGATGTCAACACTACTACATTAATAGATAAGGCACTCAAAGGATTGATGACCAACCTCGATGCCCACTCTACCTTCATGGATACCAAGTCCTATAAGGATCTGACGGTTCAGACCAAAGGTGAATTCGGCGGGCTGGGGATCTCTGTAGGGATGAAGGACGGTGCTTTGACTGTCATTGCGCCGCTGGAAGGTACTCCTGCAATGAAAGCGGGTGTCAAAGCGGGCGATATCATCCTCAAGATCGACGACAAAGCGACCATCGGTATGAACATTGACGAAGCTGTCAAGTTGATGCGTGGAAAGCCCGGTACGGATATTATGCTGACTATCGTGCGCAAGAACGAGCCAAAACCGCTCAAGATCAAGATCACCAGAGATATCATCAAGATCGATTCTGTTTACCCCAAGACCATTGAAGGGGAGGACGGCATCCTTTACCTACATGTCGCTTCATTTGACCAGAAGGTCGTTGAGAGTGTCAAAAAGGCGATCGGTGAGCATAACAACACCAAGGGGATCATCCTCGACCTTCGCAACAACCCCGGAGGGCTGCTCGATCAGGCGACGGGACTGGTAGATATGTTTGTGAAAAAGGGAGTGATCGTCAGCCAAAAAGGGCGTACAAACTATGAGAATGTGGAATATAAAGCACATAGTGAAGATACAGATACCAAAACGCCTATTGTCACACTGGTAAACGGTGGTTCGGCATCAGCAAGCGAGATCGTCTCGGGTGCATTGCAGGACTTCAATCGAAGCGTGGTCGTCGGAGAGAAGACATTTGGAAAAGGTTCCGTACAGATTGTTATCCCTGTAGGAAAAGAAGAGGCACTCAAACTGACCGTAGCGCGCTATTATCTGCCAAGTGGCCGTACGATTCAGAATGAGGGAGTTACACCCGACATCATAGTTCATCCTGGCAAGATAGACTATACGGACGACCCGATACTCCTCAAAGAGAAAGACCTCAAAAAACATCTGGAAATAGAACTTGAGAAAGTTGACGGAAAGTTAAAAAAAGAGACAAAATCTAAAAGCACTGACAGCAATACCACCGTATCTGAAGAGAACAATGAAACGGTCAACAATAAAGTGATCACTGAGAAGATCATATACAATGATACACAGCTTAAAAGTGCCGTTGATATCCTCAAAGCACTCATCATCACACAGAAAGGAAAATAGTCTATGGAAAAAAAGTCGCTGGTCTATGAAGGAAAAGCCAAGAAAATATGGAGTACGGAAGATGATAAACTCTACATCTCCGAGTTCAAAGATGACCTGACCGCGTTCAACGGCGAAAAGAAGTCAAGTGAAGCAGGGAAAGGGGCACTCAACAACAAGATCTCTACCGAGCTTTTCAAATATTTGAATGCCAAAGGCGTACCTACACATTTCGTAGAGATGCTCGATGACAACCACATGTTGCATAAAAAAGCCGAGGTGATTCTCATCGAGGTGATTGTACGCAACATCGCCACAGGAAGCCTCAGCCGCAATCTCGGCATAGAAGACGGCAAGGTGCTTCCGTTCACGCTGGTGGAGTTCGACTACAAGAATGATGAACTGGGTGATCCGAAGCTCAATGACCAGCACTGCCTCATCCTCGAACTGGTCAAGGATGTTTCCGAGCTGGAGTACATCCGCTACTGGGCAAGACGTATCAACGAGCTTCTCAAAGAGTTTTACGCTCAGCGTGGACTGACTCTGGTAGACTTCAAGCTTGAGTTTGGGCGTGATGTAGACGGCAACATTATCCTCATCGACTAACTCAGCCCTGACAACTTCAGACTTTGGGACTCTGAGAGCGGCGAGAGTATGGACAAGGACCGGTTCAGAAAAGGACTCGGCGGACTCAAGGTGGCATACGAAGAGGTGCTCAACAGAATTTTAGGGGGGAACAAATCATGACAACAGCGATCGTAAACGTATTTTTGAAAGAGGGTGTACTCGACCCGCAGGGAAAGGCGGCACACCACGCACTGGATTCTCTGGGATTTGATGGTGTGAAGGATGTCCGTATCGGTAAGCAGATCGTGCTTCAACTGGAAACGGACGATAAAGCCAAAGCCGAAGCAGAGGTCAAAGAGATGTGCGAGACACTCCTTGCCAATACTGTCATTGAAGATTACACCATAGAGATCAAGTAAGATGAAAGTAGCAGTATTACGATTTCCGGGAACCAACTGTGAGTTCGATACGCAGTATGCGTTCGAAAAGCTCGGCCATACGACCGAACTGGTCTGGCATGAGGAGGAGAAACTTCCTGCTGACATCGACCTTGTGGTCGTGCCCGGCGGGTTCTCTTACGGCGACTACCTGCGTTCGGGGTCTATTGCCCGTTTTTCGCCGGTGATGAAAGCGGTCAAGGCATATGCAGAGGATGGCGGCAAGGTACTGGGTATCTGTAACGGTTTCCAGATCCTTACCGAGGCGCACATGCTGCCCGGAGCGCTCAAACGCAACAACAACCTGCACTTCATCTCCAAACACCAGACACTGCGTGTGGAGAACAACGACAATGCATTCTTGAACCAATGTGAAAAAGGCGAAGTGCTCAACATTCCTATTGCGCATGCGGACGGGAACTACTACATTGATGATGAGGGGCTTGAAAAGCTTGAAAAGAACGGACAGATACTGCTTCGCTACAGTGATGAGGAAGGTAACAGAGTCGTTGTCAACGGTTCAGTCACCTCCATTGCGGGTATCTGCAACGAGACCAAGAATGTCTTTGGACTCATGCCCCACCCTGAACGTGCACTTGAGTCGATTCTCGGAAGTGAGGACGGACTCAAGATGCTGAAGGGCTTTGAAGCCTGATGTCTGCTTTACGCGCCTTTGTCCTTGTATGGGGTTTGTTGCTGATGTCAGCATCTCTGCTCCATGCCGAAGGCGGTTTCAAGTACAGCTATCTTCCCAAGAAAGTGTATGAGAACCAGCTCTTTCCTGTGACGATCATCGATACCAGAGAAGAAAAGAACACACCGCGTTATCAGTTCGAGATTAACAGTGATGTACGCCCGCTCTCTACCAAACCCCTTGTTATCAGAAACGGCAATGACAACTTCTATACCTTCTACTACAAGGCAAAAAAAGAGGGAGAGATCACGATCCCACGCATTTATGTCAATGATGGGGGTGAGATCACCATTCTTGACGCACATGCCATTCCGGTATTCAAGCTCAAACCAAGAGAGGACTTTTGCGGTGTGCTTGCTGCCGATATGAAGATACACAACTCACAGGTATCACACTATGACGAGAAAAACTATCTGGTCACTCTCTCCATTGAAGCGTATGAAGCCAACCTGGAAGATATGCATCTCAAAGGCGTTATCGAATCCGGTGTAGAAGAGATCGTACGTAACGGTGCAAAAGTTGAGGGGGAGTTCTATGTAGTCATTCCTACGACGCAGAAAGAGCTGAAATTCACCTATTTCAATACCATCAAACAGCAGTATGTCTTTTTGAAGGCACCGGTAGAGCTGCTTGACAGTACCGTAGTGACACAGACCGATCTCAACCCCAAAGAGGACAGCTTCGACAAGCTCAAGAAGTACACGGTCATGGCACTTGTGGGGTTCTTCTTCTTGATGTTTCTGATCTACCGGGACTTTTTCTATCTGGTACTGGGGGTGGTCTCACTCATTACGCTGCTTACCTTCTACACGCCCAAAGAAAAGGTATGTATTAAGCAGGGAGCACCGCTTTACATTCTCCCGACAGAAACAAGCAGTATCAGTACGAAGGTTGAGAGCGAATATACCACTCCCCTGCTTGGGGAACGAAAGGCATTTCGCAAAGTCGAATACAAAAACGGGATCATAGGATGGGTAAAAGATGAAGATCTTTGCAAAAATTAGATTTTACTGGGGCGCGGCGGTCATCTCTTTTGTGACCGGTGCACTGATGATACCGGCGATACACCTCTTTCCCAAATATAAGGGTGTCATCATGCATAAGCTAAATAAGGTTAGTATGTTTCTCATGGGGGCGAAAGCTGTGCAGGAGGGAGAGATGGACCCTGATGCCGATCTCTTTTTGATGAACCATCAGGGGATCATAGATATCGTCGGTATGGAGTCCCTGCAGCACAACCATCTGCGATGGGTTGCCAAAAAAGAGCTCTTTGATGCGGTTTGGTTCGGAAACCTGCTAAAAGGCGGGGATATGATCTCACTCGATCGAAGCTCCAAAGCAGGATTGGTCAAACTCATGAAAGAGGTTAAGCTTTCACTTGAAGAGAAACAGAGGGCTGTAGCGATCTTCCCCGAAGGCACACGGGCAAAAGGACAGAAACTGCTGCCGTTCAAACAGGGAACGAACCTTGTCGCAAAAAAACTCGGGCTGAAGGTACAGCCGGTGGTCATCACCGGCAGTAAATGGGTACTCAACGAACATGATAAGACCGGACACAGTGGTACTGTACATTATAAATTTCTTCCGACGATTGATGTGAAGGAAGCACCCGATGACTGGTATGAGGTATTACAAGAGCAGATGCAAAAGGAGATCGACGATGCAGATACAAACCATCATCGCAGTCGCTAGCGGCGGTGCACTTGGAGCGACAGCCCGCATGCTCATCAACGGATTCGTCAACAGCCGTGTACCGCATATTTTGCCGTTTGGTACTTTGACGGTCAATTTGCTGGGGAGTTTCATCATCGGGATACTGTTCGCCTATTTTCACCTCAATGAGCACCTCTCACCACACTTGAAGACATTTTTTATCACAGGAACATTGGGAGCACTGACCACCTACTCCACCTTTGCCATAGAGAGCTTCTTCCTGCTGGAATCAGGACACTACGGACACGCATTTCTGAACATGGCACTCAACCTCTTCGGAACCATTTTCATGGCCGGCATGGGCTATGTACTGCTGCTGCAACTGACACGCTAAACAACCAAAGACCAAAAACCAGAAACCAAAAAGGACGATTTATGAAAACATTACAGGAAGAGGTCACCAGACACATCAAAAAGCTGGTACGCCCGCTCAAAGACGAAACGGAACTGAAAGAAGTACTCAAGGTAAAACTTACCAAAAAGGAATTCAAACTTCTGACAGCATGGGCAGAAGATACAGACCTTGCTGCACTTAAAGAAAAGCTCAATTTGGATGAAACACGCTATGACGAACTTGCATCCAAACTTGTAAAAAAGCTCAACCAAGAGAGAATCAAACAGACACTTTCACGCTAACATACCGCCAACACTTCTTTAGAAGCGTAATGTTTACACCCTTGAGAGAGTATTGAACTCTTTTCCTAACCGCAAAAGACTTTCAGGCAGTCTGTACGTTCTAAAAGCGACATCATCTATGGGTAAATAGTCAAATCCACCGTCACGGTAACAGACCACACTCTCTTTTTTACCCCCTAAAAGCCCGTCTATCGCCTGCGTAACAAAATGAAAAGCCATCATCCTGTCATGTACCGTCGGATTACCACCGCGCTGAATATGTCCAAGTATGGTCGTACGTGCCTCCATGCCGATCTCTGTTTCAAACCACTGCCGAATCATTTCAGTATTATCAAGTGCTTCAGAGACGACAGCAATAAAATAGGTTCTTCCCTCTTCTTTTTCACGAAGAAAACGTCTTTTGTAGTGTTCCAGATCATAAGGAAGCTCCGGTATAAGACACATCTCCGCACCACTTGTAAGTGCAGAGACCAAGGCAAGATACCCACACTCCCGCCCCATTGTCTCTATGACAAAGGCCCTGCTGAAAGAAGCTGCCGTATCACGGACAGCATCGATCGCATACTTGATGACATTGAGTGCAGTATCGACCCCCAGTGCATATTCTGTACCGGCAATATCATTGTCGATGGTCGCGGGAATACCGGAGAAGGCTATATCGCTCTCTTCACTGAGCCTCTTCATCCCTTTGAAAGAGCCGTCACCACCAAGTACCACAACCGCATGTATATGATGTGAGAGAAGATTCTCTATTGCTTTTTGCCGGTAGTGCTTTTCATGAAAACGTTGTGAACGTGCCGAACGTATCTTGGTCCCGCCGCGTGTGATGATGCCTGAGACATCCCCATAGCCTGCTTCGACGATCTCATTATCAATGAGCCCTTCAAACCCGTTGTAAACGAAGTAGGGTCTCAACCCTTTGGCAAGGGTATATTCGACAAAACGTTTCAGTGCCGCATTCATGCCGGAGACATCTCCCCCGGAACAGAGTATGGCGATATTCTTCATAAATTTCCTTTTGGAACAGTATGGAGAATTATAACATGAAAGAGTCTATAATACCCTCATGAACACACAAAAAAGACTCAACCAAAAAGAAGAAGCATACGGTATCACCCAGGAAGCGGTAGATTTTTTCTACTCTGATGAAGCACGCGGTATCAGACTGCAGTTCGACTATGAAAAAGCTGAAGTAAAAATACGTGAAGCAGGTATTGAGCATACTATCGTTGTATTCGGCAGTGCCCGTATCAAACCCTCTGAAGAGGCGCTTGCCGATATCAGGGCTATCGAAAAAGCACTGGAGGACGATGCACTTGATGAAGTGCTGCTCAAACAGCTTGACAAAGCAAAAAAGGCACTTCACAAAAGCCTATATTACGAAGAGGCCCGCAAACTGGGACAGCTGGTAGGAAAAAGCGGAAAGGGTCCCGGAGACTGCAAGGTCACACTCATGACCGGAGGCGGACCGGGTATTATGGAAGCTGCCAACAGAGGTGCGCATGATGTAGGGGCAAAGTCGATCGGTTTGAATATCAAGCTTCCCCATGAACAGCATCCCAACCCCTATATTACACCGGAACTCTCCTTCTCCTTCTATTACTTCGGTATCAGGAAGCTCCACTTCATGCAACGAGCCAAGGCACTTGTGGTCTTTCCCGGCGGTTTCGGTACACTTGATGAGCTCTTTGATATCCTGACACTTATCCAGACAGGCAAAAGCCCTCATATTCCGATCATTCTGGTCTCACGGTATCATTGGGACAATGTGATCAATTTTGACTTTTTAGCAGATGAGGGAGTCATCAGCCCTGAAGACAAAGAGCTCTTCAGCTATGCCGAGAATGCCCAGGAGGCATGGGAACAGATACTCGAGTGGTATGAGAGCAGAGGAGAACCCCTCTTCAATCACGACTAACTCATTTCATGCATATCACTCTTAAGAGTGACAGGTTTCTTCTCCTCTTTGATACTTTCAGCTGCCGGCTGTTTCTTCTTCAGGTTTTCATCCACCTTCGGCAGCGACTGCTCCTCTTTTTTACGCTCTACTTTCTGAGGTTCAGGAATCTTCACCGTCTCCACTGCCGGCTTCAGTGCAGCCGGTTTCTGTGTGGTCGGGTGTGACACCTTCAACGGTGTCACCACCCTTCCTCCCTGCTTCTTGGGAATGATAATGACGAGCCTTCCGTTCCTGAACTCACTCTTGATCTTACCTTCGTTCGCATCAGCAGGCAGTGAGGTACTCTGCTGGAAGGACTGGATCGACTTGGAGGTACTGACCATTCCGTTGGTCTTCTGCTGCTCCTCGTGCACGATCTTCGCACTGATGGTCAACATGCTGTTTTGCGTTTGTATATTGATATGGTTCTCTTTGCTTTCGGGGATATTGGTTACCATTTCATAATGATCGCCTTTATCCACAAAATCACTCTGTGCTGCCAGCTTATACATACCCATAGAAGGGTGTACCAGCCGTGCCGTACGTTGATTGATACGCTCCTGCATGCGGCGAAACATCTCATCCATTTGACGCTGCATCTGGATCATCTCTTTGAAGATGTCGTCACCGAACGGGTCTTGAAAGAACGGATCACTGAACGGGTCATTGAACGGATGTTGTGCATGAAGAGAGACTGCTGCAACCAAAGGCAGTACAGGAAGTAACCATTTTTTCTTTAACATATTTGCTCCTTTGCAATGGGTTTCTACAAAGAAGTATAAAACAGCTACTTTAACCAAAGTTAAACATTATAGACTCAACTATTGTTACAAATTATACTAAATGTCATGACCTGTTCAGGGGAGCAAAACGGCACTCTCCAAGCGTGACGGTTTTGCCTTTGTTTGTTTCGGAGAGAATATACGCAAGCGTACCCTCCGCATCCGTTTGGGGCATCTCTTCGAGAATGAGTCTCAACGCCTCTTTGCGTGTGGTGGGAACCCATCGTTTTTCATGTAGAAACTGTGTGGCAACGACGGGCTTTGTGTCAGACAAGTCCAAGCTCCGCAAAGATGGGCTCTACCTCCATCCACCAGTTCTCCAGCTTAAGTGCGATCTCGCTGATGGCCTCATCTTCCTCTTTCCACTCACGGATCTTTTCCAGAATCAGTGATTTCTTCTCGGGTTCAATGTGTTCAGCCTGTTCGATCTTCTCTATGGCTTTTTCGATCTTCTCTTTCATGGCGTGTATCCTTACTTTTTTCTTATTCTATTTCAATCTGCTATGATTGTCAACCATTACGGCAGATTCCTCTTCGCATACACCCACTTGATCAAAAGTGGCGGTAACATGGTTGTAAGTATGATCACTACAATCAGTGCCGTATAGGTCTCATTAGTGAAGATCTCAGCCGCACGCCCTATCTCGGCAAATATTAACCCTACTTCTCCCCGTGGTACCATAGAAAGCCCAACAATGAGTCGCTTTTGAAAATTCAGCGTACCAAGAAAAAAAGGAATGAACATTTTACTGATGACTGAAACGGCAAGTATCACACCACTAAACAGCCAAACCGATGTTCCACTCCAGTCAATCTCCTGCATGTTAACCGACAGACCAACCGTTACAAAGAAGATCGGTGTAAAGAGCAGGACAATAGGATTCATCTGCTTTTCTATCTTATCTGCAAATTGATGATCCTCACCTATTACTGCACCAAAAGGCAGAAAAAATCGTCTTGAAAGCGCTAATCCTGCCGCAAATCCTCCTATGATCTCCGGAGCGCCCATCTGATGTGCAAGCCATGCAAAAAAGAGCACCAAAGAGATAATAGAAGTCGGTATCAAGCCGGGATAGTTCGTCTGTGCGTCGTACTTGTGGATCAGCAACGCCATCAGTTTTGCCACTATGGGGGCAACAAGAAAAAAAACCGTAATGAAAAGCAGTACTTTTCCTGTATCGAGTATATTGACCACACCGCTTTGTGAAAAATCATACAGTACCGCCAAAAGCACAACACCGAAAATATCATCGAGTACCGCCGCCCCCAGAACAATCTCTCCCTCTTTGCTCTGATGTTTTTTGAGGTCTTTGAGTACACGCACCGTAATACCGATGCTTGTTGCCGTGATGGTTCCACCAATGAAGAGTGATGTGATCAGTGAGAGCCCAAACAGATAGTATGAGACGACCGTACCAAAAAGCAAAGGAAGCGTAAATCCGCCTACGGCAACAATGGTAGCGATCCAACCACTCTCTTTGAGTCGTTTAAGATCTGTTTCGAGTCCAACATCAAACAGAAGCAAAATGATACCGATCTCCGCAAGCATTTTGATGGTGTCATTGGGTGTCACCCAACCCAAAAAACTCGGTCCTATCAACAGTCCAGCTGTCAATTCACCCAGTACCGGCGGTAAACCGATGCGCTGAAAGAGCTCGGCAAATATTCTTGCTCCTACTAGTATCAACAATAAAATGAGAAAAAAGTCATGTGCCTGCATCTCATTGCTCTCCTTTGGTAATATTATACATAGCATCTCAACTTTCGCACCTAAAATCCAATTCATTTCGCACACAGACCCGCAAAGAGCTTACAATGTGCGCTAAAACCAATACCACATTTTCCATCTCCTTGGAATCTTCCATCTTTTCTGCGATCCCTTCAAGAATACGGAG
>JAJRRK010000139.1 GCA_024279555.1 Campylobacterales bacterium
CAGGCGCTCAATACCCCTGTAGTTTCGGGTAACGTTTCTCTCTACAACGAAACCAACGGTGTCTCTGTCTTTCCGACCCCTGCCATTGCCATGGTAGGGCTCAATGATGACCAGAACAAAGTACTCCCTTCCCATTTCCAAGAAGAATACAACAATATTGTTCTTATCGGTGAGACCAAAGGGGAGTTTGGCGGATCGCTTTATATCAAAGAGCTTTACGGTGAGACCGTTGGAAGATTGCCAAGCTTTGATTATAAGACCGAATTGAAACTTTGGGAGCTAGTGATCACTGCGAACAAGGTCGGATTGCTCGCTTCGGCAAAAGATGTCAACCTTGGCGGCATTGCCATTGCACTGAGTAAAATGGCGGCCGTTTCAGGTTTGGGGATCGATGCGAAGATACCTGTAGCCCAAAGCCGTGACATCTTTGACGAGTCGCAAAGCCGGGCGCTGCTTGAGGTAAGCGATGCAGACCTTGAGGAACTGCTGACGATGGCTTCAGGTTTGGGACTTCAGGCAGAAGTCGTCGGCAAGGTCGGCGGTGATGTGGTGAAGGTCAATGAGGTGGTGCTTCCGCTTGATGAAGTGAAGGATGTTTATTTTAATACGTTTGCTCGGACGATTGAGCAGGATCTGTAACAGATTTAATATGTTGGGTTTTTAAGCCTATCATACCATTGATTTTGTATCTCAAAGATACTTGTAGTTCTTTCCACCTTTTTAAAAAAGGTGGATCCAAAAGCGTCACTTCTGCAATTGTGCGGACGGTGCTCCCGGCACTACTGCCTCCGCACCTGCACAAAAAGTGCAGAAGTGACAAACAGCGTGTTGATTTTGATTTAAAATGGAGAATAGATGAGAGCATTACTAAGTGTGAGTGACAAGGCTGGTATCGTTGAATTTGCGCAGGGGTTGGAGAGACTCGGATGGGAGATCATCTCTACGGGGGGAACCTACAAGAAGCTGCATGATGCAGGGGTAAAAGTGATCGAGATAGATGAGATCACCAAGTTGCCTGAGTGTTTTGAGGGGCGTGTGAAAACATTGAACCCTTACGTACATGGTGGGATCCTCCACAAGCGTGGGGATGAAGCACATGTCAAGCAGGCTAAAGAGCTTGGGGTAGAGGGGATTGACCTTGTGTGTGTCAACCTCTATCCGTTCAAAGAGACGATCGAGCGTACCGATGATTTCGATGAGATCATCGAAAATATTGATATCGGCGGTCCTACAATGGTCAGAAGTGCGGCAAAGAACTTCAACGATGTACTCATCGTCACCGATGCAGGTGATTACGATGCGGTACTCAAAGCCCTTGAGAATAAGGAAGATACGCTGGAGTTCAGACGCAATCTGATGATCAAAGCTTTTGAACACACCGCCGCTTACGACAGTATGATCGCCAACTATATGAACGGGCGTTTCAATGACGGTTTTGGTGCATACCAGTTCATTACAGGTAAAAAAGTGTTCCAGACCCGTTACGGGGAGAACCCGCACCAAGACGGTGCACTCTATGAGTTTGACCGCCACTTTAGTGACCACTTCAAGCAGATCAAGGGTGAGGCGAGCTTCAACAATATCAACGATGTCAACGGTGCGCTTAAGATTGCCAGCAGTTTCGGGGACGAAAATGCCGTCTGTATCGTCAAACACGGCAACCCGTGCGGATTTGCCATCAAAGAGACGCTGCTTGAGAGTTACACCGAAGCGCTCAAATGCGATCCTGTTTCCGCTTTTGGCGGAGTGGTCGCGGTCAACGGTGTGGTCGATGCGGCACTGGCAGAGAAGATGAACGAGATCTTTCTTGAGGTGATCATGGCGGCAGACTTCACTCCTGAAGCGTTAGAAGTGTTTGGGAAGAAAAAGCGGCTTAAACTCTTTGCGCAGGGTGGAGAGAAGCTGGTCATGGCGGGTGATAAGTACGACTTCAAGCATGTTGACGGCGGGTTTGTCTTCCAGAACTCAGACTGCATCTGTGACAACGAAGTGCACAATGCCGAGTGTAAGTCCGCCAAACAGGCGACACCGCAGGAGATGAAAGATCTTGAGATCGCATGGAAGGTGGCGGGACTTACCAAGTCCAACTGTGTGGTCTATGTGAAAGACTCTGCCATGGTTGCGGTGGGTATGGGCATGACCAGCCGTGTCGATGCGGCACAATGCGCACTCAAAAAAGCCAAAGAGATGGGGCTGGATGTTACCGGCGCGGCGATGGCAAGCGAGGCGTTCTTCCCCTTCCGTGACTCGGTCGATGCCGCAGCAGAGGCGGGAGTGAGCGCCATCATCGAACCGGGCGGTTCCATTCGTGATGACGAGGTGATCGAAGCGGCCAATGAGCATGGCATTGCGCTTTATTTTACTACCGTTAGACACTTTTTGCACTAAAAAGCGATCGCTTTTTAGTGCATTGATAATGAGAAATTGAAAATTGAAAATATCAGTATATCTTGCTGTGAAAAGCTTATTCGTACAAAGCTATGGTCGGTAAACCGACCCTACGCTCTATTCCCCACTTTAAATTGGTACATTATGATCGAAGCGGCAATGGCAACATTGAAGCTTTTGATGCCCGGCTCCATCTCTATGGTCACCACTTCATCGCATAGCTGCAAAATATCATCACTGATACCAAGCTGTTCATGCCCCATCAGCACTACCCATTTGCCCGGTACTTTGACTTCTGAGAGTGGGGTGGAGTCGGGTGTAACTTCTGCGGCAAAGATGCGGTAGCCCTCTCTTTTGAGTCTTTTGAGTGTCTCTTCGATGTTGTCGTAGCAGTGGTAACGCAGTTTGCCGATGTGTCCCATGCTGACCCGAACTGCACGGCGGCTGTAGGGGTGAGACCTTGTTGAGAGACAAGGTAGCCTTCTACCCCCAGTGCGGCGGCACTTCTGGCAATGGCGCCGATGTTGTCCGCATTGCTGATCTCGGTAAGCATGACAATATGGTCTCCAAGTGCTTCAATGGGTGTCTGCCTGGGACGGAGGGCATGCATCATGACATTGTGGTGGAGCCGGTGCCCGACGACCTCTTCAAGCACCGATTTGTCAGCGACATAGGCAACCGGAATGTCATAGGAAGCCAGAAAGTCCGCATTGTTCTCATAGTACTCAGGTGTGGCAAAGATACTCTTTATCTCCACCCCCGCTTCGATCATCAGTTTGACCACATTGGGACTGTCTGCAATAAATGAGCCGTCCTTGCCGAAGATGTTCTCTCTGAGTTTCTGGTAGACTTGAATGTCAGAATGGTCGAGTGTTTCTATGGGTACAGTTTTCATGGGTGTATTGTACTGTAAATTGCCAAGAAGAAAAAGTCTCAAATAGTGGAAGAAAATAGCCAAACTTGATTGACATTGACTAAAGGTTTTTGATATAATACCTCTAAAATTAAACCTGTATTAAGAAAAACATTTGGGTTAGAGGAACAAGCCATGTCAAAAAGTCTATATGAAACACTGGGTGTCAGCGAAAATGCGAGCGCTGACGAGATCAAAAAAGCCTATAGAAAACTCGCACGAAAGTATCATCCGGATATTAATAAAGATCCCGAAGCACAGGATAAGTTCAAGGAGATCAATGCCGCATATGAGGTATTGAGCGATCCTGAGAAGAAAGCACAGTACGATCAGTTTGGTGATCAAATGTTCGGCGGTCAGAACTTCCATGACTTTGCCAGAGGACAGGGAGCGGAAGTAGACCTCGAAGAGATACTCCGTCAAATGTTCGGAGGCGGTGGCGCAAGTGCCGGCGGTTTTGGTGGTTTTGGCGGCTTCAGCAGTGGAGGCAGCCGAGGCGGTTTCGGTGGTTACCAGACCCCAGATCTGGACATCCAAGCACGTATTACGGTACCATTCATGGTTGCCATTAACGGCGGAAAACACCATATCAATGTAGGGGGAGAGAGCTTTGATATCAAGATCCCCGCAGGCATCAAGAACGGTGAGACACTGAGAGTCCGAGGTAAGGGTAAAGAGTACAACGGACACCGAGGTGACCTGCTCATCAAGGTTGAAGTGGCAGATTCGCCCGAATATGAAAGAAAAGGAAACGACCTCTACAAAACATTCGATGTGCCGCTTAAAGAGGCGCTGTTCGGTGGGAAGGTCAAAGTACAGACCCCTGAGAAAGAGGTGTCGTTGAAAGTGCCCAAGAACACCAAAAACGGTCAGAAGTTCAGACTCAAGGGCAAGGGTATACCCGACAGAAAGACAGCACTCAGGGGTGATCTGTACCTCATAGCCAACATTGTACTGCCCGATGTCGATACGCTTGACCCTGAGTTGATAAAAATGTGTGAAGAGAAACTATAACAAGGAGTAGATGATGCATAGCTATGATGAACCGGTCTATCTGATCTCTGTGGTGGCGCAGATGCTCAACATCCATCCCCAGACGCTCAGACAGTATGAGCGCGAAGGACTGGTGGAGCCTTCACGGACACAGGGGCGCATGCGTCTCTACTCGCAGCGTGACATTGACCGTATGAAGCTCATACTGCGTCTGACTCGCCAGCTGGGGGTGAACCTTGCAGGGGTGGACATTGTACTGCAGCTTAAAGAGCAGATCGATCAGATGCAAGAGGAGATCGATCAACTCCGCGAAGAGCTCAGCCGTGTCAATCGGAACGGTTCGGTACACACCTCCAAAGCATTGGTAGCGAAGAACAGTTACGATATTATTATTTTTGAAGAGTAGTCCTCCTTACAACCTTCTCTTTTTACTATTACGTGTGTGTTCCCAGACAGTGTGCATTAATCATTGCACCCGTTGGGTGCGACGCCGTCCTTAGCATACTTATAAGAGAAGTCATAAAGATCTTTCCATGATTTCTTCTTGATCTTTTCCTGTCCCAGTCTGGGGCATATTGTTTGTGCTTCTTTTGGGAAGTCCCCTTTTTCATAGATATTCTCCCATTCCAACTGGGTATGATGCCTTGCAAACTTCACGGCAGAGAAGCCACACTTTTTATACATACGTTTTTTGTATATACGTTTTCCCTTTTTCACACTTGCGTGAGCATGGATGGGGAGCATGGTGGTCATGAGGAGTGAGAGAATGAGGTGAAAAGTGAATGTTTTCATATAGAGAATCTCCTAAAACGTAAAGTTGTACTTAACGTTATTATACAGATATTTACTTAGTGTTTCTTGAGAGTTCCTCTTTGAGTGTATTGAAGAAAATGCGGTAGGTATGCCGTTTGAAGAGGTATTCCTTGGCATTGAAGAGGGTCTCGAACATGATCTGCCAAAGGGTAGAGAAGTTTTTTTCGTTGCGCACGGCGCAGAGCTGTGTCTGCATCATATTTTCGAGCTGTGCCAGTGCTTTGGCATGAAAAACATAGGATTTCAGGATGCCGTAGTCGATACCTACCTCAAGATAGTGCTCTACCAGACGTACCATGGTCGCTTCCCGCTCTGTGTAGTCATCTTCTCCAAGGGGAACGACAATCTCATCCGAGAGCAGTTTCTCCAGTAAGGAAGCATCTATGTTAAAGTGTGAGATGAAATTTTTTTTGGTATAGTGGGGCATATCGGGGGTGATGGTACTAAGAGTGTTCATCAAAGGCTCTATCATTGTTGAAGAGGTGGCAAGAGACTGATTACGGTGTTGTAGCGCATATTTGATCTGTTCATTACTGCTTCCAAGGTGCTCTTTCATATATTTGATGTACTTGATCAGTTCAAGGTGCTCGTCGCTGTATCGGTGTACGTTCGATTTGAGCTTCTTGGCTTCCGGAAGCAATCCTTCACGTATATAATATAGTATTGTCGACTTCGGTATACCACTCTTGGCAACGAGTTCTGAGATCTTGTATTCCAAATCTGGCTCACTTCAATAAGATATCAAGTATTATACCCTATAATCTGAACGTAAAGTTTAACTTAACGTTTTAAATGAAGGAGAAATGATGGCCTACATAGACCTGCCCGAATTCGAAGAGATGAGTCCTGCCATACAGGAGAAAGCAAGACCGATCATGGAAAAGACCGGACAGCTTGGAGAGATCTTCAAGCTTATGGCTGTTGATGAGAAAATCTATTTCGCGACTGATGCAATGGTACAGGGGTATCTGCTTGATGAAACGGAGCTCTCTTATGATATTAAAGAGGCGATTGCACTCTTGATCTCCAAAGAGAACAGCTGCAAGATGTGTGTCGATGTCCACAAAGGGATCGCCAAGATGCTCGGACTGAGCGATGAACGTATTGAAGAGATACTGCAAGGTGTGGATGCCATCAGTACTGATGAGAAAGAGAAAGCGCTTTTGAATTTCTGTATCCGAGCCTCCCAAAAAGACAATTACAAGATGCAAAAAGAGGATATTGATGCGCTCAAGGCGATGGGCTGGAGTGACAAAGAGATCCTCGAAGCGGTTGCCATTACCGGCTACTTCAATTACATCAATACACTTTCCAATGTTTTTGGGCTGGGGCAGTGAGATGAGGGTAGGATATCTGATGCTGGGACTTGTTGCGGCTGTGACACTGCAGGCAGAAACCTATAAAGCAGTCTTTGACTGCAGCTCTGACAGAGCCGACTACATCAAGAGCCGTATGTGGCTGGTAAGCAAGACCAAGACCAAGGAGATGTTCGAAAAGAGAGGGGACAGGACAGACTTTGTCATTACTCTGCATGGAGGATGTGTACCGATGGTCTCACGTGAATACAAAGATATTGTAGATGACGAGGATGTCGCTTCCATCGGTGTGGCACAAAAACTTTTGACAGACCTTGTCAAGAAGCAGGGGGTGAAGGTGATCGCATGTGCAATGTCACTTGATGTCAACGGGATAGAGCAGGAAGAGGTACTGCCGTTCGTGACTATTTCTCCAAACAGTTTCGTCGATACGATCAAGCTTCAGAACAAAGGTTATGCGCTGATGACATTCAAGTAGGGAAAATAGACAGGGTACAGTTGTATTGACTGAAGGTATAAAAAACGGGAGTTTATCAGAGGTGCTTTCATACTGTTCCCAGAGAATATGAAAAATGAAAATTTGAATGATATGGAAGTGTACGAGGTACACTTCCCGGAGTCTTAGTTGACGTAGACTGCTCTTCCCTGATTGTCGATGTAGTATACGCGACCGTACTGGTCACGGTAGTACTTTCTGTTCGGATGTTGTTTGTCTTGATAATCACCGATCGCAGCACCGGTGATACCTCCAAGTGCAGCACCGATAACAGTCGATTTGGTATCACCGCCGATTGCCTGTCCCAGAAGGGCGCCACTGCCCGCACCGATGAGTGCACCCTGTTCCGCACGTGTCTCGGCACATCCTGTCATCCCTACCAATCCGGCAGTTGCGATCGCTAATGCTATAAAGTGAAACTTTTTCATTTTGAACTCCTTTTGTTTGTATTATATTTATTGTAACATAAATATACCGCTTGTGCCAAACTATTGTCCCTCTGCCGGGGTGTCCCTATATACGGCAGCTGTTCCCCCTGGAACCCCAGCGGACGATGGTGCCTTTTTTGTTCACTTCCAAAAAGAGTTTGCAACTCTCATAATTGATGTCGGTACCGTAACCCATGCCGATTCCTCCATAGTAGCCCCACGTACCGTATCTGAATGCCGGGGTGATGGTCGGAGTGGAATAGACCCTTGTCTTTTCATAGACATATACCTCATTGCCGTTGGACAGCTTGTATGTGCTGTCGGGATATCCGACCTGAGAGGTGAATGTACGAATATTTTGACCTACCCAGCTGTTATAGGTCTTGACAAAGTTCTCATGACTTGCACAGCCTCCAAGAATCCAGCCTACAAATAGAAAGAGAGTGAGTTTGAGTGTTTTTTTCATTTTGATAGTACTCCTTTTTAGAGGTGCTTTACATTGATTATAGCCAAATAATTGTGTAGAAAATGTAAAGTTAATCTTTTTTCATTTTGCATTGGGGTATAATGGGCAGGAGTAAAATCCATTATCAATTATATTGCAAGGAACATAGGTGATATGAGTGAACGAATTATCTGTTGCCATGCATGTGATGAACTTGTAAAGGTAAGTGATCCTCAGCGTGACGGGCGTTTCAAGTGTCCGGTATGTGGTTCACTTCTTTTCAGGCATAAGAAGGGGATGGTCGAAAAGATGTTCGCACTTTCATTGGCGGCATTGATACTTTTCGTGGTGACCAATTACTTTCCGTTTCTCTCCTTCCATGTTGCA
>JAJRRK010000140.1 GCA_024279555.1 Campylobacterales bacterium
CCGAAGAGGCATGCGTAGAGACCGAATGTGAAACCCTCAAGATCCCCTTCTACCAGCTCAAAACCGAGTTCAAAAAACTTCCCAAGGACAAAGAGTACCTCTTTTACTGTGACAAAGGGGTAATGAGCCAGCTGCATGCGCAGTACCTCAGAGATGCTGAGGGGGTGGAGAATGTGAAGGTATATAGACCGTAATTGGTTATTGGTTATTTTGACATATGTATCATTGGGGTGTCAACCCCACTGACCAATATACCAGTACACCAATAACAATCTTTAAAGGCAAAGCCTTTGAAGATCATTCAGACCAAACAACAACAACGACTCATCTTCCATCCCCAACAACTCATTCGAAAATCCGTCTTTGGAGAAAAGTGCATAGATATCGACCCTCATGCCTGACTGCTCTGCTTTTGCCTTAAGTTTGTTGAGTTCATTCTTGCAGACCTTTCGGTCTTTGTATTTGCACTCCCCCAGTACCAGCTTCTTGTCACTTGTCACTGCCAAAATGTCAAATTCACTGTGAAGATTCCAGTAACTCCCGTGGCTTAAAAGCGGTGTGCTGTCAGCGAAATAATCTACCAACAGCGCATCACATAGCTGCTCATAGACCAATGTACGCAGCCGTTCGTAATGGTTGTGAAAGTTTTGCAAAAAAGCATCACCTTTCCCATTGAGAAGATCCTTTCGATACTGCGTAACAAAGCCAAACCAAAAACGCATAAAAGGAGAGACAAAACGGAGTTTATCCTGTATGCGGTAGCTGCGAAGCTCTTTTTTGAGTTTGTGTTTAGGATGGGTCTTAAGCGGCTGCTCCCTACTCTGCTCAATACGCAGCACACCCAATCCGACCAGCTCCTTGATAATACGCTCCCCTACGCCCTCACTCAGTCGAGCCTTGCGCAGTACCGAATGCATTTTGCCGTCCCCTTTGGCAACGGCACTCAAAAGCTCCCGGTAGGGACTCTCCAACAAATAAGAAGGTCTCACCTGCTGCTGAAAGAAGCCGAAATTCTTTACGAAGTTGGCTGTGACCATCGCCGTTACATCCTCAAAGTAGTCCAGCTCCACCGCCTCTTCCATCCCACCCAAAATGGAGAAGTATTCAACCGCACTCTCCAGTGTCAGGTAAGGGTAACAGTGACAAAACCTGTTGAATGCCTCTTTTATATACGACTCCTCATTATGTTTTTTGCAAAGAGTGCGACATATGGTGCGCTCAACCCGAAGGGCGCTTGCGTTCGCACCACGCCAGAGTGCTCTTTGCGAAAAACATTTCCACAATAGTTTAACATAAGTTTGATATAATACTTTTATTTGAAAATGATTATTTTTTAATCATAAAAGAGCCTGAAAGCAGACCTTATGGAATCATTTTATACGCAGTCAGAACAAGTTCAACATATTATCAAAGGGTTAAATCTGACCAAGACCCTTTTTGTCTCCTCCATTATCATCGGTGAACCCCATACCGGTAAGAAATCGCTTGTACGCTACCTTTTCCCCGATACACCGGTCGTTTCGGGCGAAAACCAAGAAGCAGTCGAACAGTTGCTTCAGGAGAGCGATGAACTCATCATCACCGATTTTGAAAAGCTGCGCAACCAGGAGTCGCTCAACATGGATAACAAGCGCGTCATTGCCACAGCCAACTATGTCGCCAACCAGCACACCATCGACTCACTTTTTGCTTTCATCTACCATCTCCCTTCCCTCAAGGAACGCCCTGACGATGTCACCTTCCTTACAGAGAAGTTCATCAGGCAGGCGCAAAAGGACCTGATGCTTGAAGATACCGATATCTCTACACATGACATTCCACTTAACCTGACACACAACAGCCGTACACTCAAGCGTTCTGTCTATCACTATCTCATGAACCGTTCCATGGGCAAAAAAGAGATACAAAAAGCAGTCTACCACTATATCTATGAGAATCTTGAAGGCAACAACGGCTACAAAGAGCATCTCGATCTCTATGAAGTACCGCTCATCGAGGCAGGTCTGGCAAAATACCGCTCGCAACTGAAGCTCTCGCAGATACTGGGCATCAACCGCAACACATTGAGGAAAAAGATCCATGAACACCATATCGATTGATTTTCAGCCCTTCGTCGACTGGGATAACTCCCCGTTCATTCTCTTCAGCCAGCGGGGGAAAATACTCTACCTCAACAACAGTGCGGAGATCCTCTTTGGATACGTCTCAAAAAAAGAGCTTTATGACCTCGCCCTTGCCTATGCGCCGCAGAACTTCGGCTATAAGACCACCACGCTGACCCTCAACTACGATGCCTTCAATTTTTACGCCATTACTGTAGGCTACGAGAATGAGGAGCAGCTCTCTATCCGTCTGTACAATGCACCGCGTATCAAAGCGGCGACTTCACTTGAAAGAGACAAACTCGCCACAACCGACATCAACCTTCTTTTGGAAGCCAACATCGCGCTCTTCAAGACAAAGAACAGTAACAATCTCCAGCTTCTTACCGACCCCGATCTGCCTACGCTCAAGATCGACCAGAACCGTTTTTCCAAACTGCTGAGAAAAATCCTTGAATCGTACAGAGCTTCTGACTCCATCCGCATTACACTCAAGCTCCTGGTCGGAGAACATATCATCATCGAAGCAAAAAAGGTTCCCATTGCCCAGCTATCCGTTGAAGCAAACGGACGCTACATAGATACCGATGAAGAGATACGCGCACTCTCCAAACAGTGCCATATTACAGCGGCACTTTCAGAACATACGATCAAGCTCGATATCCCCCTGATGCAATAATGATTAAAAATTAATCATCACCTATAACAAAAAACTTTCCTGACGTGTTATGATACCTTTTGTAAATCACTACACACAAAGGAATACAGCATGAAGTTGAAACTTTTCGCTCTACTTGCAGCACTGCTGCCGATAGCCGCTATGGCTGAAGACAAACTCGATTCGGGTGATACAGCGTGGATGATGATCTCCACGGCACTCGTTCTACTGATGACCCCGGCGGGTCTGGCACTTTTCTATGCCGGTATGTCCAGAACAAAGAACGCGCTTAACACCTACGCAATGGTCATGGGTGCTTTCGTTCTCGCATTTGTCGTATGGGTCATTGCCGGATACTCTTTGGCATTTGGAACTGCAGAATCAGCAGGCATTCAGAAGTTTATAGGTGGGCTGGGCAACCTCTTCCTCTCTGAAACGAAGTGGACCGACCTAAGCGGTACCTACCCTACTTTCGTATTTATCGCCTTCCAGGGAACATTCGCAGCGATCACAGTTGCCATTGCCTCAGGTTCCGTGATCGGTCGTATGAAGTTCTCTACATGGATGGTCATCGTGGCTCTTTGGGGACTTGTTGTCTATGCACCGATCACGCACATGGTATGGGGTGGAGACGGTGCACTGCTCTTTGATGCAGGCGCACTTGACTTTGCCGGCGGTACGGTCGTACACATGAACGGTGGTCTTGCCGGTCTGGTTCTTGCGATCCTCGTTGGAAAGAGAGCAGGCTATCCAAAGCTTGCGATGAAACCTTTCAGCATCATCTTCACGGCTGCGGGTGCTGCAATCCTCTGGTTCGGATGGTACGGATTTAACGCCGGTTCTGCATTCGGTGCGAATGCGATCGCCGGTGTAGCACTTCTGACAACCACTGTAGCAACTGCCGCAGCGGGTCTGACATGGCTGCTCATCGAGTGGATTGTTTACAAGAAACCGACACTGCTCGGGATCGCTTCGGGTATCGTTGCCGGTCTGGTTGCCATTACACCTGCGGCAGGTTTTGTGTCTGTAGGCGGTGCGTTCATTGTCGGTATCGGTGGTTCTCTCATCGGATTCTTTGGTGTCGTCAAGCTGAAGAAGATATTCGGATATGATGATTCTCTCGATGCATTCGGTATCCACTTCCTTGCAGGTCTCTGGGGTGCACTCATGACAGGTCTGCTCGCGCTCAATGACAAAGAGCTTCTCTGGGACGGTCCACTGAAAGAGAGCGGGGACAGAATGGGTCAGTTCATGGTTCAGATCGAATCTGTTGTCGTTGTTGGTCTCTGGACACTCATAGGTACGGTTGTTGTCTACTACATTGCAAGTGCGCTTACCGGCGGTGCAAGAGTCGATGCCGAAACGGAAGAGATGGGTCTTGACGAAGCAGTACACGGAGAAAGAGGTATGAATCTGTAACAAGATTCATCCTTACGAATACAGGAATAAAGGATAGTATATGAAAAAAATTGAAGCAATCATCAAACCATTCAAACTGGAAGATGTCAAAGAGGCACTGGTTGAAGCAGGCATCGAAGGGATGACCGTTTCTGAGGTCAAGGGGTACGGAAGACAACAGGGACACTCTGAACTCTACAGAGGTGCAGAGTATGTCGTCGAGTTCATTCCCAAGATCAAGCTCGAAATCGTTGTCAGTGGTGAAGAGTACCTCAACAAAGCGATCGAGGCGATCAAATCCGCTGCCAAAACAGGCAAGATCGGTGACGGGAAGATCTTTGTCTCCGATATCTCCAAAACCATCCGTATCAGAACAGATGAGGAAGATGCGGAAGCACTTTAATGTATATCTATATAAGATTCCCGTTTTCACGGGAATGACGATTGTTACTTGTCATCCCCGACTCCGATCGGGGATCTTTATCATTCACCTATATTGTCTAAAAATTAATCATAAAAAACACCCTTCTTTTTAAATTCATCAATTTTCTGCCCAATAAACAGTCATATTTTTCTACCATTCTTTTTGCCTGACTGCTACACTTATATGTACAAAATTTTAAGGAGTCAGAATGGAAATGAGTTATGTCATCGACACCCTCTTCGCACTCTTTGCAATGACCCTGATCA
>JAJRRK010000141.1 GCA_024279555.1 Campylobacterales bacterium
ATCTCGATGACCGCTGCATACTTCGCATCTTCGTCACGCTCAAGCAGTTCAGGGTTCTTGAGCCACTCTCTCATCTTGTCCGCACGGCGCTTGAGGGTATCTTTGTCCTCATACCCCTGCTCGATGAGCTCTTCGATGAGTACGATGTTGGACTCGAGGTACTCGATGATAGGCTCTTTGTCCAGCTTGACCGTACAGGCCGCTGCTGAACGCTCTGCAGATGCATCGGAAAGCTCGAACGCCTGCTCACACTTGAGCTGCTCAAGCCCTTCGATCTCGAGGATGCGTCCGGCAAAGATGTTCTTTTTCCCTTTCTTCTCTACGGTCAAAAGACCGTCTTTGATCGCCTGGTAAGGAATGGCATTGACCAGATCACGCAGGGTGATACCCGGCTGCATTTCGCCTTTGAACTTGACCAGAACAGATTCTGGCATTGTCAGAGGCATCATACCTGTTACCGCTGCAAAGGCAACAAGTCCTGAACCTGCAGGGAAAGAGATACCGATTGGGAATCTGGTGTGGGAGTCTCCGCCTGTACCCACCGTATCAGGCAGACACATTCTGTTCAGCCAGCTGTGGATAACACCGTCACCCGGTCTGAGAATGAACCCTTTTCTCTCTGTCCAGAACTTCGGCAGTGTATGCTGAAGCTCGATATCAGCAGGCTTCGGATAGGCCGCTGTGTGACAGAATGACTGCAGTACAAAGTCCGCACCGAAGCTGAGTGCCGCAAGCTCTTTGATCTCGTCACGGGTCATTGGTCCTGTGGTATCCTGAGAACCGACAGTCGTACAGACAGGCTCACAGTAGACACCCGGCTTGACTCCTTCCATACCACACGCTTTACCCACCATTTTCTGTGCCAGTGTGTATCCGGTACCGTCATCGGCAGGCTGGTCTGGTCTGAGGAAGATCTCATCCGGTCCCATACCAAGTGCTTCTCTTGCTTTGGCGGTCAGCCCCTTACCGATGATAAGCGGAATACGTCCGCCCGCTCTCATTTCGTCAGGAAGTGTATTTGGCTCAAGTTTGAACTCGGAAACCACCTTGCCGTCTTTTTCAATAACACCGTCAAACGGCTTGACCGTGATGACATCACCTGTCTCAAGGTTGTCAACCGGTGCCTGGATAGGCAGACATCCTGAATCTTCCGCTGTATTAAAAAAGATCGGTGCGATGATAGAACCGATGACCACACCCCCTGTTCTCTTGTTGGGGATACCCGGAATGTCTCTACCCATGTGCCACTGTACGGAGTTGATACCGGATTTTCTGGAAGACCCTGTACCGACAACGTCACCTACATAGGCAAGCGGATGACCTTTTTTCTTTAGTTCTGCCATTGTCTCCAGCGGCTTCTCCATTCTGGAAACGAGGAACGCATTGGCATGCAGAGGAATATCCGCTCTGGTAAAGGCTTCGGATGCAGGAGAGAGGTCGTCTGTGTTTGTCTCACCCGGTACTTTGTAGACGGTCAGCTTGATCTCTTTTTCAAGCTCAGGCTTGTTGGTGAACCACTCTGCATTCGCCCATGATTCGATGACCTCTTTGGCAAAGCTGTTACCCTCATCCATCAGGTCTTTGACCGTATTGAACGCATCATAGACAAGGATGGTGTTCTTCAGTTCATCTGCAGCAGCCTGTGCGATCTCTACGTGGTTGGACTTGAGTGCCTCTACCAACGGACCGACATTGAATCCGCCCAGCATACTTCCAAGGATCTTGATGGCGTCTACCGGTGTGAGCGCTTTACAATGCGCATCACCTGTAACAACCGCGTTGAGGAACGCCGCTTTGACATAGGCAGCATCATCGACACCTGCAGGTACATGGTTCTTCAAAAGGTCAAGAAGGTACTCTTCTTCAACGATTGGATCTGCTTTGAGCAGCTCCACAAGCTCTGCTGTCTGCTCTGCAGTCAGTGGAAGCGGTGGAACACCAAGCTTCGCACGCTCTTGGGTATGTGCTTTATATTCTTCTACTAAGGCCATATTCGGTCTCCTGTTATGTATGAATTTGTAGCTTAATGGTAGCGAATTAGCATTAAATCTTATTTGAATGATAAGTATGCAAAAAGCACTTAAAGAAGATGTGTAGGATAGTTACAGAAATATTGTCCACATACAAAACCTGTTACATTTTTAGACTCAAAAGAGCCTAATAGATCAAGGGGACGAAGCGGAACCCGGGATAGGCTTCTTTGATGATTTGCCCTGCCTCTGTCTTGACAAACCTGTAGATCGTATTGCCCACAGGAATGACCAGGACACCTCCGGGCTTCAACTGCTCAAAAAGCGTGGTCGGTACCTCTTCACTGCTTGCCGAGACCAGAATGCGGTCAAACATTTCACCAAGACGACCCAGTACCCCCGATGCCTGTTCTATCCTGCAGTGAGCGCCGAAACCAAACTGTGCAAGGTTTTTTCTGCCTTTGTCTACCAGATCAGAGATACGCTCCAGACCGAGCACACTTCCATACTCTCCCACTATTGTACACAACAACGCGGTGGTCCAGCCAGACCCAGAACCGATATCGAGTATCTTCTGCCCGTTATACGGCTCGAGCAGTTCCAACATGAATGCAACAGTGGAAGGTTGAGAGATCGTCTGACCTTCTCCTATGGGTAAGGGGGCATCCACATAGGTGAACTCACTCATCTCTTCGGGTACAAAATACTTCCGATCAGCCTTTTCGAAAGCTGCGATGATCTGTGGAGAGTGAAGCACACCGTTGAGGATCATACTGTCTATGAGAGTACGGTGTGTCTGCATCTTAGATGAGGATCTCCCTGTTCCCTTTGGCGTTGGCAGGCGAGAGTACACCTGTCGCCTCAAGCTGGTCAATGATGTTCGCCGAGCGGTTGTAGCCTATCTGCAGTTTGCGCTGCAGGTAGGAGATGGAGGTCTTCTTGTCGGAGAGTACTACCGCCTTTGCCTCTTCATAAAGCGGATCAAGATCGATCTCTTTGTCACCCTTGTCCAGCGATGCACCGCCACCCTCTATAAGATAGCTCTCATCATACTCAGGCGCACGCTGTGCCTTGATGAACTCGACGATCTCCTCTATCTCCTCCTCCGTCGCCCACGGCGCGTGAATACGCACCAGACCTGTCGTACCCGGAGGGGTGAAGAGCCCGTCACCGCGTCCCAGCAGGCTCTCCGCACCCATGGAGTCAAGAATGACCTTGGAGTCGATCTTCTGCCCTACACGGTAACTCAACCGTGACGGGAGGTTGGCTTTGATGATACCGGTAACGACATCGACACTCGGACGCTGTGTCGCGACAATCAGATGGATACCGCAGGCTCTGGACTTCTGTGCCAGACGGGCGATGGAGGTCTCCACCTCTTTCCCGCCGTTCATCATCAAGTCTGCCAGCTCATCGATAATAATGACAATAAACGGCATCGGTTCGTCTCCGGAGCCGTCTCTTTTGACCTTCTCATTGTAGTTGTCGATGTTCTTGGTCTTCTTGTCCGCCATCAGACGGTAGCGGCGTTCCATCTCCCCTACCATGTTTGCCAGCGCAGCTATGGCTTTTTTAGGTTCAGTGATCACCGGTGTGATCAGATGCGGTATCTCATCATAAATGGAGAACTCCAGCATCTTGGGGTCGATCATCATCAGCTTGAGGTGTTCGGGGTCGTTCTTGTAGAGCAGTGAAAGGATCATCGCATTGATCCCCACCGATTTCCCCGACCCTGTCGTACCGGCAATGAGCAGATGCGGTAACTTCTTGATGTCGGTGATGAACGGCTTGCCGACGATATCTTTACCCAGCGCAATCGTCAACGGCGACTTGGAGTTCTGGAAGAGCTCGCTCTCAAGTATCTCACGCAGATAGATGATGTCCGCACTCTCGTTGGGAATCTCAATCCCCACCACATCACGCCCCGGAATCGGTGCCTGTATACGAATCGTCTCCGCACTCAGTGCCATGGCGAGATCATCCTGCAATCCGAGGATCTTCGAGACCTTCACATGTGGGGCAGGCTTGAACTCGAAGGTAGTCACCAGCGGCCCGGTGTAGGTACGCACCACATCGCCGTCAATCTTGAAGAGCTTGAGCTTCTCAATGAGATCTCCCGATTTGCGGTCTATCTCTGTTTCATTGACCTTTTTGGTCTGCTTGGGTGGTTTTTGAAGAAAGTCTAGCTTTGGCAGTTTGAAATTCTTGGGTTTGTCCGCCTTGCCCTTCTCCAATGTCTCCATGAGCTTGGCGTTCTCTTCAAGCTCCTTGACAATCTTCACACCGCTTTTGGATGTCGTCTCTTTCTCTTCACTCTTTTGTTTAACCTGTAGATTCTCTTCCCATGGCAGATCGTCACCCAGTACTTCTTCCACAGGTGGTTCAAGCTCCAGTATCTCTTCAAGTACAGGATCATCGATCTCCTCTTTGGGTGCAGGTTCCGGTTTTTTTCTGACAGCTGTTTTCTTTTTGACTGCCGGCTTTTTGGTGACTCTTTTGGGTTTCGTCTCCTCTACTACGTCCGTATCGATCACAGGCATCATCTCATCTTCAAGTTTGGGTGAGGCGAACGGATTGGTAAAGAGTATTTTCAGTATCTTTTTTGTAGCAGCCGTGAACTTGAAAAGAAAACTTTCCCCTTCTTCTCGCGTATGCCGGCGTGCACGTGAACTTCTCTCTCTTTTGGGGATCAACGCACGCCAGTCGAATTCATCATCGACAATGAACACCAGTGCCAGTGCCATGATCATCATCCACAACAACCACAGACCCGCTTTGCCGATGTAGGGCTGGAGGAACTCCACTACCTGTGCCCCCAGTATGCCGGCATCTTTGAGTTCCAATACCATGGACTCAAAAAGTACCGCTCCGATGAACAGCAGTATCCAGCCAAGGTAAAAATCTATATTCTTCCGTACCGACGCATCTGTATAAAGTTTATAGAGAGGATAGAAGAGTAACAGTATGTTGACATAGGCAAAATAGCCAAAGAGATGGATATTGGTATCTCCCACGATCTTGCCGATATGCCCTGCCAGTGCAGTATCTCTGAAAAAGGTCGAAAATGCACCGTAAATGAACAATATGGCCGTTATAATAAGTGTGATCTTCACGCAGTATCCTGAAAAAATAGTTTTAATATTAATTAATGAAGACATATTATATCACAGAAAATTTAGGCATCTATGAAAAAATGGCAAATTGTCACATTTTCCCTCTACACCTACAGTATATCATCTCTTTTTAAGTTGGCTGAGAGTAAAATGCGACCTGCGTTTGAGCGCATGCCTCGATGGTGGAATTGGTAGACACGCTAGACTCAAAATCTGGTGGCTTCGGCCGTGTCGGTTCGACTCCGACTCGAGGTACCACCCAAATATCCCAACTTACAATTTACGTGTTTTGTTACGTCCGTCTCTTTTGGCGATATACATTGCATCATCTGCACGTCTTATCACATCTTCGATATCCTTGTCGTTCTCATAATCCACCTGAGAAACCCCCAGACTGACAGTGAATCTCACAACCGTCCCATCTTCCAATATGATCTCATTGGCTTCAATAACCTTTCTCAAACGTTCCGCAAGTTCGAACGCACCTCTTTTGTCTGTTTTCGGAAGCAATAGAATAAATTCTTCTCCACCGTAACGGCAAGCGATATCACTTGCACGTTTGATCTGACCGACAAGAGTTGAAAGCACCACAATGACCTTGTCTCCTACCTGATGCCCGTATGCATCATTGATATGTTTGAACATATCGATATCGAACATAATCACACTCAAAGGTTCACTGTTCCGTTTTCCCAGCTGGTACATCTCTACGGAGATATCGCTGAAATAGCGCCTGTTGTATAGCTGTGTCAGGGCATCCGTGATCGCGAGTTTCTGTAATGCTTCGGTCTTCTCCTGTATTTTTCTGTCAAGTGTGACGATCTGCTCTTCAAGCCTGTCGACCATTCTGTTGAAATTATTTGCAAGTAGACCAACTTCGTCATCACTGCTGACATCAGCCCGTATTGCATAGTTACCGTCTGCGATCTCCTGTGCCGTATCGGAA
>JAJRRK010000009.1 GCA_024279555.1 Campylobacterales bacterium
TATAGAAGCGGCTTTCAAAGCCCTTGCAGTCTCCCTGAGACGTGCAGTGACGATCAATGAGAATGCCGGTATACCCAGTACCAAGGGCGTACTATGAGTATCAAGTTGATTGTGTTGGATGTGGACGGTACGATGACAGATAGCCGTATCACATACAGTGAAACGGGTGATGAGATCAAGTCTTTTAACGTTAAGGACGGTTTAGCGATCGCATCCTGGCGAAAACTGGGACGTCAGGTTGCAATCATCACGGGCAGAAAGTCAGATATTGTGGCGCGTCGGGCAAAAGAGCTGCGTATCGAGTATTTCTATCAGGGTGTCGAGAACAAAAGAGAGGTGCTTGAGGCACTTTTGGAGAAGCTGGACATCAGCATGGAACATGTGGCGGCCATCGGTGATGATTTGAACGATCTTCCCATGCTCAAGGCTGCGGGTATCTCTTTTGTACCAAGAGATGCGAGTAGTTATGTGGACAAGATCGCCGATGTGATCCTTACCAAAAAAGGCGGTGACGGTGCGGTAAGGGAAATGATAGAGTATCTCATCAAAAAAGAGGGACTCGAACAGAAGTATTTGGCTCTATGGGACTGAAACTCGAATTTTTACTGGTGCTGCTGATTGCATTGACCTCCGTGCTGACCATGACGACCAAACTTGCCGATCATGAATATGTACCTCAGAATATAAAGAAAGAACTGGAGTTTACGAACACAACCTTTACGGAGGTAACGACAGAAGGAAGAGAAGGAGTCGCTTTCGGAACTCATGGGACACGCAGCAACGGTGTGCTTGAAGTGGAGGGACTGCGTTACCACAGCGATACGGTAAAACGCTTGTTGGCGGACAAAGGAAGATACAAAGGCGACAATATCTATCTTGACGGCAATGTGCGTTTCTACCAGGAGAGCGGATTTGAGTATCATACTGAACACGGCTACTATCACAAACCGACAGCCATACTGTATGCAACCTCGCCATTCGTTGCCATGATGGATAAAAATATTCTGCATGGGGAGCGGATGGCATACCATACCCGAACCAAAGAGGTGTATGCAGAGAGTGTTGACGCGGTTCTCTATACGGCAGAAAAATGATATAATAAGATTTTATAGAGAAAAGGGGCAGAGATTTGAAAGGTTTGAAATATACGGTCATACTGTTGTTGGGGATCACCCTCCTGTTCGCCGAGAAGGTGCAGGTCACTTCAGACCATATGAAAGCGATGGATATGAAGAAGGAGATACACTTCATAGGCAACGCAAAGGTAATACAGCTTGAGAACTGGATACACGGTGATGAGATCATTGTCTATTTCAATGAGAACAATGAGACCAAAAAGTATGAGGCGATCGGTCAGGTGACATTCGAGCTCAAACAGAAGGATGCCTTCTATAAAGGGAGTGCGGACAAGGTCACCTATTATCCCAAGCGGTCTGAGTACATACTGACAGGCAAGGCGGTCATTGACGATCTGGTGAACAAACGCCATGTCAACGGTGATGAGATCGTTCTTGACATGAAAACAGGCAATGCCAATGTCAAAGGAAACAGAGAAAAACCGGTCAAGTTTATTTTTGATATGGAGAAGAAAAAGTGAGTATGCCACGTATCGTCGAAGCCAACTTCATCAAGTCGGCACAGAGCATTGCGGATTCCCTGCCTGAAGACATGAGCGAAGTGGTCTTTCTGGGGCGCTCCAATGTCGGGAAAAGCTCTACGCTCAACGGGCTTACACAGCGCAAGAACCTCGCTAAAAGCTCTGCCACACCGGGGAAAACGCAGCTGATAAACTTCTTTGAAACACGCTATCTTTACAATGATGAGAGCTATCCCGTCCGTTTTGTGGATCTTCCCGGATTTGGCTATGCGAAGGTATCCAAATCTCTCAAAGAGGTGTGGCAGCGTAATCTCGTAGAGTTCATTGAACAGCGTGTCTCCATCCGTCTCTTTATCCACCTGCGTGATGCACGCCACCCGCATGCAAAGATCGACGATGATGTGGAAGCCTATATCTCCGAGTTTATCAGACCCGACCAGCGCTACCTGACGGTCTTTACGAAGATGGATAAGCTCAATCAGAAAGAGCGTAACAAACTCAAGCGGGAATTTCCGGGTTCCATCTCGGTATCGAACCTCAAAAAGAACGGGTATGAGAGAGTACACCGGGAGATCCTCCATACGATATTTGGTGTCGGTTTGCATGAAGAGGAGACGGAGGATGCATCGTGATCGAATTGGTCAAAGCGAAGCTCGATGACATCCCCGCAATGGAGGCGCTTGTCGCAGACAAAGTCAAGGATGGAACGATCCTTGAACGCAGTGAGGATGAGATGGCTACGAATATCCGTTCCTATGTGCTTGCGAAAGAAGATGATAAACTGGTAGGTTATACGGCCTTACATATTCACTCTCCGCGACTGGCTGAGATCCGGAGCCTGATCGTGGATGAAGCTTACCGCGGACGGAATATTGGAAAGCGTATGGTGAAGTTTACCCTTGAAGAGGCAAAGGTACTGGGTGTCAAAGAAGATGTGCTTGTATTGACCTATCTGCCTGCTTTCTTTGAGAAACTCGGTTTCAGAGAAATCAACAAAGAGAGTATTCCCGAGCACAAGATATGGGCGGACTGCATCAAGTGTATACACTTCCCCGTCTGCAATGAAGTAGCACTGGTATACAAGGTCTAAGCATACAGATGAATATGACGATGACACGCTATTTGCAGAAATTGCTCCTCTGGATACTGGTGATCTTGTTCGTGCTTTTCTATCCGATGATCATCTCTATCTATGTCTATCTACCTCTTTTCATCGGTGTGATGGGATATATTCTCATACGGGGGATAGACCAGGGACGTATCTCCTACATTGTGATCTCACTGCTCTATCTGATCAATATGGATATCAATCTCTCCCTGCCGTTTTTTCTGGTATCAATCGCGATACTTTTCGTCTACATCTTCATGTATCCGCACTTTGTCCATTTCAGAAAATGCAAGGTGTGTACCCCATTTCTGACGGTACTGATGATCGATCTTGTCTATCTGGGCTTTCTGCTGGCGTATGATTTTGTTTTTCAGACAGAAAACATCATTTTGGATGATATTCTGCTCTATCCTCTGGTAGTGGATCTTCTTATGGCGGTGATACTGTGAGATATCAGTTTGTTATTCTGATATTTATTGCTGTCTGGGCGATCATGATTACCCGTCTCTATCATGTCAGTATCAAGTCGAATTACTATTATGAAGAACTTGCCAAAGAGAATGTCCAGCGAAAGGAGTATATCAAGCCTGTCAGAGGAGAGATCACCGATGTTAACGGCAATCTGCTTGCGATGAACCAGATCGGTTTTTCCATCTCTGTCAGACCGCATCTTGAATCAGGAGGAGAACAACTCAAAGCAGTGGGAGAGATTCTCTCCGAGACCTTTCCCGACCTCAATACCACCATACTTTACAAGGTCTACAAGAAGCAGAACTCACCCTACAACCACAAGTTCATCAAGGTAGTCGACTTCATTCCTTATGCCGATATGATGGGTGCCTATGCCAAGCTGAGCCTTAATGAAGATATCAAGATAGAGGCAGAGACCAAGCGCTATTATCCCTACGGAAGGTATGTAGCGCATATCATCGGCTATACGGGCCGTTCCAACCAAAAAGAGAACAGTGCAGATGAGGTGGTGGATGTGGTAGGGAAGGTTGGTAAAACCGGTCTTGAACGTTACTACAACAAAGTCCTGCAGGGAGAGTTGGGGTATATTGTCAATAAAGTAACGGCAACGAACAAAGCGATCAAGACACTGGAAAAAGTACCGCCCAAGGACAATAAGAACCTCACTCTCAACATCGATATCAATCTGCAGCAGATGATCTATAAAGAGTTTGCTAAAATGAAAGAGACAGGTGTAGCGATTGTCATGCGTGTGACGGGTGAGATCATTGCGGCAGTGAGTTACCCTGCGTATGATCCGAACCTTTTTGTAGGAGGAATCAGTACGAAGGACTGGCGGGCACTTCAGGAAGATCTGGCCCATCCTTTCACTAACAAGATCACCCATGGGACCTATCCTCCCGGTTCGACCATCAAAATGGGAATGGCTCTAGCATTTGACAAAACACATCCCGGAATACTTGAACAGGGGGAGTATTGTAAAGGGTATATCACGATAGGGAGCAGCTCTCATAAATTTAGATGTTGGAAGCACTATGGACACGGTAATGTAACATTACGAAAAGCAATACGTGAAAGTTGTGATGTTTACTTCTACAATAAAAGTCTCAAAGTAGGTATTGATGCCATGGCAAAAAACCTCCGTTCTTTCGGGCTGGGAGTCAAAACAGGTGTAGATTTACCGCGTGAATATAATGGTGTTATTCCTGACAAAGCGTGGAAGATGCGTCGCTTCAAGCAGCCTTGGTATAAAGGAGAAACGGTTATTGCTGCAATTGGGCAGGGATATGACTCTGTCACGCCACTTCAGGTGGCACGTTATACGGCACTGGTGGCTACAGGCAATCTTGTTACCCCGCGTGTGGCAAAGCTGGTTGACGGAAATGAAACGAAGACGGTCATTAAACCGATCGCTTTCAATCCTGTTTCAATCTCCGAGATACGTAAAGGGATGTATGATGTCTGTAATACACCGGGAGGTACAGCCTACCGGACAATGCATAATCTTCCAGTTATTGCAGCAGGAAAGACAGGTACATCCCAGGTGACATCCATTCCTCAGTCCACTGTGAAGCGTCTGAAAGAGTCAGAGCTTGCCTATTTTCACCGCTCACATGCATGGATCACCACCTATGCCCCCTATGGTGACCCGCAATATGTCGTAACGGTGCTTGTAGAGCATGGTGGTCACGGGGGAAGTACTTCCGGTCCTATGGCGGCAAAGATATACAAATGGCTTTACGCACACGGCTATTTCCGTAAAAAACCGACAGAGACAGAGCGTTTGGAGATAGAGAAATCGCTGGAATCCTCACCGGTACCGGCACATACAATACCGCAGGCAAGACCGGCAAAGAAGAAAAGCGTGAAAAAAAAGAGAAAGGTCATGAGGGAACTCGACCTCTTTTAGTGTATCTTCAGATACTCTGGATGGTATGCTCCAGGAAAAGCCCGAGGATGATCACCAGGCTGATACCGGCTGATTTGGTGTAGAGTTTGTTTGCTGTGAGGAAAACGAGCAAAAGTGTCGCCACACCCATTGTCGCTATATCAAAGAGATAGGTGAGTGACTCTATGGGCATCGGCTTGACCAATGCAGCAGACCCGAGTACGACTGTTGTGTTTGCCATGTTTGAACCGATAATGTTTCCGATTGCCATATCGACTTTTCCTTTGAGTGCGGCAGAGATGCTGACGACCAGTTCGGGAAGAGACGTACCAAGAGAGATGAGCACAATCCCGATAACCCATTCGGAGATACCTAAGCTTTTGGCGATATCCGAGGCACTTTCGACAGTAAAGTGTGCGCCCACGATGACAAGGAAGAAGCCGATAAAAAGCATGGGAACGGTACTGACCCAGCTGAAAGGCTCTTTCGCGATATCTTCAAGATCCTCTTCGGGGATGTTTTTTGCATCCTGCAGCAGAAAGAGCAGATAAGCACCCATCAGAAGCAGTAGCAGTGCCGCATCGAATCGTGAGATCATATTGTCCATGATCATCAGCACAAATACAAATACCGGCATTAAAGCCCATGTGCTGTCTTTTGCGAAGAAGTCTCTGTCTGGTGTGATCCTTCTGGCGATCAGAAAGACTGCTGCGAGTACGAGTGTGATATTGAGGATATTGCTTCCGATGACATTGGAGATGGCAATGTCAGGTTTGTCTCCTATGCTTGCGGCAACACTGGCAGCCATCTCCGGCAGTGAAGTTCCCAATGCAATGAGTGTGGCACCGATGATGAATTCGGGAATGTCAAACCGCAGTGCGATCTTCTCACTTTGGTGTATGAGAAGGTCAGCACCCCATATGAGTACACCCATGGCAATGACAAAAATCAGAAAACTCATGATTCTCCGCCTTGATTACGCACAATAAGACTTTTGGGCAATTTCCATGCGTTTATGATCACTTCTTCTTTCTTTCGCATCTGTCCTTCATCCATCTCATGGTCATATCCTACCAAATGCAGCAACCCATGTATAAAAAGGAGGGTGAGCTCCTCCTGATTACTGTGTCCGTAGGCTTGTGCATTCTGTGTGACATAGTCTTTGGATATGACAATAACCCCCAGTGGTGTGTCAGGAAAGTTGTCACCCATGGGAAAGCTGAGGACATCGGTCGCTTCCTCCTTGCCCCGGTGCTGTGTATTGAGGGCTTTGATCCCCTCATTGTCCGTGACAACAAGTTCAATTTGGCGTTGGGTGAGATCCTCAGCGATCTTTTCCAGCAGGTCAGTATCGACAAGTAGGTCGGTTTCATTTACTAAATCTATTAACATGGTGCCATTTTACCCAAATCTTGGTAAAATGCAGAATGATTACCGCACCAACATATACCTGAAACTTGATACTGGTGATTTTGTTCATAATCAAGGTAGATTTTTGAAATCCTAGCCGTAGCTAAGGTAATATCAATAGCATCTTAAAAAGGATCGTTCAGATGAGAAGAAAAGCCGTCTGCATTATATCAGGAGGTATGGACAGCGCCCTGAGTGCTGCCATTGCGAAAGCGGAGGGGTACAGCATTATTGCCGTGCATTTCAACTATGGGCAGAGGACGGAGAGCAAAGAGTTGGCGTGTTTTAGAAAGATCGCTGATTCACTTAAAGCAGCTGAACGCTATGAGATCGACCTGCCTTTTTTTGAACAGATCGGCGCATCTGCATTGACGGACAGAAGCATAGAGGTACCTACCGGCGGTCTGGAAGAGGGAGTGCCTGTCACCTATGTGCCTTTCCGCAACGGTATCTTTCTCTCTATTGCTGCTTCTATAGCGGAAAAGCACGAGGCGGATGCACTCTACATCGGTGTGGTCGAAGAGGATAGTTCCGGGTATCCGGACTGCCGTGAGCACTATATCGAAGCCATGGAAAGAGCGATCAACCTCGGCACTAAAGATGAGACGACCCTTATCATCAAAATGCCGCTTGTGCATATGAAAAAGAGTCAGATCGTCGCCAAAGCTCTGGAGATGGAAGTACCGTTGGCTGATACCTGGAGTTGCTATAAGGCAGAAGAAAAAGCATGTGGTGTATGTGACAGCTGTCGGTTACGGTTAAAAGGTTTTGCTCAAGCGGGTACGATAGACCCCATCACCTACGAGATGACGGGGAAACAGGACTAGTATCGCTGATAGGCGTTGGCGATATAGGTGAACTCATACTTATGATTAGGATACCGTGCGGTACCCTCGGCAATAAACTGTGCTCTTGTGATCTGTCTGTCCCAGAGTCGGTACATCAAGTTCTTGAACCACTCTTTCTCTTCAGGGGTGTTGAGCTTCATACGGTTGTAGTTTGGGTTGGACTGTGTACTCTGTGCTACTTTGATCATCGTTTCGTGGAACTTCTCCTCTTTTGCCGGTGTCGGTCTTTCATAGGTTGATGCAGCCATTGACGGACCGCCTACATTGGAGCAACCTGCAAAAAAGAGTGATGCCAGAAGCAGTGTGGATGTGTATCGTTTCATATCGCTATTCCCTTCATAGTAATTGATAATGTATTGCATAAATTATAGCGCAAAAGTATCTCAAAAGTATCACTTGATGTATAATTTATCAAAATTTTATCCGAGATAGCAATGATCTTGTGATATGATTGCAAAAAGTCAAGGAACTTTATAGGTGCCCTCAAGGAGATACACATGTGTACTATGGCAGTTTCAAAAGAGGCGGAAGCAGTATATAATCTGGTAGAAGAGTTGCAAGGTTATTTTGTTAAAAAGCTCGATGATGTCAGTCATACATTGGGTAAGGACAAAGCTTGTGAAGCCGTGGAATGGCTTAGAGACGGTGGAATACACGGTGGTGGTATACGCTACGAGACAAGAGACGAGAGCGTTTTTGACACGGGATCGGTCAACATTTCCCAGGTGCACTATGATGACATGCCCGAAAAAAGACTCGGTTCGGCCACGGCTATCTCGACCATCATCCATCCTGCCAATCCGCATGCACCCTCCATGCATATGCATATCTCCTGGACACAGATGCGTAACGGGAGTGGATATTGGCGTCTGATGGGTGACTTGAATCCTTCTTTGAAAAACGATGTGTTCAAGCGTGATTTTGACATGGCGCTTGAGCGAGTTACAGATGAACTGTACGAAGCAGGTGAGGCACAGGCCGAGCGTTATTTTACCATTCCTGTGCTGGGGCGTACCCGCGGTGTAAGCCATTTTTACCTGGAGGGGTACAACAGTGGCAATTTTGAAGCAGATCTTGCATTCGCCCAACGCTTCGGGAAAGCGGTGATCGATGCCTATATCGGCATCACACTTCAGGCATTGCAGTATTACCGTACCTATACCGCCGAAGAGAAGTCGCAGCAGATCGACTACCATACCCTCTACTTCTTTCAGGTACTGACGCTGGATAGGGGAACGACATCGGGACTGTTGGTGCATGACCAAAACGATGTGGGCATCATGGGCTCTTTACCCTCCCATGTCAATCGTCCCTTGCTCTACAGTTGGCTGGAGAAGATGCCCAAACCTCAGGATAGACTGCTGCTGTCACTCATAGACGCACTACCGGAAGGAAAGATTGTTCCTGTAACCAAAGCAGTTAAAAAGCGTCTTGCGGAGGCTGTGCGCGCACACTACAAAACATACCCCGAAGCGATCTCGATGCAGGCAAGCGGTGAGATTGTTCCGCCTACTGTTGCGAACCATTCATAGAGGCAGGAAAACCCCTTTTGTACGGTCTTTACGGATACGGTCATAGGGTGTGACAATGCCGTTCATGGCAATGTAGATACCTCTCTTCGGCTCTGCGCAGAGAAAACCGAATGCTGATGCAAAATTGGCGGTTGCTTCGACAGGGTCGATACTGTAGGGTACCATAGCGCCGGTAAGTACAATCTGTTTTTGTGTTTCTGCATCGTCCAGATATTCAGCGCTTAGATGCATGGTGTCCGTACCGTGCACGATGAGTATTTTCTCTTCAGGGGACTGGTGTATGGTTGCTAGCATTTCTAGTCTGTCCTGACTTGTCATCTCCAGTGAATCTTTGCCGATGATGTTGACGATCTGAAACGAGGTGAGCCATCTGGAAGCAAGAGCATGCAGGGCTGTGGCGTCTTTGTCTACATCGAGGGTACCCGTAAGTGGGTTGTAGATTTTGTTGAAAGTGCCGCCGGTATTGATGATGAGTAGGTCTTTCATGACTGCTTTCTGTTCTTTTTTTCGAATGGTACTATATTTTACCTCAATGATGATAAAATACGGCAATTTTAATTTGGAGAATGAACAGATGTTAATGCAAGGTAAAAAAGGGGTGGTACTTGGTATCGCCAACAAAAAATCTATCGCATACGGTATTGCAAAAGCGTGTAAAGAACAGGGTGCCGAGATGGCGATCACTTTCCTCAACGAGCGATTCGAGCAGAAGCTCGCACCCATCGCGGAAGATCTCGGATGCGGCTCAAGACTCTATCCGTGTGATGTGAGCAGACCCGAAGAGATCAAGGCACTCAGAGAGTCTTTGGAGAAAGATTTCGGTCAGATCGACTTTATTGTGCACTCCATCGCGTTCGCACCCAAAGAGGGGCTAAGCGGTCGTTTTATGAACATCTCCAAAGAGGCGTTTGATGTGGCGATGGATATCTCTGTCTACTCTCTTATAGAAGTAACCAGAGAACTCAAACCGATCATGTCTGACAAATCCTCAGTACTTACCCTCAGCTATTATGGCGGTGAGAAGTACATTCCAAACTACAACCTCATGGGTGTTGCCAAAGCAGCCCTTGAGATGACGGTGAAGTATCTGGCAGAAGATCTCGGACGTGACGGCATCCGTGTCAATGCCATCAGTGCAGGACCCATCAAGACACTCGCAGCAGCAGGTATCGGTGACTTTGGCTTTATGCTTAAATGGAACGCGGCACACGCACCACTAAAGAAAAATGTCACGATCGAAGAGGTAGGGAATTCGGGTATGTACCTGCTCTCAGATCTCTCTTCAGCTGTGACAGGCGAGATCCACTATGTCGACGGCGGTTACAACATCATGGGAATGCCGGCAGTCGAGTTCGACGAGAACGGTAAGCCGCACATCGCATGGAACGGAGAGTCAAAATAGACACACTGCGTTTATTTTGAAATAAATATGGCTAATAAATCTCAGCGCTCAACGCTCAGCGCTCAACGCTCTTCGCATGACAGTGCCGAGTACCTGAAGAAAAAAGCCTTTTTTGAGAAGGTACTCACCATCTACGGTCGCAATGCCGTACTTGAAGCGTTGCAGGACAATACCATCTCCATCTACAAGCTTCATCTCTCCGACTCCAATAAACCTGCCAAAGTCCTTGATGCCATTGTCAAGCAGGCAAAGGCGCGCAATATTGACATTGTCTACCATGACAAAAAAGCTCTCTCCCGCATCTCCAAGAATGCGAAGCAGGATCAGGGTGTGGCTTTGGATATCGTGCTGGAGCATTTTGGCTCTGTGGAGGATTTTACAGCCACACACCAACACTACCGCATCATCGCACTTGATGGCGTGACCAACCCACAAAATCTGGGGATGATCATCCGCTCCTGTGCGGCTGGGAATATCGATGCGATCTTACTGCCGACCAAAGGTGCAGCACAGATCAGCCCGCTGGTCATCAAGGCAAGCGCCGGTACACTTTTCAAAATGCCTATCATCAAAACCTCCAACTTCGCAGCAACCCTCTTGGGTCTCAAACAAGAGGGTGCTGTACTCTATACACTCTCTTCCCATGCGTCAAAAAGCTACAAAGATCAGCACTACTCCGACAAAACCGTCTTTGTACTCGGCAATGAGAGCGAAGGGGTCTCCTCTGCTGTCGAGAAGCTTTGTGATGAGAGTATCTCTATTCCGATGAACCGAGGGGTGGAGTCTCTCAATGTAGCGGTTACGGCTGCACTGCTTGCATTTCTTTAAAAGTATAGCAATTTGACATTTTTTTCAATCTTTCTCCTCTTTTTTCGATAAAATATACCCATATGAAATCAGAGGAGTTCTCCATGCCTTCCCCCAATACCATCCAATGTCCCAACTGCGGTACACAGATAGATATTGACGAGATCTTCTATCACCAGATTGAAGAGAAGTTCAAGCAGCAGCAGATCGCCGAGCGGCAGAAGCTTCAGGCAGAGGTGGATGAAGCACGAAAACAGTACAAGAGCCATCTCGATGCGCTCAAAGCCAAAGAGGAAGCGCTTTTGGCAGAAAAGGAGCGTTTTGACGAGGAGTTGCGCAAAGCGACCAGAGAACAGCTGAAGCTCGAGCGTGCCAGGCTGGCAGATGAACTCAAACGGCAGATTGTCGAAGAGCAGAGCGAAGCGATGGCGGCAATGCAGCAGGAGTTGGAGCAGAAGTCCAAGCAGATACAGGAGCTCAGTACCGCAAAAATCGAGATAGAGCGGCTCAAACGCGAAAAAGATGAGCTTGCACTCAAGGCAAAGATGGAAGCGGAGCAGGAGCTCAACAAAAGGCTTGCCGACGAAAAAGCAAAAATGCAGAAAATGTTCGATGAAATGGCGGCAAGCAGACTCAAGGAGGTAGAGGAGTCCCAAGCACTCAAGCTCAAAGAGAAAGATGAACAGCTCGAACAGCTCAAACGCTCACTTGAAGATGCCAAACGCAAGGCGGAGCAGGGGAGCATGCAGGTGCAGGGTGAAGCGCTGGAACTTGCTATCGAGAGTTGGCTCTCAGCACAGTTTCCGTTCGATACCATCGAAGAGGTCAAAAAAGGGGCGTTTGGAGCCGACTGCGTGCAGACGGTACATACCCGAGAGATGCAAAACTGCGGGGTGATCTGCTACGAGTCCAAGAACACCAAAGCATGGAGTGACAACTGGATAGCCAAACTCAAGCAGGATATGCTCAAAGTGGGTGCCGACATCGGTGTGTTGGTGACATCGGTCTATCCCAACGGCATGGAGCGTATGGGATGGGTGGACGGCATTTGGGTCTGCTCTCTCGATGAGTTCAAAGGCTCGGTCAGCCTGCTGCGGGAGAGTCTCATACGCATCCACAAAACGGTGCAAAAAGAGGAGAACAGAGGTGACAAGATGGCACTGCTCTACAACTACCTCACAGGCAACGAATTCCAAATGCAGCTCAAAGCCATCGTGGACGGTTTTGTGCAGATGCAGAACGAACTGGACAAAGAGCGCCGAAGTCTCATGGCGGCATGGAAACGGCGCCAAAAGCTTATAGACGGCGTGTTGCAGAATACCACAGAGATGTACGGCTCGTTGCAGGGCATTGCCGGTGTCGGGGCACTGGGGCACATAGAGGCGCTGGAGCTGCCGGCGAGTTTGGATGATGAATCATAACAGTATGGTAAGAGCATGAGTTTACACATATCCAACACCGTCACCATAGACGAAAACGAGATAGGGATCTCTGCCATACGTGCCAGCGGTTCGGGCGGGCAGAAGGTCAACAAGGTCGCGGCGGCGGTGCATCTGCGTTTTGACATCGCCGCTTCGTCTCTGCCGGAGTTCTACAAAGAGAAACTGCTCTCACTCAAAGACAAGCGTATCACCAAGGAGGGTATCATCGTCATCAAGTCGCAACAACACCGTAGTCAGGAGCAGAACAGGGAGGAGGCACTGGAGCGGCTGGCAGAGCTCATTAAGAGTGTGAATACGGTACAGAAAAAGCGCATTCCCACCAAGCCGACTAAAGGGGCAGTGAACAGGCGGATCCAGTCCAAGAAGAAACATGCCGCCAAAAAGAAGCTGCGCGGAAAAGTAGAGAGGGAGTAGGATCATACAGATGAAAATTTTTGCTTTACAATCACTAGCCGGCGGTTTTTTGGATGAAGACCTGAAACACTTCAATAAAGAATTCGATGATTGGTGTGTGCAGTTTGAAAGTATGGAAGATGCCCAACTGCTCTTGGACACCCTCGATACAAACAGGCAGATCAAGATTGTAGAGATTACACCGCTGAGTTACCCCAAGTACTTTTTTCCAAAATTGCAGGGTATCATACATACGACACGCGAATATGACGGCAAGATTATCTGCATTGTCGAGCCGCAAATGGGCGCGAATTTTCGCATTGCTATATGCGACATGGAGAGTAAAAGGGTCAGAATGCTTGACACACGTTACAAGAGTGCACTGAGTGCCGAAGGGGCATTTGCCAATTTGTCTTTTGATTTATAGGTAGCCGACTTTAAAGTTCCAAAAAAACCCGGTAGTTCTTAAAATGCTGCTGCCCATAGATGCCTTCGTATTCATCGGGGAGTGCGTAGGTACCGTTTTGGGTCTTGAGCATCCCGCGGAGGTCTATGATGAGCTCTTTGAGATGCCTATGAGGGATGAACCTGAAACGTGTCGTATAGGTTTTGCTATACTGCCAAGGTTTTTTGTCTGCTTCTATGAGCAGGTAGTCTGCCTGTTTGCTTTTGTGAAGTTTGGCATCGTAGATCTTGTTGTGCAGGCCGTAAGAGATGAGGCGGTCGAATCTGTTTCGGTAGGTTTGAGTGAGTACCTTTTTGCTGTGTATCTGAGGCAGGGAGATGGAGAGCCAGCCATGAAGGGCGGATGTTTTGGCGGTCATAGATGCGGTGACGGAGACAGTACCATCCTGGTTCTTTTGGGCTTGAAGCCGGATCGTCATATGTTCATTGTCAAATGTGGCGTGCGTCTCTTTGGGCTGTGAGAGTGCGAAAGCAAGTGGTCCCTTCGGGTCGATGAGCTCTCTGATCTTATAGTAGGGCAGCAGAAATGTTGTGATACCATCCGCATAGGATTTGATCTCGTATTGGTTGTAGAGAAAGTTGAGCCCTCGGGAAGTGAGTGCGAATTGGTCGGCAAGTTTGAAACTGTTCTCGAACCAGCCGTCATCTGCAAGTGTCTCGTACGGTTTGAGTGCAGAGGCGTGTCGGTAATGTTGTTCTGCGATCTTGAGGAGTTTCTCTTCGGTATGCGGTAAAAAGAGCTGCTCCAACCCTATCTTTTTTTGACTCTTTATATCGAAGTTCTCATAGGCAATGCCGTAGGCACCGTGCGCTCCACCGGTATAGCTGCTTGAAGTAACGCTGAGTGTGTAGGTGGCAGGTGTTTTGCTGAAGAGGTCGATCTCGGTGTGGTTGTACCACTCTCCCTGAATGTCCCCTTTGAAGTCCTTGACCAGCGAGAGGACATCCTCTTTGAGTTTCTCTGCCCTGTAATGCTGTAACTGCGGTTTGATATATGCGGAGAGATCTTTCATAAAGGAGGGAAGGTCACTATCGTCAGGGTCGATGTATCGCAGTTTTTTCTCCTGACAGAGGGTTTTGTCCGAGCCGTTTGTTTTGCAGTATTGTTCAGAGAGTGTCAGGTAGGCAAGTCCATTGGCAGAGCGGTCGATAAATATCTCCCTGGCAAAACTACTTTGAAGCAGTAGCAGCAGGGATATAGAAAGTTTGGCAGGCAGATTCATGGGTGTCTCCAAGTATAGGTCGTGTTGTGGTATGATAACAGAAGTATTTTTAAGGAGTTTACCATGCTCATCCGAAGCGGCAAGATACAGTTTCTTTTCTGGACGGCATTTTTCTCTGTGATGGTCTATCTGTGGATCGCTTGGGTGGGACTGCAGACCTTTGTACTACCCGATGAAAAGCCGATGGAACTGCCGCATGATGAGATCGTGCTGATGTTCATTCTGTATGGGCTTCTGAGTGTGATGCTGATGGCGGGTACGGTGGTGGCTGTGATGATTAACAACCGTTACTACCGGAATTTCTTCGGCTTTATGATCTTTGTGGCGTTTGGTTCGCTGCTGGTAGCCAAGAGCATGTTCGGATAGAGGTGTTTACTGCTTTTTTGCCTGATCTTTTGAAATGCCCATGTAAAGGTCGTAGTTTTGTGCGTAGTTCTCCAGATTTTCTTCAAGCATGGAGGCATATTGTCCGACAAAATAATCCATCAGCTCCTTTTTCTTCGCTATCATTGCTTCACCGCTTTCCAAACCTGCTGCGCTGATCCATGCGCTGAAGCGTGCTGCCGCATAGAGGAGGGAATTGTTGACAAGACCGGGCTGTACCTGCTGGTTGATATGTCCGTTGGCAAGGGCAATATGGGCATCGGCTCTTTCAAAGAATTTTTCATCAAGCTGCTGTTCCTGGTTATCTGACATGTATGATCCTTTTTGTGATATTGTACTTTAAAGTGCTATAATCTGCCTTGAAAAAAAGAAAGGGTCGCTTGTGTACAGGTTCTCTGTAGTAGTAATTCTCGTTATGATGAACAGCCTGTGGCTCTCCGCCAGTGCGGTAAAGATGATCAGGTATAAACCACCCCAAATGGATATCTCCTATGAAAAAATGGAGGCACTGAGTCTGCTGAATGAGATACGCGAGTCCATGGGGATGAACACACTGATACACAATGAGTCTCTCGCTGCTGCGGCGCAGGCACATGCTGACTACCTGGTTTGGAATCATGTCACGTCCCATAATGAGATCCCCGGACACAGAGGTTTTACAGGCAGAAGACCCTCAGATAGGGCTTTCCGTGCGGGGTATCTTTCCTCTCAGGTCAGTGAGAATCTCTCTACCAAAAATCCTGATGCCCGAAACTCCATTGACGGGCTCTTCTCTGCGATCTATCACCGCTTCGGTTTTTTGGATATGAGCATCGATGAAGCGGGTGTCGGCGTGTCACAGGAGAGAAAAGATACAGAGTGGAGTGCCTTTGTCTACCTGATGGGGAATAGTAGGCTCAATGCACTCTGCCATGAACCCTCTTTCAAAGGATACGGGCGCTATGTCTATGGAGTATGCAGGGACAAAAAGCACCGTATTTCACAGAAACGCTTTCTCTCTGCAAAACACGCTAACAATGAGTACAACCCAAAAATCGTGTTCTACCCCTATGATGGACAGACAGATGTGCCCCCTGTATTCTACAGTGAGATACCGGATCCTCTGCCGGACTATGATGTGTCTGGATTTCCCATCAGCGTTGCTTTCAACGACTTCTACTTTTACAAGGTAGAACTGATTTCCTTCAAACTTTACGATGGGAGAGGGAGAGAGGTTGTTCCGGTACGCATTATGAACAGAAGCAACGATCCACACGGTCGCTTTACCTCGCATCAGTTTGCACTTTTTCCGATGAAGCGTCTGGAATATGACACTGATTATCGGGTAGAAGTGGTCTATCGAGACAAAGGAAGCAAAAAGAGACGAAGTTGGACATTTCATACGAAACGGTTGGATGAAACGTTTTTTCGTATTGCGAAGCGTACAGGAACCATTACCATAAAGCCATACAAAAGCTATCTGCTCTATCTGGTACCGCTGGACGGTCATGATGTCATTAAGGGTGTGCAGTTCCCGGAAGATGTCGATGTGACTTTCTATGACAACAATACGCTTCGTATAACCCTTATGTCTGACAGCAAAAGACCTTTTACGATCAAGAGCAAACGACATACGATCCATCTAAAAGTGAAATGAATTCACACAGAATTAACATTGTACGAATATAATATACAAAAACAACACCAAGGAAGTATAATGATGAAAAAAACGCTACTCTTTTTAGGTGCGGCGTCAGCCGTTGCTTTTGCAGGGAACAGTGAAGCTCTTGTCAAGAAACACTGTGCGAGCTGCCATATGCTCGAACAGCCCAAGCCGGAGCAGATCCCGACACTGACCGCTCCGGCATTCGATGCGGTGATCTTTCACCTCAAAGATGCCATTAAAGGGCATGAGGAACAGGTAGATTTCATTGTTGACTATGTGCAGCATCCATCCGCCTCCAAATCGGTCTGTGAGTCCAACAAAGTGGCAAAGTTCGGTGTGATGCCTTCGCTTAAAGGCAAAGTGACACAAAAGGAACTTAAAGAGATCGCCGATTATCTGCTTGAGAAGTATCCGCATCCTGATTTCGTACGTATGATCAAAGAGATATTGAAGAACGATGCCATGGCTGCATTGAAAAGCTCACCGTTCCTCATTAACTCTGACAACCTTCCGCACATGACCAAGCTGCTCATTCAAAACTGGGACAAAGCAAAACTGGGGCTGACACCGGAGCAGAAAGAGAAACTTCTGAAAATACGCAAAGAGACCATGGGTGGTGTTGCAAAGATCAAACAGCAGCTCGAACCGCTTGAAATGGAAGTGGCTGATGCGATGATCGACAGAGAAGACCCCAAAAGTGTTGAGAAACAGCTTGAGCAGATAGCCAGACTGAAACTTGAAGCCAGTAAAATACACCTCAAATGCATCGCCGATACGACTGCGGTTCTCAGTGAAGAACAGGTTGCCGTATTGCTTCCATTCTGGGAGTAGAGGTAATACAGCGGTAATAGACCTGCAGTATACTTTGTGTGTTCAGATGATGAATATCTGTTCAACGAAGGTTATCAATACTTCCTTCATCTATTGTCTATAAGGGGATGTCGGCGATTTCCTCTGATTGCCCTATGACCCCTCTTACAGTTGCGGCATTACCTTTATAGCATAGTCTCCTTTCATCAGAACCCCGTGTGGGGGTCTCTGACCATTATCCACGTATCTCCAAAAAGTTTTTTGTACTGATGTCATCCCACGGCTTGTTGAGTTTGTAGAAGGCTTCATAACTTGCCAGTACCCGTTTGAAGTCGGGACTTTGGGCGCTCTGTTCGGCCAGTACCTCTTTGAGTGCTTTTTTGGCGGCATCCATCATCTCTTTGGGGAAGGTCTTGATCTGTACGGTTTTGGGCAGTTGCGCGAGTGCTTTGGCATTTTTGTAGCGGAACTCCTGAAGCATGTCTCCGGTCATGGCTTTGCTCGCTTCGGTAATGATGGCTTTGTGCTCTTCGCTCAGTTTTTCCCAGCGTGCCTTGTTGAAGGTCAGCTCCAGAATGGAGCCGGGTTCGTGCCAACCGGTGTAGTAGTAGGGTGCTGCCTTGGCAAAGCCCATCATGCTGTCAAGTGCCGGTCCGACCCATTCGGTCGCGTCGATGGTACCGCGTTCGAGTGCAGTGTATATTTCTCCTGCGGGCAGCAGTACGGGGTTGACCCCCAGCTTCTTCATCACCTCTCCGCCTAGTCCGGGGATACGCATCTTCAGCCCTTTGAGGTCGGCAAGGCTTTTGATCTCTTTTTTGAACCAGCCGCCCATCTGGGGACCGGTGGTACCGCCTATGAGCGGATAGAGGTTGAATTTGCCGTAGAGTTCACGCCACAGTTCATACCCGCCGCCGTACTTCAGCCATGTGATCATCTCTTCGCTCGTCAGCCCCAGTGGCATCCCGCCGAAAATGGAGAAAGCGAGGTTCTTTCCTTTCCAGTAGTAAACGCCGGAGTGAAATGCGTCTATTTGTGCTGCCGAACAGGCATCGAACACTTGCATGGCGGGGACGAGGATGTTCTTGGCAAAGACTTTGATCTCCAGTGTACCGCCGCTCATTTCAGAACAACGTTTGGCAAACGCATCTACCCCCGTCCCCATGATGGGAAAGTGTGCCGGCCAAGAGGTTGCCAGTTTGAGCGTCACCTTTTTGCCTTTGTTGATGTGTACCTGCGTACCGTCTTGTTTCTCTTCGGGTCTGTGGCAGCCGCTCAGTGTCAAAGTACCTGCACCCACAGCGGCAGCGGTTAGAAAGTCTCTTCGTTTCATGGGTTTTCCTGTGTTGGAATATTTGGGGTTATTATAGCGCAGATGGGGTATGATTTGTATGTCTGTAGTCTTTCTTACAACAATGTTTAGACAAGGTACAGTTGTGGACAGTAAACTGTCTAAGGATAGTTTTTTGCTACGGACACCTCAAGGCAATTTTCAGCAAATTACTTCTTTGAGCTCTTACGGTTGTGATGCATTTACAGGTTTAGTTAAAAAATGTCTCTATAGTTTTTACATTCTCTTTAATATTATGATCTGTAACCAAAACAGTGCTATAGTTTCTCACTGAAGAAGAGGAGGGCAGCCTATGCACTGTCACATCTGCAATCAAAAGACCGTTACCTTTCAGGATGAAAAGAGCGGCATTGCCTACCATCACTGCAAACCCTGCAAGTACATCTTCAAGGACCCCTCCTGCTATCAGCCCATAGAGGTACAGAAAGCCCGTTACGACCTCCATGAGAATGATGCGAACGATGCAGGGTATAGAGCCTATTTCCAGCGCTTTGTGGACTTTGTGCTACCAAAGGTAGGTCAGCCTCAAAATGCGCTTGATTTTGGCTGCGGAAGAAGCAGACTGTTGGCTGACATATTAAAAGATATGAACATCGATACCGATGTGTACGACCCCATTTATCATCCCGACACACAGTGGCATACTAAAAAATATGAACTCATTGTATCGACAGAGGTATTTGAACATCTGCATGACCCCAAAAGTGTCTTTGAACAGTTGGTGGAACGCTTGACTCCGGGTGGGTATTTGGCACTGCAGACACAGTTCCATCCCAATGATCCAGAGGTATTTAAAAGGTGGTATTACCACAAAGATCCGACACACATCGTCTTTTTCAGACCGAGAACATTTAGGGTTCTTGCAGAGATGTATGGGTGTGAGTTTCTTGCAGATAACGGGAAGAATATGGTAGTATTAAAAAAAAGGAAAGTGTAGTCATATGTTTGCATTATTGAAAAAGTTTTTTGGTGGTAAGAGGGAAGAGAAGGCCGTGGAATCACCGGGAAGGACATTCAAACGAATTTTGACCGGTGACTATTTTGGACTGCGCAATCCTGATGCGTCAGTGGAGACAGTACAGCAGGCAAAACAGGAGAAAATAGACAAGATACAGGAGCTTGGACTCTCTCCAAAATTTTTACGTTATGCCCGGAAGAAAATGCCTGGTAAAGAAGAGGAACGGATTGTGGCTGCTTATGTTGCCTTTCAGAAGGAGGAGTTTGACCCGAAACTCAATATGGTGCATGTCACGGAGATATCGTTCATTGTCCCCAGTGAGGAGTTTAATGAGTTTGAAGAGATGGCAGGTGTTAGCCTGAGAGAAGACTTCAGGGATCTTTACGAGGCTGAGCAGACCTATAAAGGTGAAGAACGTAGAAAAAAAACACGCCCCTCCCCTCTGGAGGCTTTGGAGAAGTCATAAGGCTTGTGGCGTTTCAGCCCCAGAAATCCTCATCACTCATACCACCCGCCTTTTTACGTGCGACCATTGCTGCTTTCATGGTTTTGTACCCCATGTAGTCGGTGTCCCGGTACTCGCTGATGTGCAGCAGTTCGCAGCGGTCGTCGAAAGCTGCTTCGAGTTCGCCTTCGTTGAGCCTGAAAGCAGGGTTGGAGGGTTCGCGTTCGTTGTCAGGGTGGTGGAGAAACGTTTCAAAGATGATGATACCGCCCGGTTTGAGCGCATCGATCATCTGTGTAAAGAGCTTGCGCTGCAGGAAATAGACCTTGACGATCAGATCATACTTCTCTTTTGGAAGTGTGTAAGTGTCAAAGTCTACCTCTTTGGCATGGATACCCGGAATATCCTGCAGCTTTTCGATGGCTACCGAGGAGATGTCGAGTGCGTCGACCTCAAAGCCTTGCTCTGCCAGCCATTTGCTATGTCTTCCATTGCCGCAGGCAATGTCGAGCGCCTGTTTACCCGGTGCGAGCGATGTGTACCGTGTGACCAGTTCTATGGGTGTGTGGGGCATTTCGTCCCTGCTGTGTTTGGCGTTCCACCGTTCTTTGTCTTCCGCTGCCATAGTGCTAAGCCTTTTTGGTTATGATTTTGTCTCTATTTATTAGGATTAAAATAACAGGATTTGACTATGAGCAAACTTACATTCATCTCATGGAATGTCAACGGCATTCGCGCGGTAGATAAAAAAGAAGCACTTAAATGGATCGATGAGACGGAAGTGGACTTTCTGTGTCTGCAGGAGATCAAGGCAGAGGCCGACCAGATACCTGACACGCTCTTTAAGCGAAAGTTCAAATTTCAGAGTATCAACTCCTCTTCGAAAAAGGGGCAGTCGGGTGTGGCGCTCTTTACGGACATCAAGGGCGAGCCGTTTGCCTGTGAACATGTGGATATTCTCGATGAGGGGCGCATCAATGAGTATCACTTCGACAACTATGTACTGCTGAACATCTACTTCCCCAACGGACAGAGCGGAGAAGAGCGTCTTGCTTACAAACTGGCATTTTACGACCGATTCCTTGAGCACATCAATACACTGCGCAATCAGGGCAAATCCATCATCTTCTGCGGTGATGTCAACACCGCACACAAAGAGGTGGACATCGCACGCCCCAAAGCGAATGAAGGCACATCGGGCTTCCTGCCCATCGAGCGTGCATGGATGGACAAACTGGTGGAAAACGGCTATGTAGACACTTTCCGCTATATGCACCCTGATGCGGTGGACCGATATAGCTGGTGGAGCTACCGTGCGGGTGCGAGAAGCCGAAATGTGGGCTGGCGTATCGACTACTTCTTTGTCTCCGAAGACCTCAAAGAGAAGATCGTTGAAGCAGAGATACTGGATGACATCATGGGGAGTGATCACTGTCCGGTCAAATTGGTACTGGAAGTATGATCGACTTTCTGACCTTTAAAACATTTATTACACCATCATTGCTTATCTTGATGTATGTCATGGGTGCAGTGGTGATCCCTTTTGTCAGTTACTATGTGGGAAAATGGCTTCTGACACGCTATTTCAGCAAGCAAAAGGAGCAGTTCTATGCTGTTACGACGATAAAGCAGCGTATATGGCTGTTGATGTTGTCCGTGGGTTGTTTTGTCTGTATGGAGATTATGTGGCGTGTAATGATGGAGTTTTTCGTCGCCTATTTTGACATGCATGAAGCCCTGATGAACCTCAGCGCCTAACTCTTTTTGTAATGCTTTGACAAAAAGGCATTGAACTGGTTGGCAAAAGCATGGGCATCTTTGGTACCGAATGGTTTGGGGTCTCTGGTCATCTCTCCGTTCTCGCGGATACTTTCCATCAAGTTTCGCATGGCAAGGTACTGCTTGATATTTTCAGTCGAGTAGAGCTCTCCGCGATGGTCAATCGCATGGGCTTCTTTGCTGATGATCCTGTCCGCGAGGGGAATATCCGCAGTAATGACCAGATCTCCTTTCTGACACTGATCTGCGATGAAATCATCTGCCACATCGGCACCCTGATCGACGATGATATATTCAATATTGGCTGAGTTCCCGATGTTGATCTGTTTGTTGGCAACCACCCGTGTAGGGATATGCAGCCGTTGGATACTTCTGAGTACGATCGGCTTGAGCAGGTTGGGAAAGGCATCGCCGTCGATGAAAAGCGTCATAGTATCTCCTTGACCCTGCCTACTTCTCCGGTATTGAGCCGTACTTTGATACCGTGGGGATGGGTAGGGGAGTTGGTAAGGATCTTCTGCACCTTTCCGTAGGTGATGTAACCGGTGGGCTGGTCTTCCTTGAGCACCACACCGACATCCAGACCGTAGCGGATATTGATACGTTTTTGGCCGTCTTTAGCGGGGTTCATAGTTGAGTATCTTTTTGACAGTGGGGATGGCGCAGAAAAAGAGGGCATCGAAGAGCGGATTGAGACGTGTGGTTTTTTCATCTACGACCTCGAAAGGCTGAAAGAAGAACCCCGGTCCCTGTGCCTTGTCTGCCGGTTTGACATGAAAGACGATGGGTTTGAGGGTACGCACAAGGTTGAGTACCTTTTTATAGTTGGAGGCACTCTCCTCAGGCAGCAGGTTTTGGCGTTCGCTTTCGCCGGTACGCATCTTCTGGAGCAGTTGAAGTTTATCGTTGAATATCACTTTGTTCCACTTGATTTCTCCCAGCTCCATGGTAAAGGTACGATTGGCAGTGGTCAGGGGATGGGGTGATGTCTCTCTGATGGCTTCGAGAAGATGGAGAAAGAAGTTCTTTCCGCCAAACTTGTCGGCTGCTTCGAGTAGCAGTTGATGATAGTGAAGTTTTTCCTCATCGGTGAGGGTGTTGTAGTCGCACATAGTGGTCTCTTGTATTAATATGGATGTCATTATACCTGAAAAGTACGGCTCTGTGCGGCGATACAGAAAATTAATAATATTTTACTATAATAATTATTATTTTTAATGGAAGAAGAGATGAGTAAAACCCCGGAGCACAATAAGCAATCCCAATACGCACGTTACGAAGATATTGACAAAGAACAACTCGAAAGAGACATTAATGCCATCAAAGAAACGATGGAACTACCATCTGAGGAGGATTTTCAGCATCTTCTGAAAATGGAGCGCTGGGGCAGGGCGTTCACCTTTTTTGGATATGCGATCATTCTGCTATTGACACTGACGGAGTACTTTTATGGAGCACTCTCTGGGTGGATATTTTGGCCGGCGGCAGTGGTGGCGGCACTCTGTATCAGTACCGGCAATGTTGCCAGATGGTCGAACGTGACCCACCCTGTACTGCATGGCGCCTACGATAAGGTACCCAACATTCCCGAGCGCTATACCAAGAAGCACTTCGCCAAGGGAGCACGCCGCTATATTGACTGGCTTGACTGGATCAAACCGCAGGCGTGGGAGTATGAGCACAACATTATGCACCACTACCATCTGGGGGAAGATGAGGACCCTGATCAGGTTGAACGTAATCTACAGTGGCTGATACAGTCAAAGACACCGATGTGGCTTCGTTATGTCATCATCTACGCTTTTGCAGGCACATGGAAGTTTACCTACTATGCACCCAATACGCTGCGAATTTTGGAGAACAAAAAGCGACGTGATCAGGCGAAGCTGGAGATTAGGGACTTTGAATTTAACCCACGTACCAAGAACGGACTGGAGCTGTGGATGGAGTATCTGCTCCCTTACATTGTTATTAAATTTGTGCTTTTCCCTGCGCTTTTCCTGCCGCTTGGACTGCATGCGGTCTGGACGGCGTTCATCATCATACTCATGGCAGAGTTCTTTGCCAATCTGCACTCTTTTCTGGTGATCGTTCCTAATCACTCCGCAGAGGATATCTATATGTTCTCAGAACCACACAAGAGCACAGGTGAGTTCTACCTGCGTCAGATCATGGGGAGTGTCAACTACAATACCGGTTCGGACTGGAAAGACTTCCTACACGGCTTTCTCAACTATCAGGTAGAACACCACCTCTTTCCCAATATGCCTCTGAGCTACTATCAGAAGATGCAGCCCATCGTTAAAGAGATCTGTAAAAAGCACAACCTTGAGTACCGTCAGGAGTCGGTATTCAAGCGTATCTTCATGAGTATTGACCTGATGGTCGGTAAAACAAAACTGCTTAGAGTCAGCGGCATATAGAGAGCTTCATGCTTACACCACAACGACTTGAGAAGATTGATGCACTGCTGCGGCGCAAACAGCCTGATCTGCAAATGTTTTGTGATAATGTACACAGTTCCCAGAACATCTCTGCCATCATGCGTTCATGTGACGGGGCGGGTGTACTTCACTTCTATTACAGCGTCAATGACGACAAAGCACTGCGTATTCACAAGACTATTACACAGGGTGCCCATCGCTGGATAGAGAGCCAACGAGTAGATACTGCACAAAAGAGTGCTTTTCTCCAGAGTAAAAAAGAGGAAGGATTTCAGCTCGTGGTAACCCATTTGGACGAGCAGGCTGTTTCATTCCGCAAGATAGACTATACTAAACCGACGATGATCGTTGTGGGTAATGAGAAAGAGGGGGTATCAGAAGAGGTACTTTCGCTTGCGGATGCTACCGTGGTGATCCCCATGCGGGGTATGGTGCAGAGCCTTAATGTCTCTGTAGCTTCTGCCTTGGTACTTTTTGAAGCGGAACGACAGCGTCATGAAAAAGGGTATTACGAGTCTGCACGGCTTAAGGAAGAACAGATAATGTTTTTTAAAGAGAAGTGGATACGCAGAGATATGATCGTCAGAAGGAGCAAAGGGTGGATCATGGCGTAGGAACGGCATGATCTCTATGAAAGGTACTTCTCTATCACTGATTTTAACTGTTCTATTGAAACAGGCTTGGTTAGGACTTCATCTGCACCGGCTTTTCGTATTCGGTCACCATGGTGCGAATCGCCGCTGAGACTAATGATTGCCAAAGATTCCATTTCATTGTTATTGATTTTCTCTTTGATGATAGCGATAGCTTCGCTTCCGAGCATTTTAGGCATATTCTCATCAATAATCAGCATGTCGAATTTCTCTTCAGAAAGTTTCTCCAATGCAGTCTCCGCATCATCGGCAAGCCTGACTTTCATATTCATTTTTGTGATAAGCGCATCCATGAATTTGAGGTTTATTCTGTTATCATCGACAACCAATATTTTTTTCTCTGATAAATTTGTATCAAAGTCAATTGTTTTACCATGTTTTTCCGACTCTTGTGGATCCTTGTGTTGGAGGGCTTCATACAGCTTTTTGGTTAAGATAGGATAGGAGAGTTTGACAATGTTGCCTTTAAAGTAATTAAAAGTAATGCCAAAAGTGTCTTCTATCCAAATGACAGAACATCCTTTGTCAAGGAGTAGCTGCGTATACTCGTAGTCATCTTCATCTATAAATAGTTTTTCTATGATGAAGATGTCACTCTTGTTGTAGTTACTGTTTTGGTAAATCTCTTTAAGGGTTCCGTTGGCGTCTTCAAGCACAACATTGAGTTGAAAACGTTTCAAATAGCGTCTTATTGTTTTTGCACGGATATCTTTTCTTTTTTTCCATCTGTAAAGACGTACGGATTTGTCAATCTTGGTCAACTCTATAAGCGGTTTTGTCTCTTCGGGTGTAATTGCAGGCAGATCAAAGGAGAATGTGCTTCCCTCTCCTTCTGTACTCTCCACACGAAGTCGACCGCCAAGAAGAGAGACGATCTGATAGGAAATGTTAAGTCCAAGTCCCGTTCCCCCAAAATCACGCTCTGTTGAACTGCTCTCTTGTCTGTAGGCGACAAAAATGTCTTCTAGCGCCTCTTTTTTAATCCCTATACCGGTATCGCTAACTGCAATGGTTATCACATTTTTGTTTGTGTCAAGTACAATATCAATAAGAATACTGCCGTTTTCCGGTGTAAACTTAATAGCATTGCTCAAAAGATTTGAAAGCACCTGTTTGATGCGGTATTGATCGGATATGATTTTCTCCGGCAAGAGGGGATCAATATAGGTTGAGAGTAGAATATTTTTTTTGCGGGCAGTTTCATAAAATATTTTAACGGTATCGGCAAGTGCATCATGCAGATCGAAAGGTTTTTTCTCTATGGGAAGCTCACCGCTTTCAATCTTGGCGACATCGAGGGCATCATTAATAAGCCGTACCATGTGTTCACCGCTTTTGAGTGCGGAATGAAGGTACTCTTTTTTGGTTATATCCGTTTCATTAAGTGCTAAAAGATCCAAAAATCCGATAAGTGCATTCATCGGTGTTCTTACATCATGAATAATACTATGGAAATACTGTTTATCTCTGGCAATGGCTTTCTCTAGCGCATGAGTATTGTCCAGGCATTGTGCAAGTGTAAGTTTCTCTCTGTTCTCTACATTTGGGAAATAGGGCTTGACTCCCTCAAGAAACTTGATCAAATAGAGTATCTGTTTTTGGGAAAACTGTTTATCCGAGTTTTTCTCTATGGCCCCCCATACCAATATATTGGGAAAAGTGGCACGTTTTTCCTTTTGTATCCAAACCGGTACAAGAACAAGCTCTTCAATCTCATGATCGGTAAGATTGTCCAATTTCTCTTTGTAGAGCAGACTATGCTCAAGATCTTTTAGCAGAAGTGGCTGTTTTTTGGTGATTACCTCTGAAAAAAGATGTTCTTCTTTCATTTGAGGCTCATAGATTCTGTCTAAAGAGAGTATATTATACCTCTTTGGCGGTTCCAATACAAGTATATAGAGATGATCCGCTTCTATGAGTATTTGAAGTTGCTCTTCTATGTAGGGGTATATGCTCTCGCTCTCTAATGATTTAACAGTTTCTACACTTTCAAGAACAAATTCTTTAAATTTTGCAATAGAAGGTTGTTTGGGAGAAGTCATACTTCATCTGCCTCCATTTGTATAAATTCTTCAAGTGCATCAAGACAAGGCTGATTTTGATCTATCTGCATATCTACCACACTGTAGTCATAAAAGTTTATGGAATCATCTTCTTGGCATCCATTCATCACTGTCAGGATGCAATATGGTTTTTGTTGTAGTTTATTTTTGAAAAGTTCATCTGAAAACCGGGATTGAAATACAATGAGATGCGTAATATCATCTTTAAAAAGTTCCAATTTCTCAGCACCACTAAGTTGCGATTTGGATATTCCCATCGATACTAAATATCTGGCAATATTGTTAGCCGCATCCATATCTTCTTTTTTGTTTAGGAGCAGTCCTACTTTTATAGTCTTGTCCGATATTGAAGTCACAATAGCTTCATTACTCTCTTTTTCATATGGAATAGAAAGAGAGAAAAGAGCCTGTTTCTTATCTGTATCTACAGAAGAGGCAATACTTCCTCCTGTCTGTATAAACTTGCTGTAGGAGAGATATAGCGCATCATCAGGTTTCTCTTTTGTATCGCGAAAGAGTGTACGGTGCAGATCCATATGCTCCTCTTTAATAGCATATAAAATACGAAAAATAAGAGAAGAAGGTTTTTTGGGATGAAGTGTTAGACGTATTTCAAAAGGCAAAGAATTATGCGTATATTGTAATGCAAATTGAAGAAGTTCCGAAATGAAAATATATGTATTTTGTCTATCGATGCTTATTTTGGAAGGCAATCTCGCATCTAGGAAAAAAAGCATGGAGATGTTTTGGTAACAGACAAGTTCTTTCATGGTAGTGGCAAAATGCTCGAAAAACGGCTTTGTTTCTACACTTGCTTTACTTTTGAAAAGTTCATCGATAACATTATTCGATGTGGTAAATTGGAAAGTATGCAAAAGATGCTCACTGAGTTGCCTCATAAGCTCTTCTATATGCAAAATATGTGGCATATTCTTATCGTTATGGTGTGTCTGCTGCTTGATTTGCGCAATAATATTTTTGGTGTTCTCAAGAGTAGTATTGGTCCCCATGAGAATATTGATGAGTGTTGCAATGATCTCTTGAGGTGTCTTGAAAATTTGCTCATTTTCCTTAATGCGATTAATGACAGCATTTTTTTGCATCTCTGTCTGTTCCGCAAGTTTTTTGGCGGCAAGAAGGAGTATTGTTTCTATAGATTGCAAAAAAGCCATATCGTCCTTTTTGAAAGAACGGTGTATCTTAATACTTTTGACTCGTGTTGTCGCGCCTATCATCTGGCTTCCGACAATCAAGGGTTCAATAACTTCTTCCTTTTCGTTTTCATATACTTTCCAAAGTGAGAGCACAATATCGTAACGTTCATCTTTGTTAAGAATGGGAAAAAGCAGGAGTGAACTTACATCTTTTTCATGATTACAGTCTATACTCTGGTTGCATAAAGTTTGGGACATCGGTTCATCGATAATCTCTTGCTGTTTTGTTTCAAATGTTTTTTGAACAAAGCTCTCTGGAAGCATAAGCATATCTTGCCACTGTAAATCTTCAGGCATCAAAATATACTTTTCTGATTTCTTGTCATGCACAATCATTGACATACCGTCAACATTGCACTCTGTCTGGACAATCCCTTTTATAAAGTGAAAAACCTCTTCGTAATCAGTCAGGTTTTCGAGTTCGGTTAAAAATTGTTCTTGCATGCAATATCTCCTTAGTTGTTACCGTTGAATAGCTTTTTCATCTTATTGACAGCTGCTTCTAGTATGCTGCTTTTTTCTTCTGTACCCATATTCTCTTCTGTCGTTATTGCCTCTTTGTTTGGGAGGGATTGTTTGGTTTCACTTGTTCCGTAGTGTACTTCAAGGAAATGTGGAAGTACTTGATCCAAAGTGGCAATATCTTCTTGGGAAAATTGTTCCGGGGGGACATCGACTGTGGCTTGTTTCACTGTAACTCCAATGGTTCTATCGCCTGATTTCAGAGGGACTATCTGCTCTTGCGTTGTTGTGTATCCCTCTTTCCCAATGCCGATGATCATTCCCACATGGCTATCATTGTATTTGACCGGATAGTACAAAGCAGCATATATGTTTTCACAGTAACTGTCATATTTAGGATTGAAGCGCTCATCCTTCTTGATATTGTTGATGTAAAATGGGGTACGGTTTTGCCATGCATAACGGGCTAGTCCTCTTTTGGGAATTTGCTGTTTTATGAAAAATAGTGTTTTTTCTGCATTAATCAATCGTTTCAGTACATACAATATATAGTCTATACGCTCGTTTTCTTTTTGAATGGTCTGTACGGTATTGAGAGACTTGATTAAAATACTTTCATTTTTGTTCATCAGAACTCTTTTAGATTAATTAATATTATAATATTTCAACGCTATATCTATTATAGTACTCAAGTATTATAAATGACAACGGCACATGATGCGTACCGTTGTACGGAGGCGATTATGCCTCTTGCTTGTGCATATTGCGGATCAATCCGTTGATGAACCCAAGCATTTGTGGTGTGACCCCTTTAAGATCTTCGTTGGTTACATCCATTTGTGCCAAAATACCCATAACATCTTTATAGAACTCTGCAGGTTCGATCTCTTTTTTCTTCATCTGTTCGATGAAGCCGTCTAATTGCTCTTGAATCATTGCGATATCCCTCATACCATACTCCTATTTTCATATAAATGTTTTCAACCAAAAGACCATACACGGTCTTTCACCTGAAGATGAACTGCGCATCTTCATATAAACCGACAGTTTTGTGTTGCAATGCTCTTAGAGATCCTGCAGCTTTTTGACAAATGTTTTCAGTGCGACAAGCAGACCGCCCATTTTGTAGTTTGCCGGTGCCAGTACACCCAGTGCAATATCTTCACCAAGATCTTTAATGGCAATAAAACCGCCTTCAGCAGTAATGATCATGTTGTCGAACTTCTTCTTCTCTGTATTCTCAAGGATACCCGCAGTAACAGACAAAAGTGATGCCGCATCTGATGCAATGAGGTCACTGTCGAGCGTTTTATCGGTAATGGCGCTTGCCAGCTCCAAACCTTCCGCTGTTGCAAGAACCGCGCCTTGAAGTCCTGCCGCATTGACAAACTCTTTTAAAAGTCCGTCTCCCTCTGTTCCCAATTTCAATGAATCTATAGCCATGTTGTAGCTCCTTAGTATAATTTTAAGTTCACTCTCCTAATAGAGCAGATCAAACTCAACTGCTATGATAACTGAAAAATATTTAAAAATCATCGTATGTTATATTTTTATTACATTTTTGTAATAAATTACAAAATCAAAAAAGTGGAGTATATCAGAAAGTTGTATTAGACAAGTAGTAGTAAAATGACCCATGCCAAGCAGTCTTGGTATGGGTATATATTGTGTTTTTAAATCTGTTTTTTCATATTGCGGATCAAACCATTGAGAAAGCCAAGCAGTTGCGGCATGACCCCCTGAAGATCTTCATTGGTCACATCCATTTGTGCCAAAATGCCCATGACACCTTTGTAAAACTCTGTTGGCTCTATCTCTCTTTTTTTCATCTGATCGATAAATCCGTCCAATTGTTCTTGGATTTGTGCAATGTCTCTCATGTAATGTTCCTTTTTTTATATAAATGTTTTCAACCAAAAGACCATACACGGTCTTTCACCTGAAGATGAACTGCGCATCTTCATATAAACCGACAGTTTTGCGTTGCAATGCTCTTAGAGATCCTGAAGCTTTTTGACAAATGTTTTCAGTGCAACAAGCAGACCACCCATTTTGTAGTTTGCCGGCGCCAAAACACCCAGTGCAATGTCTTCACCAAGATCTTTAATGGCAATAAAACCGCCTTCAGCAGTAATGATCATGTTATCGAACTTGTTCTTCTCTGTATTCTCAAGGATACCCGCAGTAACGGACAAAAGCGATGCCGCATCTGATGCAATGAGGTCACTGTCGAGCGTTTTATCGGTAATGGCGCTTGCCAGCTCCAAACCTTCCGCTGTTGCAAGAACCGCACCTTGAAGTCCTGCTGAGTTGACAAACTCTTTTAAAAGTCCGTCTCCCTCTGTTCCCAATTTCAATGAATCTATAGCCATGTTGTAGCTCCTTATGAAAAATTGCAGCTTCACTAAACTTAAAGAAAGTAAAACCAAAAATAATTATAAAAATAAGTAGATTTAAGTTTGCTAAAAAAATAAAGTGTTTTTTTATGGTTTTTCATGTAGTGTTTGCATCAAAAGAGAACACGCTGTGTGCTCTTTTGATGTGTTGTTTGAGAATAATTTGTGTATGGGCAGTTTTACTTCTCCTTCCCATTCCCGTAATGTTCAAACAGATAATCAGTAATGATCTTTGCATCTTGCTCAGAAATTGGTGCTTTGAAGTGGACGATCATCTTGTCGACCTTGCCTCTCCAGAATGCTTTGGACTGTCTGCCCTGATTGATGATATAGCCGAACGAGTGACACATGAGGCAGTTTGCCTGTACAACATCGAAACCTTTGCCCATTTTGATGGGGAAGGCTACATACGGTACTTCGATCTTCTCTTTGACCTGTGCCATCATGGGGGTGAGGGCGATCAGTGTGGTTAAAACTATTTTTTTCATCTTTTGTGTTCCTTTATACAACTTCGACAGTGACGACATCGATACCGTTATATTTGTATCCGCCGTGGTTCCACTTGATATCTTTTGCCAAAGGCTGTTCTTCGCCCAGTTTGTTGATCGCTTTTGCCATGATCTCAAGTTTGCCGAGTTTTTTGGGCTTAAAGCTGTAGCGGAAAGTACGGTAGGCGTAGCGTCCGAGTTTTCCGCTGTCAAGAATGGCATCTTCCCAGGTTTTTCCGCCGTCAAGTGAGATCTTAACGGTTTTGATACCTGCACCGCCGTCAAATGCGACACCACGTACGACTGCCTGTGACTTGAGCGTCAGTTTGTCCCCATTTGTCGGGTATCCGATAACCGATTTGACGTTCATTCTGTAGATAGGTTTTGTTTTTGGGAACTTCTTTTCAGGCGTTTCACACTCACACTCATTGTCCGGCACAACATAGGCGTGATCCATAAAGAAGAGCTTCTCATATTTGTCCGAAACGGTGATGTTGTCGATCATTTTGATCCAGCTGTCGGAATAGACGCCCGGAATGACCAGTCTGACGGGAAAACCGTTCAGGTAGGGAAGGTCTTCGCCGTTCATCTGGTAGGCAATGATGACGTGGTCATCCAACTCATCGAGATGGAGTTCACGGATGAAGTCAGGGGTTTCGTAGTAGGCTGCCTTTTCGCTTCCGCGTACTGCAAGCCACTCGGCACCCTTTTTGACACCGGCTCTGTCGAGAATGTCACGCAGCCTGACCCCTTTCCAGAGTGCGCAGCCCATAGCGCCGTTACCCCACTGGATACCGCCTGCGGTAGGACTGAAGGCTGAACGGCTGTTACCGCCACATTGCAGTACAGCAGCCACTTCAACCTGCTCATAGTCCTCTTTGAGCTCTTTAAGCGAGATCTTGAGCGCTTTGTTGACCATACCGTTGACGCTGATGGTGAACTTGTCCGGGTCGATATAGGTCGGGATATCCGGCATATGCCAGCGTACGAAGAACTGGTCGTTGGGAGTCAGCGCACAGGTGAAGACTTCTCTTGGGGTCTCCAGCAGCGGCGGTCTGTCTGAGTAGGTGATAAGTGGGCGCTTCTCGGGAAAGGCGACATCACTGATCTTGCGGTTGTCAATGGGCTGGTGGGTTGTACCTGCCTCAGCAGCGGTCGTACCGAGTGCGGCGGCACCGGCTGTGACAGCGGCTTTTTTGAAAAATTCTCGTCTTTTCATAAAATACCTTTTTAGGGGGAGATGATATGACCGGAAATATGGCCATAGATGAAAATATTATGCGGATTTATGGCTTAACGAAGCCTGAAACAGGGATGAAAGCAGGGAATTCCCGATGATTACAGGTAAAGTGTGTTAATAAGTAATACTGTACACTTTTAAATATCAGTTAAATTTATCTGAACAAAATGCTATAGCTTATTTTTTCTTCCCACAATACCCTGCTTACGCATACGATAGAGTTCGTGGGGTTCATTCCAGAACTCTACATAGTGAAGTATTTCGAAGCTCCCCTCAAGTAGCGTTTTAAGTTCTCCTTCTCCAAGAAGAAAATCGGGGTTGGAGTCCTGTTTTTCATTCTCCGGGTGCTGCATATAGGTTTCGATGACAAAAAGTGCCTGTGGTTTCAGAGATGCTGCTGTTCGTGCAATGAGTTTACGGTCAAGATAGTTGGTCATGACAGCAAGGTCATAATATGCCTCTTTGGGTGTGAAGGTATCAAGGTCGGCCTCTATGGGTGTAATATCAAGATCTGAAGCATGTTCATGAAGTGATGATAACGCGACAGAAGAGATATCGACCGCATCGACGCAAAATCCGTGTTTTGCAAGAAATATGCTGTTACGCCCACTGCCGCAGGCAAGGTCTATGGCATGTTTCCCGGGTGCTTGCCGGTAGTGGTTCTCCAGGACAAGGCTGGGTGGACGCGCTTCCAGCAGTACGGGTTTCTCCTGATACTTCTGGTTCCATTTAGTGCGGTCTTTTTCTGCCATAGGCGTACCTTACGAAAGTTTTTCGGTCAGTTTTTTACAAAACACTTCAAAAGATGGAAGCTCCAGTGTGGATTCACGCTGCTTCGTTCCCCACATGGGTTCAGGGAAATAGCTGTCCTCTTTGAACCGTGCCATGATGTGCCAGTGAACATGGGGCAGGTAGTTGCCAAATGAAGCAATGTTGATCTTGTCGGGTGTGTAGTAGGTGATCATCTCTTTTTCAATGATATCGAGCAGATCGTAGATCTCGAATTTGATCTCGGACGGCACTTCGCTCATCTCCTTGTAGGGGTGCTGCGTGAAGATTTTCAGCCACGGTATCTCACTTGCTTCGGTTTCGATGCGGATGGTTTCGTTTGCATAGATGACAGACATCAGCGTATCCTTTTCATGGTGGTTCTGCCCAGCTTCAAAATGGCAGAGGGTTTATGCGCTTCTCCCAGTGGTGCAACAATGACATCAGCAGACGCTTTGGCATAAGCTTCATCGTACGGTTTACCACTGAGGTTTGCAGAGGTTGTGTACGCCCACTGCAGCCGATTGAGAAGAAGTGTGTGGTAACTGTTTCGTACAAGGCGGTAGGAGTGTCCATCGGGCATGATGAATGTCGTGCGATTGGCGCGTCTGAGGCGGTTTTTGTGTGCTGCAGGTACACGGGTGAAAGATTGCAGTGTTTTGAGTGAGGTAAGTGCTTTGATGTAGTATTTATGCGGCGGACGTTGTTTGATTTGCGTCAGTTTTGCCTCATTTTGGGAGACAAAACCGATAGTCGTGTCGGTCTGAGTGAGAAAAACATACGATCTTAACGCTTCACGCTTCACGCTTCACTCTTCACTAACTAAGGTAGTCCTGTATCGCTTTGGGAGCGACACAGCCGTTGTTGGCTTTGAGTTCCTTGA
>JAJRRK010000010.1 GCA_024279555.1 Campylobacterales bacterium
CAGGCTTCGACACAGGTGGCATTGACTTTGTTGATCAGATTTGCCGCCGCCCTGGCGGTTCCGCCTGTGGCGATAAGATCGTCGATGAGGAGTACTTTGGCGTTCTCTTTGCCGTTGAAAGCGTCAATGTGTATCTCCACTTCGTCAAAACCGTACTCTAGTGAGTATTTTTCCGAGACAGTGGTGTAGGGAAGTTTGCCTTTTTTGCGTACGGGAACAAAACCGATGTTCAACCTGTCCGCCAGTGCCGCGCCGAAGATGAAACCGCGCGCGTCGATACCGGCGATGTAGTCAAGGTTGTACTCTTTATAGCGTGATTCAAGATGATCCATCAGCGTTTTGTAGGCCTCGGGGTTGTTCAAAAGTGTGGTGATGTCCTTAAAGACAATGCCCGGCTTGGGAAAGTCGGGAATATCACGGATGCTTTTTTCAATGACCTGTTTTGCTTCGGTAGAGAGGGACATGGTATCTCCTTTTTGATGTACATTGTACCATAGTGACCGTAAACTTTTAACTCAATATGTCATAATGGTGTTTGATCAAACTTATAAGGACTTTTAAATGGCATTAGAAAATTTGACCGAAGCGAACTTTGACGAAAAAGTGACAGGCAGCGAGATAGCGATCATCGATTTTTGGGCACCGTGGTGCGGACCGTGTAAGCAGTTTGGTCCTATTTTTGAAAAGGTAGCACAGGAGTACCCCGACATTTTGTTCGGCAAGGTCAACACCGAAGAGGAGCAGGCGATCGCCGGACATTTTCAGATACAGTCCATTCCCACAGTGATGATCTTCAGAGAGAACATCGCACTCTTTCAACAGCCCGGCATGCTGCCTGAAGAGGCACTGCACGATCTTATCAAACAGGTCAAGGCGCTTGATATGGATCAGATCCGTAAAGAGATTGCTGAACAGCAGGCGAACAACAGCTAAATAACAAAATAGTGTCATCCTGAGTTTGAGTCTGATGACATTTTCTTTGGTCACTCAGGATTTTATTGGTTTTGTAAATACCTTGAGTCAAGGGGATTCCGGATCAAGTCCGGAATGACGAAAGCATTATCCTAAATCGGCTCCAAAACCGCACATTCCCTCTTCGATTTTAGCAACTCTTTTTGCATGACGACCGCCTTCAAATTCGGTATTGGCAAAGGCCTCTATCATATCGGCAATGACCCCTTTGCCTACGACACGCTCACCAAAACAGAGTATGTTGGCATCATTGTGTTGGCGGGTGAGTTTGGCGGTGTAGTGGTCATGGCAGAGTGCGGCACGGATACCGGCTATTTTGTTAGCAGAGATACTGATGCCGATGCCTGTCCCGCAGATGAGAATCCCGAAGCTTCCTTTGTCTGCCAATACGGCATGGGCACACTTGTGGGCATAGTCGGGGTAGTCGACACGGTCTGCATTGTCAGGTCCCAGATCGACGATCTCGTGCCCGAGATCGGTAACGACCTCCTTGACATACGCCTTGAGGGCATATCCGGCGTGGTCTGTAGCGATATAAAACTTTTTCTTGGACATGGTTTTCTCCTTAACTGAGTAGTAATGTGGCGATCCACCCTACAGGGGCGAACAGTATTTGTGAAAGCGGGGTGAAGAGTATGACCATAAGAAGGATCATCCCGTAAGGGTAGATTCTGTCGTAGAAGGCAACGAAACTTCTCATGTTCCAACCCTGCGCCAGATAGCGCACAGCCTGCGCACCGTCCAGTGGTGGAATGGGCCAGAGGTTGAACACACCTAACAGTACATTGATCAGAAATGTCTGATAGACAAAGAGTGCCATAAAGGCTTCAAAAGTTGACTGTGGATGGAGCAGGGAAGGCAGCAGAGCAGCACACAAACCTGCCAGTGCAAAATTGTAAGTAATGCCTGCCAGAGAGACGGCAACGGCTGCTTTGGTACCGCCGTTGTGTATCACGGTATGCATATTGATAGGTACGGGCTTCGCCCATCCGAAGATGAAAGGAGCACCGCTGAAGTAGAGTACAGCAGGTACGAGCAGGGTACCGACCGGATCGACATGGATGAGGGGGTTGATGCTCAGTCTGCCCTGTGACTTGGCGGTATTGTCACCGTATTTGTAGGCGACCCAGCCGTGCATGATCTCATGCCCGACGATGGCGACCACGAGTGCCAGTACTGTCGCGGAGAGTTTGAGAAGTTCTGCCTCACTCATTGGATGGGCTGCTCTCTTTCCATATTGGTGATATTGCGTCCTACACGTCCCCAGCGGACAGTGTAACGCTGTCTGTCCCAGAGCTTTTTGCATGCTTGTGAGTCGATAGGCACGTCACCGCAGACGCGCTTGAGTCCGGCATGGTCACGACCGCCGCCATGACCGTTAAGTACCTGATCGTAGGAACGGTGCTCGATGCTCATATAGATTACCCACGGTTTCCCGACGATGAGGCGGTAAGGTACCGGCCCCCAGAAACGGCTGTCGTTGGAGTTGTCACGGTTGTCACCGATCATGTAGTAGTGGTCTTCAGGCACTTTGGCATAGAGGGCATTGATGGTGCGATCACCCAGTTCATACACGGGTGCGTCAAGTCCTTCCACCATCACAGGTGTAACATCAATCTTTTTGTTATAGGCATAGTAGTTAAGCAGTGCTTCAAAAATGGGCATACCTTCGGGCACATACTGGATACCCGGATATTTGTCCATATAGGGGTTTTCTACCCAGAGTTTGCCGCGCAGTTGTCTGATCTTTTGGGCGGGGTAGTGTGCGCGGATATAGTCATCTCCCTCATGGAAGTGGATCAGCAGTTTCTTATCGGCGTAGAGGATCTCATCACCACCCACAGCGACACAGCGCTTGACATAGTGGATCTTCTCGTTTTTGGGGTAGCGGAAAATGACGATATCTTCTCTTTGGGGGCGCGGCCCTTCTATGAGGTGACCGTTGCCGTTGAAGTCAGGCAGTACAGGGATCTCCAGCCACGGCAGATGTGGGGTAGGGATACCGTAGGAGAACTTTTTGGCAAAAAGAAAATCTCCAATGAGTAGGGTGCGTTTCATCGATCCGCTGGGGATCACGAATGACTGTGCCACAAAGAAGATGAGAAAAAGAACAATGATGATCGTTCCCGTCCACGATGAGGAGAAGGCGTAAAGCTTTTTGGCAATGTTGTTGAGTTTATCGTTATTCATCAGGCACGCGCCTTTGCAGATTTGAGTGTATTGGAGAGCAGCATGGCGATGGTCATGGGACCGACCCCTCCGGGAACAGGGGTGATGTAGGAGCACTTCTTGCTCACGGCATCGAAGTCGACATCACCGACAAGTTTGCCGTTCTCCAGACGGTTGATGCCGATGTCGATGACGATGGCACCCTCTTTGACCATATCTTCTTTGATGAGCCCCGGTACACCGACACCTACGACGACGATGTCTACCTTGGATGTATGTGCTTTGAGGTCTTTGGTGAAGATATGCGTTACGGTGACAGTGGCATTGGCATTGAGCAGAAGCGATGCCATGGGTTTGCCGACGATGTTGCTTGCACCCACCACACAGACATCTTTGCCCTCAAGGTCGATGCCGTACTCTTCGAACATCTTCATGACACCCAGCGGCGTGCAGGGTACGAAGCTGTCAAGTCCCGTAACGAGACGGCCGACATTGTAGGCGTGGAACCCGTCGACATCCTTTTTGGGATCGATCACTTCGAGTATCTTGTCTGTATCAATGTGCTTGGGAAGCGGCAACTGCACCAAAATACCGTCGATACGTGGGTTGGCGTTGATCATCTCGATGGTGGCGATGATCTCCTCTTGCGAGATAGTGTCAGGCATATTGTGTGTGATGGAGTAGAAGCCCACTTTTTCACAGGCTTTGGCTTTCATATTGACATAGGCATGGCTTGCAGGGTCGTCCCCGACGAGGATGACAGCCAGACCCGGAACAATGTTCTTCTCCTGCTTGAGCTGCTCTACCTCTTTGGCGACAGAATCCTGTACTTTTTGCGCGAGTGCTTTACCGTCGATCAGTTGCATGGGGTATGACCTTGTTAATGATTTTTAGGGTAGTATTATAGCCAAATTAGTTTAGGGCTTTTCCCAGCCCGCCACAGAGGTATGCCCGATGTTGAAACGTTTTCTTTTTCTCATACCGCTCTTTCTTGTTGCAGAAGAGGATTTCATCTCCCATTATGAGTACGGACAGATGCTCTACAACAACCCCCGCGGGGTCAGCTGTGCCCAGTGCCATGGAAAAAGCGGAGAGGGGAAGGTGATCGTGGAGTTTCGAGATATTCACGGTAAGCAGAAGCTCAAAGGACCCGATATCCGTTTGAGCACGCTTGCACAGGTGATCGACAGTGTCAACAGCTACCACCCTGTCATGCCGCGCTACTATCTGACCGATGAAGAGGTCAAAGCGATCTATGATTACCTGCAGAAAAAGAATGCAGACTATATCGCACTACATACCGACACACCCCCTTTGGACACAAATCTTTCACAATAGTCTGCTATACTTAAGAAAATTTACTTTAAGGATAGCATCATGACACGGATCATTGCGTTCAGTTTGATTGCCGGTACGGCATGGTGTATGGCATCTTCACTCCAGGTCTATCAGGACAGAACATTGTACCGATACACCCCCAAAAGCACTTTCATCGGACTGACACAAAACATTGAAGCCAAATGTGACCAAAAACGAGTCTCTCTTGAGCGTACACGTTCATGCCCGTCAAATATGCGGCTTTGCACGCTTTTTGAGGAGAGTGAAACGCTGCATGCCAGGATACTGAAGAACCGGATGAACACACAGGTGCTTGACCAACTCCTCACACTTCCACAGCCCCAGACACTTGATGCTGCCAAATGGGTGGATGCCGCACGGAAAGTAGGGGAGGAGAAGAGCAGGCTTCAGCTTGAAAAAGAGAAGCTTGCGCATGATGCCCAGCGGCTCAAAGCGCGTTTTGCCAAACAGACCCGCTCGGATCAGCCGCTTGAAACAACACAAGCGTGCAAAGGTGAACTGGAGTTGACACTGCCATACGGCTATGTGACCTTTTCTACCCAATATGAGGCGATACTCAAAGATGACCATATCAAAGTGATTCAGGAACTTTCTGTGCTGAACCAAAGCGGTATCGACATAGAAGCGGACAAAGCACACTTCTACTACCGACCGGCGCAGCAATATCTACAACCGGTACACTTTGCACCATGGCTTGTGCAGGAGAGAGTCATCTACAAAAGCAAAACACGCATGGCTATGCAAAAAAGAGCGATGCCAAACGACATGGCAGAGATGGCGATGGTCGCTGCGGCACCGGCGAAAGTGACCTATGAGGATGCAAGAGAGTACAGTATAGACAAACTTTCACTCCCCTCGACGGGAGAACCCAAAACCGTACCCGTTGTAACATGGGAAGCACCTCTCAAATGCCAAACAGAGCTCTTCTCCTACCGACAACACAATGCTTTTGAAGTATGCAGTTTCAAACCGAAG
>JAJRRK010000011.1 GCA_024279555.1 Campylobacterales bacterium
CAAAAAAAATGCAAAGACCGTCGGTATCATCATGATGATCGTAGGATTTCTGGGAGCGATGTTCCCGGTAGCCGCTTCCCTGACCACAGTGGTATTTGTGGCATGGATGCTGCTTTTCTCGGCGTTTGTCGTCGGATGGTTCACCTACAAGAGTGATGCAAGCGACTGGAGAGGCTGGCTCAAGGCGCTCATCTTCTTTGGTGTGGGGCTCTACATGATCGTCTCTCCCGCTGGAGGCATCGCGACACTGGGACTTCTCTTTAGCATCTACTTCTTCATGGATGCGTTCAGCGGATTTACGCTGGCGGCTTCTTTCTACCCGAACAAAGGGTGGGGTATTTGGGCGATTAATGCTGTGCTTTCACTGATTATGGCGATGATCTTCGTCATCGGATGGCCGCAAACCTCCATCGTGCTCATCGGACTGCTGGTAGGTTTCAGTCTCTTCTTTGACGGGCTGGCACTGGTAATGGGGGCAAATATCTTTGAGAAAATTCTCAAGGACAATGATGAATCAAAGTAGCAAAGCCTTCGGACTTTGGAGTGCGGTCTTTTTGGGGATCGGCTCTATGGTGGGAGCGGGGATCTTCATCGTTATCGGACAGGCGGGTGCCATTGCGGGCAATCTGGTCTGGGTCTCTTTTATCCTGGGAGGGATCGCGGCACTGCTGAGCGGCTATTCGCTGGCGAAGCTGGCACTGGCCTATCCTTCGCGCGGCGGGATTGTCGAGTATCTGGTACAGAGCTTCGGTGAAGGAGTCTTCTCCGGGAGTGCAGGTGTACTTTTCTACTTTTCACAGCTGATCGCTATTGCAGCAGTCGCCAAATCGTTCGGAGCTTATGCAGGTACGTTCATCCACGGTACAGAGGGGATGGACAACCTCTTTGCTCTGGGGATCGTCGGTACGTTCATCCTTATCAATCTTGTCGGTGCTACGCTGGTGGCACGCTCCGAGAATGTGATCGTTGTGATCAAACTGACTGTTCTGGCAGTATTTACCTCGATTGCACTCTTTTACATTGACCCCAAACTTCTCAGCAGTGCCGATATGCCGCCGGTGAGCTCGCTTTTTTATGCGGTAGGGCTGACCTTCTTTGCCTATCAGGGCTTCAGCGTCATCACCAATACGGTCGAAGATATGGAAAACCCCTCCCGAACGATGCTCAAAGCGATGACAGTGACCATTCTTCTGGTCGGAGCACTCTATATACTCACCAGTGTGGCGGTATTGGGAAACCTGCCGCTTCCCGAGGTCATCAAAGCCAAAGACTATGCGCTTGCACAGGCGGCACAGCCAATTTTCGGTGCCATGGGTTTCAAGATCATGGCGGCAACGGCACTGCTAGCGACCGCTTCGGCGATCAACGCCACACTTTATGCCGCCACAGAGATAGGCTACACGCTGGCAAAAGAGGGCAACCTGCCCAAGGTCTATACCTACAATGTCTACAGCTCGTTTGAAGGGCTTGTCATCAGCGGTCTGCTCATTGTGCCGATGATACTCTTTTTGAACCTTTCGCAGGTGACGACCATTGCGGCACTGGTGGTGCTCATCATTCAGGGGATCACCCATGTGGGACATCTGTTCCGCATTAAAAAGACCGGTGCAAATGTGTGGCTGGTTCTGGGAGCGGCAGTGGGCATGTTCGCCATAGCAGGTCTGACACTCTACCATACCAGCAAGCAGATGCCGCTGCTTGGGTTTTATCTGCTTGGGGCGTTTTTGGCGGCATTTGTCATTGAGATCGCTTTGCGGCTGATCACCAAACGAACCATCAGCAAACAGAGCCAAAAAAGCTTCTTTTCAACCATTGAGAGTACAATAAGAAAAATTGAAGGAGAGAAGTGATGAAGCATATTAGTAGTGCAATCCTCTTTGGTTTCAAAGAGGTATTCAGCTGGCATACCATGAAATATATTCTGCTCAGCGGAGCGGTCGCGACACTTGTCTGGATCGCCTTTGGATACCTGATATGGGACGGTCTGATCTCAATGAGTGCGGCGGTGCTGGAGATGGTGCCTTTTTCTCTGGTGCGTTCCAACGGTGCATGGATGCTTTCTACTTTCCTGTGGTTTCAGTTGACACTGGTAACGTTTGCCCTCATATTTGCCTTTGGCGGGAACCTGTTGCTGCGTACACTCTCCAAAGAGAAATACTCCACAGTCTCCATCCTGACACTGCTTGGCTCGGCACTGTTTTGGGGTGTAGTTTGGTTTTTCAAGGGAGACTACATCTATGCACAGTTCCTGAAACTGCTGACATGGCTGCCGTTTGAAACCATCGAAAAGGGTGTTGCCTTCCTCATCGGTTTTTACATCATCTACAATGCCATTGTGGCCACCATGCTCTTTTTTGCCTCTCTTTTCAGCGAGCCTATCATTGAAGATATCCAACTGCGAGAATTCGAAGAAGATGACGTGGTCAGAGACAATATGTTCAAAACAATCGGCTATACACTGAAGGACAGTATGATCTTCATTGTCGTATCGGTTGTTGCATTTCCGCTTCTCTTCGTACCGGTACTGAATATCTTCGTGCAGATCGCCCTGTGGATCTGGCTGACCAAAAACACCATCAGTTATGATGCCCTCTCTCTGACGCATGAGAATGTTGATAAGGCATTGCAGAAGCGGTATGGTGCGGCTGTCTGGATCATTACTGCCGTCACTGTACTGTTCTATTTTGTGCCGGTTCTGAATATTTTCGGGCCTTACTTTGGAACAATTGCCTTGTTTGCATACTTCAAGTCCCATAAAGCAGAGGAAGCGGCATAAAGGCATGAGAATGAAACAGTGGATACTCTGGATGATCCTTGGAAGTATGCTGATGGCAACCGATGCGGGCAAAGCGGCAAGAATGCTCGGTGCCCAAAGTGATTTCAAAACAGCCATGACACAGGCGAAGTCAGAACATAAGATGGTAGCTATGGTCATTGTCAAAGAGCATTGCCGCTGGTGTGAAAAGCTTGTCAGGCGTACCCTTGATGATGCACAGGTCAAAGCGCAGCTTGCAAAAGACTATGTGCTGCTCATTGTTGACAAAGATGCCTCGTATCCTGCTGACTTCAAAGAGAACTTTTTTCCTTCTATCTTCTATATTGATGAAAAGACAGGAAAGAGTGTGTACGAGAATGTCGGCTATGTCGGTACGAAATGTTTCCTAAATGACCTACAAAGTGCTTTAAAGATGCGCAATGATCTTTATAACAATTAACAAAACAGAACATAAACGCTTTTTGATACAATAAAATAAATCTCATAGGAGTGTGACAATGATCCTCAAACTGATCGCCGCAGCTGTATTGACCGGTCTGATCAGCGGATTTTTCATCACCTTCTATGAACTTCTTATTACCTTTTTGACCTACTTCTTTTTTATGGGCGACCCTTACAAAACCATC
>JAJRRK010000142.1 GCA_024279555.1 Campylobacterales bacterium
AGAAAGTCACCGTTCGCATTGGCGGGTACGGCACTATTGGCGGGTATTACGATGCTGGTGGCGCACATGAGCTTCATCAACCCCGAGATCACCAACCTCGTACCGGTACTCAAATCCTACTGGCTGATGATCCATGTGGCGACTATCATCTCCGGTGACGGTTTCCTCGGTCTGGGTTCCATATTGGCGTTGATGGTGTTGATCCTCTTCATCATCAGAGGCAAAGAGGGGCATGAGAACATCGACCGTTCCATCAAAGAGTTGAGAAATCTCTCCGAGATGTCACTGATCATCGGACTGATGCTGTTGACGGTAGGGAACTTCCTCGGCGGTGTCTGGGCGAATGAGAGCTGGGGACGCTACTGGGGCTGGGACTCCAAAGAGACATGGGCGGCGGTGACCATCCTGATCTATGCGGCAGTACTGCATATGCGTTTCATTCCGAAGCTCAACGATACGTTTATTTTCGTAGTAGCGGCAACATGGGCCTACTCTACGGTACTGATGACCTATTTTGGGGTCAACTACTACCTCTCGGGACTCCACTCCTACGCAGCGGGTGACCCTGTTCCCATCCCTATGTGGGTCTACTATGCGATCGCAGGACTCTTCGTGCTGACTGTACTGGCAGCACGCAACCGTAAACTCCAAAACGCCTAACTACGGTGCCTCTTGGGCACCATCCTCTTTTTGATTCATTAACTTCGGTTTGACTTTCTGCTGTATAATGGCTCCAATGAACCCCAAAGGAGCGGTATGAAGCGTTTGTCTCTCAGTATTTTTCTACTTGGTTCACTCCATGCGGACTGGACAGGTGATCTCCTTAAAAAAGGCACAGAACTCTACGATGAGACCCGTGAAAAGACCATTCAGATCTACAAAGATACCCTCGATAGTAAACCTTTAAGCCATGATGCACGGCGTCAACAACGACTGAATGAAGCTTGGGAGAATGTTGTAGAAGAGCTGCAGGAGGGTACGGTCTATCTAGACGAGTTTAAAGAGGCTCCGGACTCTGCATGGATAGGCAAAGACAAAGCCGATATACGCGAAGATCTTGATGCACTCTTTGACCAGATCGTACAGGGACTTGTAGGCAGTGACCTAATGGCATACAAAGAGCAGATGGCATCACTTCGCAAACAGATCGAAAAGAATCAAAACAAGATTCTGACCTACCGTGAAAAGCGCATCGGTGCACCCAAGAGCAGTGCGATTTACACGACAAAGTCAGAGTACACACAGAAGATCAAAGATCTCAAAGATGAGAACAGGCTTCTGGAGAACGAGATGCGTATTATCAAAGAGGGGCTGCGCCAGAGTTTTGCTGACATCGGTGTCGATTTGAGCATGGAGCAGGTGGATGTGTTGCTGACCCGTGTGGACGGTGACGATATTGTTCAAATATCGCTGGTGATGGACACACTCAAGTACATTACGCAGCAGATCCTCCACCTGATGCAAGAGAGCAACGAAGAGCTCAAGCAGGCGAAGAAGTATTACGGTATGCATCAGGTTCTGCTGGAACTGGTGGTGCATATTCAGCAACAGTACATTGACAAGTGTAACAATGTCTATATTCCCAAGATCAGCCGTATCATCGCAGATTCTCAAAATATGATCGCGCAGACACAGCGTCTCAAAGCACAAGAGGAAGACCCGCGCCGCAGCGCTGTCTATGCACACAACATTGAGGCGCAGGAGTGGACGCTGCAGGTTGCGAAGCGGTACCGTGAAGACCTCATACGCTCACGCGACAAGATGATAGAAGCACAGAAGGTGGCATTGGCAAACCTGAAGGTCTCCAAAAACACTTATGAGACGGTCTCTTTGAGTGCCGATTTGTATAACCTTATCTCAGAGAGTCAGGAGATGTTCGTAGAGATCAGCAAGATACAGGTACCCGACATCGTTCCGTTTGAGAATCTTCAGCTTCAACAAAAATATAAAGAGTTGACGGAGAAGATAGATTAGGTCATTCCCGACTTGATCGGGAATCTTGGAGTATCTACTGGATCCCCAATCAAGTTGGGGATGACAGTATACCGTCATGCCCATGCAAACAGGATTGAGCTACCCAACTATCCGCTTGATAGCCTCCGAACAGACCGTCAGCCCCACCGCACCGGTCACAGCCACACAGGAGCCTTTCTCTTTGCATTTGTCCTCTTCGGGTGAGAATACTACGGTGAAGTTGCGGTCGAACTTCGCTTTTTTAAGCTCATTGCGTATCTTGCGTGCGAGTGCGTCGCCGTGGGTTTTCCAGATGGAGGCGACCTCTATCTTGGAGGTGTCATAGCGTTTGGCTGAACCCAGTGCCATGATGAGCTTTTTGTAGACTTTTTTTGCCACTTCTATCTTGACCATGGTGGTGTCCGCGGCATCAATGACGATGTCGTAGGGTTCAAAGTCAAACGCCGCCACCCACTGCATATCCATCCGCTGATGGATGGTTTTGATGCCGGGGTAGAGCTCGGCAAGCCGCTCCACCTTGACCCTGCCCACTGCGTCAGAACCGATCTGCCGGTTTTGGTTTGTTTCATCATAGACATCAAAGTCAAGGATGGTAATGTCGCTCACCCCCGAACGGTAGAGG
>JAJRRK010000143.1 GCA_024279555.1 Campylobacterales bacterium
AGAACAAGAAAAAAGTCAAAAAAGAGAAGTCCAAAAAATCCAAGAAGTCTAAAAAAACCAAAAAAGCAAAAAAGGCGGCGTAAGCCCGCCGCCTCCCTCTTAACCTCCCCGTGCTATAATTGCGAAAAAATCAAGGCTTGTTTATGTCAACCGTTACACGATTTGCGCCATCTCCCACGGGGTACCTTCATATCGGCGGTCTGCGAACCGCGCTCTTTTCCTGGCTGACTGCCAGACACAATGATGGAAAATTTCTGCTTCGCATCGAAGATACCGATCTTTCCAGAAACTCTGATGAGGCGCTTGACGCGATCATCAAAGCATTCGACTGGGTCGGGCTCAACTATGACGGAGATGTGGTCTATCAATCCAAGCGTTTTGATCTCTATAAACAATATATCGATCAATTGCTTGCAGAAGGGAAAGCCTACAAATGCTATATGACCAAAGAGGAGCTTGATGCACTCAGAGAGGAGCAGATGGCACGCAAGGAGCGGCCGCGGTATGATGGGCGGTATCGTGACTTTGACGGTACACCTCCCGAAGGGATCGATCCGGTGATCCGTATCAAAGCGCCGCAAGAGGGTGTCATCACATTTGATGACGGGGTGAAAGGACACATCGAGATCGCAGCAAGCGAAGTGGATGACTTCATCATCGCCCGTGCTGACGGTACGCCTACCTACAATTTCGTGGTTGCTATTGATGATGCTCTGATGGGGCTGACCGATGTCATCCGTGGGGATGACCACCTCTACAATACACCCAAGCAGATCGTCGTGTACAATGCACTGGGTTTCAAGGTGCCCAAGTTCTACCATGTGGCGATGATCAACAACGAACAGGGCAAAAAGCTCTCCAAGCGGGACGGTGCGACCGATGTGATGGAGTACAAACGACAAGGTTTCCTGCCTGAGGCGCTGCTTAACTTTTTGGTAAGACTGGGGTGGAGTCATGGTGATCAGGAGATCTTTTCGCTTGAGGAGATGATCGCACTGTTTGATCCTAAAGACATTAACAAGTCTGCTTCAAGTTATAACCTTGACAAGCTGCTCTGGCTCAATGCGCACTATATCAAGAACAAACCCAATGCCGAGTTGGCGGAACTTCTTAAGGACTTCGGTGTGGACATCGCCGATCATGACAAGCTGGAGATATTGCTCGATGCCACCAAGGAGCGGGGCAAGACACTGGTGGAGCTGGCAGAACAGATCAAGCTGATTGTGAATGCTCCCACCTCATATGACCTTAAAGCGGTCAAAAAAGCCTTCAAAAGGGATGCTAAAGAGATCCTCACAGATTTCATCGCGATGCTGCAGACATGGGAAAAACCGCTGCATCTGCCAAGTGACTACCACGAAGTACTTGAGACGATCGTAGCAGAGAAAGAGATAGGCTTCGGCAAGATCGGTATGCCGCTACGCGTCGCACTTGTAGGCGCACTGACGGGTGCAGGTGTCGATGAGATGATGGCGATCATCGGTGTAGATGAGACGATTGAGAGAATTGAGCGGGCGGTTGCAACGATCGAATAAGTAGCAGATAGTAGGGAGCAAGGAAGCAGTTAAGTTAAGGTAGCATATGAAAATTGCTACCTACTGCCTACTTGCCTGTAAAAACTTCTTTAATCCCCGTTTTGCTTTCCAATCCATCTCATAGTGAATATGCTCCAGATACCAGGCAAGCTGGTTAGGTGTGATGCCTCGTTTTGCCGACTCTCGTTTGAGGATATACTGCGGTATACGCACTCTTTGGGAAGCAAACCCTTTTGCCAGTTGTCGGATGTATCTGCCATGATTGTTATAGCAGAGTCTGGCAAAGACGAAGGGGAGCCCTGTTTTGTTGTACCAGGCTTCTGCCATGTCAATGGCTTCTCCTCCGTCAAGATAATATTTCAGTGCCGCATCTCCGATGAGCACTTTCCCCTCAAGTCCCAGTATTTGTGACAATTGGTTGGAGGTGGCGGAAGCGGGATCGTCTTGTTTTTCACCCTCTATAAGCAGGACACTGTAAACCTTTTTGTTTGCGATGATACCAAGATCGGTACAGGTTGCGTTTCGTGATGCAACAGAGGAGATGAAAGCTGCATTGACTTCCCGTCTTCTGAGCGCCTTGTTGATCTGAGAAGGGACGGCACGCTTGTAGCGGAAACTCATTTTTGCAGCGTTGCTTTTGAGGTGGCGTTTGAGAAAGAGCTGGAAAGGGAGGAGGTTGAGATAGGATATAGATCCAAATATCATGGAAAGCTCTCTTAATTGGTTTAAGCGCAATTATACCAAACAAGAATTATAATCGCTCCATATTGCAAGGAGCCTATATCATGGTAAAAATCGAATTTCTCGGTCCCATTGGAAAAGCACCCGTCGAGATGGATGCAAAGTCACTGGCGGATGTGGCGCAAAAGCTGAAAGAAGATGAGCAGATCAAAGCGTGGCTGCCCAAATGTGCCGTGGCACTAAATGATACGATGGTCAGTGATCTTTCCACTCCACTGAAGGATGGAGACCGTATCTCCATTTTACCCCCGGTTTGCGGAGGGTAATCGTTGCATTGCAACGATTAAGTGAATAGTGAATAGTGAGGAGTGTTGGTATGCATTGTTGCGCAATGTTTTGTTGGAGTAAGGTAGCATGATGGAACTGTATGACGGACCGTTGGATGTCAAAGAGATATTTGGCAGATGGCTTGACGAAGAGGCGGCGTCCAACTATGGGGCATATATCCCGTTTGTGGGGACGATCCGTGCCGAGGATGGCATAGAGGCATTGAGCTTTGATATTTATGAGCCTGTGCTCAAAGCATGGTTTGATGCATGGCAGCGTAGAGCTTTGGAGCGGGGCGCGGTTGTGAAGATGGCACATTCCATCGGGGATGTACCGGTGCATACCTCTTCGTATGTCTCTGCGGTATTCTCTCCCAAGCGCCGCGTAGCTTTGGAACTCATAGAGGAGTTTGTCGAAGATTTCAAGGCCAATGCCCCAATATGGAAATATGATGTCAAAAACGGTGAGCGGATCTACGCCGAAGACAGAAGCACGCCGATGGACGGTGCGGGGCTACTTCAGTAGCACCGCAAGTGAATAGTGAATAGAGAATAATGAAGAGTGATTGAAGGCACCGAAAACGGTGCTTTTATTTTTTAAAAGGAGTATTGCTTGGCAATGCTTACCGCAATTATTCATTACTCAATTAATTTAAAAAAGGAACTTTTTACACATGATGCACTTTGACGAATCGATGGCACTGCTCGAGGGTATGCAGATCGAAAAGTACAAGACGAAAAAACTCTACCTGATGGAAGCGGTAGGTTATGTGCTGGCAGAAGATATTGTTGCCGATCACAATTCACCGGAGTATCCGACCTCCGGTATGGATGGCTATGCGATCATCCACGAAGATCAGGCAATGGGACGATTGAAGATCGCCAGTATCAATCCTGCAGGTTCCGCAGTGCGCGATCAGGTCATCGGTGGTACCTGTATCAAAACATTTACCGGCTCCTTGATGCCCGAAGGTGCCGACACGCTTATTCCCATTGAAAATGTAGAGGTTGATGGCGAGGAGATCATCATCAAAGAGGAGGTGCCGCAGGGATTTTCCGTACGAGAAGTGGGCGAGAACTATGCCAAGGGACAGAAACTCATCGAAGCGGGCACGAAGATAGATTTTTCCCATATTGGTGTGCTTGCCAGTTTGAACATCATACATGTACTGGTCTATGAGAAGCCGACGGTCTCCATCCTCTCTACCGGTTCGGAATTGCTTGACCTTGGAGAGGTGCAGACCAATGATTCACAGATCCGTTCTTCGAACAATTATGTCATTGAAGCGATCACGAAGAAGTATGGCGGATACCCTATGCAACTCGGATGCATCGGAGATAACAAAGCAAGTATCACCACTGCCGTCGCCGATGCGTTGGAGAAGAGCGATATTGTCGTAACGACCGGCGGGGTGAGTGTGGGGGACTTTGATTTTGTCAAAGATGTCATCTATGAATTGGGCTGCGAAGTGGTCTTCAAAGGGGTGCGTGTCAAACCGGGGCAGCATATTATGGTCGCGCGTAAAGGTGATACCTTTATCGTAGGGTTACCCGGATTTGCCTATTCGGCTACGGTGATGGCGCTTGTCTATCTGGTACCGCTCATCGCAAAATTGCAACATGGCGAAACCCCCATCAAGAAGGTAAAAGCCAAGCTCAAGGAGCCGTTCGTCAAGCGTGCTAAAAAGGCGGAGTTCACCGCCTGCAATGTCTCTTTGGTACAGGGAGAGTACTATGTGGACTTCAAGGGTAAGAAGGTCGGAACCTCCGCCATACTGACCAATATGCTGGGCAACATTGGTCTGCTCTTTACTTCTGAGGATGACACCTCCAAAGAGACAGGCGATGAGGTGACGGTACTCCTTTTGGATTAAGAAGTCAGATAGGAAGGAGCAAGGAGTAGTTAAGAAAAGGTATGCAAAATTTGCTATCTGCTACACCTGCGCTTACCCCTACAGTGAGAGAATTGATTCTCTCGCTTTTAAAAACAGTGCAAAATCAGATGCTGTTCTACACCCCATTTTTACCGCATAGCTTAGAAGTTCTTTATTCAATTTGTAATCCATCATCAATCCTTTCAAGATTTTTGAGCATTTCTGCTTTTTATTTGTCAAATTGTAAGATAGTATTAGGAGAATAGTAAAAAATATGTCAAATTGTCATACTTTTAGGAAAAAGAGTATATAATTTGAAATATAAATGTACCAAAGGAGCGAAAAATGCAAACCATGACCGAAATTATAGAAAAGCTCAAAGACATCATCTCCGAGACCAAAATAGGCGGAAAGGTATTTGACAAGGATGTCGCCAATGCACTCAATATCCCTCAGGCAACCTTTGCAACTATGAAAAAACGCAACTCCATCCCCTATGAGGAGATACTGGAGTTCTGTGCCCTGAAGAAGATCTCAGCCAACTGGCTTTTCTTTGATCAGGCGGTTGATATGCTCAAAGAGCAGACAGAAAAGTATTTCAAGGTACGCTATTTTGCCGATATCAGAGCCAGTGCAGGAGGCGGTGCGGAAGTATTCGATGAAAACTATGAGACCATCACGGTCGATGAGAAGATCATGCACAATATGGTAGGACTTGGCAATACGGAACTTGAAGCGATTCATGTGGACGGCGAGTCTATGGAGCCTACGCTGCAGGATGGCAGTATTGTTTTTGTAGACCGTACCCAGACCAACATCAGCAAAGACGGCATCTTCATCGCGGCAACGACAGCGGGGCTCTTTATCAAACGAATCCGCCAGAGAGCCGACGGTATGGTGGAGCTGATCTCAGACAACAAAGCCTATTCTCCTGAGGTGCTTGCCCCTGATGAGGTGACGATTGTGGGAAAAGTCGTAGGGAATATTGAGAGTTTATAGTACTCAACTGGTACATTCATTGTGATGAATGAATAGTTTCGGTATGCTTTTAAAAAGCTTTTATTTTGGAGATTGATCTCATGAAAATGCCAACACGGGAAACAATGATTTGTCACTGCCATGACAAGAGACTGGGGATGATCGCTGACTATATCAAAGCGAACAAGATAGAGAAGTGGGAGCAGATCGTTGAAGATCTGGCATTTGAATGTGGGGATACCTGTGAGAACTGCCACACCGAAGGGTATCACAATGACGGACTCTCGTTGGCAATGGCGGTGGGAATGGTGAAGCGAGGATATATTTAGGAGAGGCTACTTCGCACAGGCTACGCACCGCACACTCTCGGGGCGTATTTTCATCCGTTCAATTCCTATCTCCTCTTCGCATTCGATACAGATGCTAAACGACGGCTTGTAGATGCGGAGCAGTGCATTGTTGAGTCTGGTTAGGCGCAGTTTGGACTTCTCGAGGATCTTTTGATTTACCTCTTGTTCCGCCATAGCTTCCATGCGGGTGAGTCGTCTGAGGGAGCAGTCGGGTGTGATGGGTTCGGTTTTCTTCTGCAGGATCTCGATCTGCTTTTGTAGCGCTTCTATGTCGCGCTGAATCTTCTTGCGCAAAATGTTTTTCTCTTTGGGTGTCATAGGTATCCGTTTTATGCTATAGTAGAGAAAATGATACCCAAACAGAGAAGAAGATGCAATATATATGGCTATGGTTATGCATGAGTGTAGTGTGTTTGTATCCCAAAGAGAGATATGTCAATGCACTCATCCATGAAAGCTCCCCTTACCTCCGGCAGCATGCACACAATCCGGTCAACTGGTATCCTTGGGGGAAGGAAGCATTGCAAAAAGCCAAGCGTGAAAAAAAACTGATCTTTCTCTCCATAGGCTACAGCACTTGTCACTGGTGTCATGTGATGGAGAAGGAGAGTTTTACCGATGAGGCAATTGCCAAGCTGTTGAATACGCACTTTGTCTCTATCAAAGTGGACAGAGAGGAGTATCCGCAGCTTGACAAAAAATACCAGCGCATCTATATGCGCTTGTATGGCAGGCGTGGCGGATGGCCTTTATCGGTCTTTCTTTCGCCTGAAGGCGAGGTGGTGGACATTCGTACCTATATTCCCAAAGAGGAGGGGTACGGTTCAGAGGGTTTGATGAATCTGCTGCCGGCGCTTGCGGTACTTCAGGAGCATCCGGATCGTTTGATCCAACGCATAGAGACAAACAAGAAGCGTATGGCATCAACCCAAGTGCAAAGTACACAACAGGCAGTTACGGTGACCGGTGCAGTCAAAGAGATGCGCAAATCTATAACCGTATCGTTTGACAGCAGCAACGGTGGTTTCTCCCATGCGCCAAAGTTTCCCGAAGCTTCCAAGATCGATTGGCTGTTGACATACTACCGTCTCTATCAAGACAGCAAAGCACTGGAGATGGCGACATATACATTGACCCAGATGGCACACCGAGGGATATACGACCAGATTGGTGGTGGTTTTTTTCGTTATGCGACTGACAGTGCGTGGCAGTATCCGCATTTTGAGAAGATGCTCTATACCAATGCGCAGATGATCTCTGTTTATGCCAACGCCTATATGTTGACAGGTGATCGTGTCTACAAAAAGGTTGTTGAAGAGACCATCGCTGCGATGCGCAGGCGCTATGTCCGTAACGGTCTGTTCGTCAGTGCGAGTGATGCGGACAGCGACGGCGAGGAGGGTGGGTATTATATCTTTTCGTATGAACAGGTCAAGGCGGATCTGATTGCAAAAGGGTGGCGGGAAAATGCGCTTGAGGAAGCTTTGGCATATTATGGTATTGAAGAGGATGGCAATGTCGACGGAGAGCTTTCACTGCCACATATCACAGCAGGGAAAAAGCCTTCCAAAGCGGATGCAGTCAAGAGATATCTGCAAGCTTTGCAGGCAAAACGGCATGATCCGTTTGTCGATGCCAAGATCATTACGGCATGGAATGCCATGATGATCAACGCACTGTTTGATGCATCCAAGATAGAACCAAAGTATGCGAAAGATGCCATCACTTACTTCGAGAGGCTTGGGAAGTTGATGGTCCGTAACGGGAGACTCTATCATCAGAGTCTTGCAGGTGCAGTACCCAAACAGACAGGCATGCTGGAGGATTATGCCTATATGCTTCAGGCATGCATCAGTGCATATGAGCGCACCTACGATGCAGACTATTTGAAGCGAGCTCTCTGGCTGGTAAAAGAGGCAGAGCAAAAGTTTTACAAAGAGGGAAAATGGTATTTGAGTGATGATGGGGTGGGGGTGCTTGCCGGTTTTGATGACAAATACTACACCGCACCTCTGCCTGTATTGTGGAGCGCCCTGTTGCGTCTTGCATCTTTGCGTGAAGATCCTGTTTTGTATGCAAAAACACGAAAAGAGATCGTGCAGGCACTCTCCTCTTTGCCCAAGAGTAGCCTTTGTGGTGCATCATCGTTGGTATCTGCGTATCTTCAGGCCGAGTATGGCTATGTGGTCATTCATGCCTCTGCCGGAAAGTTACTGTCGGCACAAAAAGAGATAGATCGCATACAATACCCGTTTGTTTTAAGCGCTGTGCAAGCTTCCGATGCGTATCTTGCCTGTAGAATCAACAGCTGCTTTGCTGCTGATAAAAACATAACCGGATTGATCAAGAAGATAGAAACACGCCCCTATCAAATGCAACAAAAAGGAGTGATGCGATGGCAGAAGAGGTAGATCTGAGCGTAGGGAACATCTTGAAGCTCAATACCAAAGCACAGCTTCAACAAGATGATCTCTATACTTTTTTGAAGCGGGAGTTCCCCGATATTTCGCCAGAGGATCGTTTGAAGTATCTTTCGGCGGTGCTGAATGATTTTTTTGAGGAGTATACCTTTGATAATGAGGATGAGTTTTCGGCGGACGGGTATGTGATTAAGCGGTTTTATCCGAAAGGGCTAGAGAATGTTAACAATGAATGAAGACCTTGCAGGGGCGTTGCGGCAGTATGTGGCGTTGATGGATGCGGGGGAGTATTTTGAGGCGCATGAGGTACTTGAGGAGGCGTGGCATCCGCTGCGGTTGCGCAAAGACCCGCTTGCCAATCTTGCCAAAGGGCTTATCAACGGGGCGATCGCCTTTGAACACCTGAAGCGAAACAGAAAAGAGGCACTCATGCGGGCCAGACGGGTCATCGCTTCGTATGAACGCCATAAGAGCTTGTGTGTGGAGGGGATAGCCCACTATGGGCTTTTTTTACAGGCATGTAAAAGGGTCGAAGAGCTCAAATCCCAACACAGCAAGGTCTTTGCCTGATGTTCTGGTACCACGCCAAGACCAAGCACTCCTACAATTCGGTGCGGATGTATCCCAACAGGCTTGAGTGGGAGAATCAGCCGAGCGTTTACAAACAGTATCCGCCCGAGTATGCACGAACTCCTCTCAATACGGAGCATGAAGAGGATATGTTCCTCTACTATATTGCCGGAATCAATGCCAAAAAGCGTTACCCAAGCGGTGAATACTACCTGCGCATGAATCCCAGTGCCGGAGCACTCTACCCCAATGAACTCTATGTGCAGATCCGGGGTGTGGAGGGTAGAGAAGACGGAATTTATCATTTTGAAGTGAGCAGTTCATCATTGGTACTGCTGCATAGGCTGGTAGAGAATGAGGGCATAGAGCCGTTTCTGGGTTACCGTACTCCGATGCGGGGGTATCTTTTTGTGATCTCCTCTCTCTATTACCGTTCAAGTTGGAAATACAAAAACCGCGCTTTCCGCTACTGCCTGCTCGATGCCGGGCATCTTTTGGGCGGCATTGAAGCGGCGGCACTGCTCAAACCGCATGCTGCAACAATGCTCTACGACATCGACAGAGGGGCATTGAGTCGGCTGTTTGGCTTCGATGAACGGGAGTGGTTCACCGCCGCAGCCAGTGTAGCGGTGCCTATGCGTAATGCCAATGTTGAGCCTGCCTGTTTTTCTCTACCCACGGTTGACGGTACAGGCACATTCGAGACCAACCGCCTGATAGAACAGGCATACGAAGAGAGTGCATCATTGCAGTCATGTCGCCGAGAGAACAGGGCGCCCCGTTTTGGATATGACAAAAGCAAGCTCCAAGAGACCATTTTCGCGCGTCGATCACAAAGAGCCTTTAGCGTCGAGGCAATCACCAAGGGGCAGTTCAACTATCTGATGGAGATACTCTCCCAGCCTGTATTGAGCGATTGTGATGAGAGGGTGAATGTCTATGTGGTGGTTAACCGTGTACTCGATATGCCTTTAGGGCTTTACTGCGATGGTGCCTATTTGAAACATGGAGATTTTTCACACAAAGCCGGTTATCTGAGTTTGGAGCAATACAATCTCTCTACACAGGGAGCACTGGCATTTTTTTTGACCTCAAATGGGGAAAATTATCAGGCACTCTATCAAAAGGCAGGTATTATCGGGCACCGGCTCTATATTGCAGCGAACTATCTGGGGCTGGGGTGTTCGGGTATCGGTGCCTATTATGATGATGAAGTGAACTCATTTGTAGGTAATGAAGAGATGGTACTCTATGCGTTGGCTATAGGAAAGTGAGACTTCAGAAAATTTGAACGGAACAATAAGATAATTAAATATAATAATACTCTTCAAATAATGTTATAATGCTGAAAAAATAAAAGGATATGCCTATGAGTAGATTACCTTGGTGGGTAGGCGGTATTTTGATGGCCGGGCTGCTTTTGATGACTTTTTCGGTATTTGGTGCGAACAGACCGTTGGGCGCTTCGACCTATGTGCCATATTTTGCCGGACTGGTATTTGATCTTGACCCTGAGAAATACAGTTACCTGAAAAAGATTGAACATGCCGGAGCCTGGGAAGGGGTGATGCTTCTTGGTGCGCTCTTTGGCGGGTTTGTTACCTCAGTCTTTATTACGAAGAGTTTCCGGTTTTCCGTGATCCCGACAGGGTGGAAGAAATACAAGAACCATTCCGTGCTCTCACGTCTGGTATGGAGCTTTGTGGCAGGTTTTGTGATGATCATTGGTGCCAGAATGGCAGGAGGCTGTACATCAGGTCACTTTATGTCCGGTATGAGCCAGATGGCGATCTCCTCGATGATCTTCGGTACAGTGGTGATGATCTCTCTGGTCATTACCGGGAAGGTGTTCTACAATACCAAGGAGAAGAAGTAATGGATATTATTGTGAAAACAGCTGGTGATGATTTTGCCTCACGGATGGCACAGATGTTCGAAGATGTCATTCATCAGGGACACGGATCTTTGATGCTTGTCTTTCTGATCGGTGTGATCTTCGGCGGGATCATCCAGTATACGCGTGTGGACAAGTTCGAGAAGATCGCAGGTTTTGCGATGCTCAAAGATACCATTGTCCCCAAGATGCTTTTTTTGACGGTCGGACTTGCCAGTATCGGTCTTTACTTTATGATAGAGGCCGGCTATGCCCACTACCATGTCAAGCCCATTATGTGGTCCGGATTGATCATCGGAGGGACACTTTTTGGGATCTCTATGGCGATCTTTGGAAAATGTCCGGGAACAGGGCCTGTTTCCATTGCTGAAGGGCGTATTGATGTACTTGTGGGTGCCATCGGCGGTCTGCTTGGCGGGTTGGTCTTTACACTCTATTATGATGATATTTTCAAGCCCCTGATGGGGGAGAGCAGCGGCAAACTAACATTGCCTTCTTTCTTCCCGGGGCATGAACATTTGGTGGTACTGATCTTTGGCGTGGTCGTAACACTGGTGGCGATCCTCATTCCCAAGGTAGAGTTCTTTGATGAAGCCGACTTGAGCAAGCTTCCGGAGGATCAGCGTCCGGATAGAAAAGCATAGCGTTTCAAACCCTGAAGCGGTATCGCATCTCCTCGAGTGCTGTTCTGACCTGCTGGGGAATATCGCCCTGAAACTCCAAGGCATCCTCTTTTAGCGTACCGCCGGTACCCAACCTTTTTTTGAGGTGTTTCAGTAAGGTTTTGAGTTTGTCTTTGTCCAGATAAAAGGGTTTGACGATCGTCACGACTTTTCCTCTGCGTTTCTCTTTGGCAAGGTAGAGTCGGTGTTTTTCGGGCGGTTTGGTTTCCCTGTTCTGTTCTGATGGCTTTTGTTTGTTGTCCGCCTCCCAGCCGTCACCCAGATCGGCACCCATTTCAAATAGATTTTTTTTCATCATATACCTTTTAATGTGTATCAAAGAGTAGACCAAGTACCACAGAGCCAAAAAGCAAGAAGAGCATGATCTTGTACAATGTTTCTTCGCTGGGTAGTTTCATCCTACACCTCGATATTGTAAATGATCTCTGTTTTGTTCTTTTTGGTCTGGATCTCGCTGATGGTCAAGCCCTCTATGGGCAGTTTCATGAACGCCTCGATACTCTCTACTCCTGCTTTGGCGATCTCCCTTAGTACGATGCCACGGTAGGCTTTTGCCCAGTGGCTTACCACCTTCCCCTCTTTAATGAACTTGAGTGTGGTATAGGGTTTGGAAGGTTTGTAGAACTTATCGTAGAAGCCGGCACGCAGATCGAGGATCTCTTCGCTCTTTAGATACTCCTCCATCAGCGGTGCACCGTGATCATGATAGAATTTTTCCACTCTGATATCGCCTACCATGGCGCCCTGTTTGAGGCGGTATTCTGGTATGTGGTCGTCAGCACGCAGAAAGCCGAAAAGATTGGAGCACAAGACCACATGGCTGTCGATATATGCCTGTGCTTCGGAGGGAAGTGTGGGGTAGTCAAGATGGTCGAATGCCACACCGGTATAGCGTTCAATAGCCTTCATGGCAGGTTTATGCATGATCTCTTTGATATGTGCTTTGATATCCGCCTCCTTCTTGAGACCGAACATGGCACTGATCTCATACATATCACCTTTTTGGAGAATGTTCATATAGGTATGGAGCAACTCTTTTCGGTAAGGCAGCAATGCCTCAAAGAGAAGTGTTTCGAGCTTGAAGGCAACTTCACCGCCGCTTTTTTTGGTTTCGCTGGGGGCTAAAAGTATTTTCATTATATCTCTTCCTTGAATATGCTTCATGGCATTGTAGTATGAAGTTTCTAAAAAGGAGTGGAGATCATATCTGTGTCGGTTGTAAAAATAAT
>JAJRRK010000144.1 GCA_024279555.1 Campylobacterales bacterium
AGTCACCCTTGAAGTGAAATCTCTCTGAAAATTCCTTCTCGAGAACCGAGACATCACTCTTGAGTGTCGTCTCTTTCGCTTCCTGGATGCGTTCGTGCGGGTGCTCGACATAGACATCCGCCGTTGCTACCGATGCCACTGTTGCAAGTGAGAGTAGAATTTTTTTCATATTGTAAACCTTCCTTGTTTTTTGGTTGGCGAAAGTATAAAAAAAAAGAGTTACAGAATGATTACAAAACAAGTGGGTAGTGGGTAGTGGGTAGTGGGTAGTGGGTAGTGGGTAGTGGGTAGTGGGTAGTGGGTAGTGGGTAGTGGGTAGTGGGTAGAAATTTTGCATATTCTGCCTTAACTGCTCCTTACTCCTTGCTACATGCTCCCTACTACATACTCTCTAATCCCGGTACGCCGCATGCTTTGCACCCCGCTCTTCGAGGTAGGCTTTCATGCGTTTCTGTCCGAGTTTTCGGGCGTAGTCCAGCGGGCTCATACCGGCACGGTCGGTTGCGTTGATATCACCGCCGCCGTCAAGCAGCATCTGCATCATCTCGGTGTCGGAGAAACAAGCGGCAAGCATCACCGGCGTGATGCCGCTTTTTCGTTTGGTGGTATTGAGGTCAAATCCTTTATCAAGGCAGAATTGTATGACATCCTTACGCTTAAACTTGATCGCCATATCGAGTGCCGAGACACCGTCACTGTCAGTTGCATGTAGATCCACCCCGTTTTCGAGCATCGTCTCTATAAACTCCAAAGAGGCATATTTTCGGATGGCATAAAAGAGCGGATGGATATCGTCATAATCTTCAAGATCATACTCTTCGCCAATGAGGATCGGCTTATTGAGGTCAATTCCCTCTTTAATGAGAGATTTCAGTTTGGCAATCGAATCGTTTTCGATGGCTTCAGTTAATGGATTCATCTTTTTTCCTTTTGTAACCAATCTGTAATCGGTCTGTATTACGATAGGGTATCTCGTTTATAGAGATAATATTTCAAGAGAAAGGAAAAGAGATGAAACTAAGCAGTACCATTCGACGGATCGTCAAGGCAGAAGGCAAGAAGACAATGACCGCCAAAACGATCATCAAACTGAAAAACTCACGCGAGTTTGGCTATCTTGTAGACACCAAACGCTGACCTATGAACCAAACGGGTTCATTCCGCCCAGCATACCCATCGCCTGAGACTTCTTGTTGTCTTCCACCATCTTGTTGACATCATTCATCGCCGAAATAAGCAGGATCTGTAAAGACTCCTTGTCATCCAACAATGAATCATCAATGTTCAGATCGATGATCTCACCCGCACCGTTGGCACGCACTTCGACCATCCCGCCGCCGGCTTTCGCCGTCAACTCCACATTTTTTGCCTGCTCCTGCAGCTCTTTTGCTTTCTCCTGCATCTGAGACATCATCTCAGACATCTTGCTCATATCGAGGTTGCCGAACATTACTCCAACCCCTCGAATGCCTGTGCGATCGTATTGTCATCATTGAGAATGACGATCTTTGGCTTGTAGGCTTCCGCCTCCTCTTCACTCATACCGGCATAGGCGATAATGATGATCTTGTCCCCTTTGTGCACCTTTCTGGCAGCTGCACCGTTGAGGCAGATGTCACCCTTGCCACGCTCTCCGGAAATGATATAGGTAGAGAAACGCTCACCGTTGTTGATGTTGACAATATCGATCTTCTGTCCCACACGCATATTGGCAGCATCAAGAAGATCTTGGTCAATAGTAATGGAACCCACATAGTTGAGGTTCGCATCGGTGACGGTCGCTCTATGCAGTTTGGAATAAAGCATGGTAATGTTCATCGTTGTCCTACCTGATCGTTAAATTGCCGGAATTATACCGAATTTCTAACCATATTATACAGTAATTGTGAAGAAATTGTAGCAAGCGACCGACAAGGCTCGCTTGAAAGAAGCGCTTATCGTGCCATCTGAGACGGAGGAATCGGTTCACCCCACATCTCTTCGGGAATCACATACTCTTCAACCACATTTCCGCCGATAATGTGCTCATCGATAATGCGGTCTATCTTCTCTTTGGTCAGCCCTACATACATTGTATGCCCCGGCTCTACAAGCATCACAGGTCCCTGCTGACAGCGGTTGAGACAGCCTGTCTGGATCGGCTGAACCGTTCCGATGATCCCTTTCATCATCAGCTGTTGCGCCAAGTGTTGAAAGAGTTGCTGGCTCTCAGGGTCGTTCTGGCTTACACAGCTTGGCTTTGGCATGCCCGGAGGTGCCGACTGCTGACATTTGAAGATATAGAAGGCTGGTTGTGGTACACCTTGCATCATAATTATTCCTTTAAGTTGGTTTTTAATTAGGAGTATTTTACTCCGAGTTGCTTAAATGGGGATTAAACCACAGATTGACCCATATCAAACAAAGATTTAACTTTTTCAAATATAATCGCGTATCATAACACCAAGGAACACCCTATGCACTATCCTGAATTTTTCGACAAAGTACCTGCCATACAGCTGCAGGATCCACTCAGCGCCTTTCTGGGGGCTTTCGAGAACGGAGAACTCGAGATCAACTATCTTGAGTGTGTCAAACTCGCAGGGCACTCCTGCCCTACGGTTGCCGGTGCCTATCTAATGGCACTCAAAGGACTGGAAGCGCTCTATGCCAACGATAATGCACTCCCCCAACGTGGTCAGATAAAAGTCTCTATGCGTGACGGAGAAGCGGAAGGTGTCACCGGTGTCATCTGCAATGTCATCTCCTTTATCGTCGGTGCCAACGGCAAAAGCGGCTTTAAAGGCATACAGGGGTACTTCTCCCGTGACAACCTTGTTAACTACGATGTACCCATGGAGGGTGAAGTAAGGTTGACACGATTGGCAACGGGAGAGAGCGTAGAACTGACCTACGACCCTTCCATCATTCCGGGTGATCCCCAGATGAAACCGCTGATGGGTAAAGCCCTTCAGGGACTTGCCACTCCCGAAGAGCAAAAACAGTTCGGTGCACTCTGGCAGGCGCGGGTAGAGAAGATACTCCTCTCCCCCGAACTCTGGGACAAGATGATCACCATTAAACACAACTAAGGAGCAACCATGAGCATTTCACAATTTATGACAAACGAGCACAGGGAGTGCGACACCACCTTTGCCAAAGCGGAACAGGCTGTCGCCAACGGAGACTGGGCAGAGGCGGAAAAAGCCTTTTTGGATTTCTCCAACGAAACCCTAACCCACTTCAAGCGGGAAGAGGAAGAGCTCTTCCCCACTTTTGAAGCACAGACAGGCAGTACCGAAGGCCCTACACAGGTCATGCGCTATGAACACGAACAGGTCAAAGGACTCATCGGCAAACTTGCCGAAGCCATGGAGGCGCAGGACAAAGACGCCTACCTCTCACTGTGTGAATCCATGATGATCCTGCTGCAGCAGCACAACATGAAAGAGGAGCAGATGCTCTACGCAATGTGTGAAAGACTCCTGCCGCCTGACCTCAAAGAGGAGACCCTCGAAAAGATGAAGCAGGTGGAGCTCTAAACAGATGACCCAAGCACACAAGATCTTCCTCGATGCCAGAGAGCTGGAACACCCCATCCCTCTGGAGCGTGCCATTGCCGCACTGCGTGAGCTGGAAGAGCA
>JAJRRK010000012.1 GCA_024279555.1 Campylobacterales bacterium
CCAGCCACTGTGCGACCTCTTCTTTGGTAAACACATCCTCCATACTCCACATCCGCTTGATGTGTTTGGCTTTGGTAAACTCTTCGCGTACCACACCCCCGACACGCTGTGTCGGAGAATCCGACCGTATCTGTTCTGGATGTGCCTCTTCATAGGCAAGCACTTCATGGTAGAGCCTGTCGTACTCCTCATCGGTCGCAATTGGATTGTCCTTGACATAGTAGGCGTACGCCCATTGTTTGAGGGTTTCTACTTTTTGGTTGTACTCTGATTGTGTCATCTCTGTTTTTTCCATTCAGGGAGAAATTATAAATTGGTATATTTTATCATTTTATGCGTTTGAAACAGCCTGCCACACCGCCAGGCCCTGCCTGTGCTCCGCCACATCGTGACAACGCACGATATTTGCGCCGTTTTCAACCGCTTTGAGATGCAGCGCCAACGTACCGGGCAGTCTCGCTTCGGTCGGGGTGGTGGTGATCTTGTCTATCATCGACTTGCGGCTGGCACCGATGAGCACTTCGCACCCAAACGAGGTGAAGTGGCGCATATTTTTGATGAGCATGAGATTATGCTCAAGAGTTTTGCCAAAACCGATGCCCACATCGAGGATGATATCTTCCCGTTGCAATCCCAGCGCCTCACACTTGGCAATACGCTCCTCAAAAAAGGCGCTCACCTCTGCGGTCACATCCTCATAATGCGGATTGCGCTGCATAGTCTGTGGGGTGCCTTGCATATGCATGATGCAGAGCTTCGCATGATATTGTACTGCCAGGTTGATAATGGCTTCATCACTCGCACCGGTGATATCATTGATAAGGGTAAATCCGCTCTCCAAAGCATACTTAACCACGGTAGGCGTGTAGCTGTCAATGGAAAAAACCGCTTTTTCATACAGCCCTTTGGAAGCGATCGCATCACAGATGGGCTTGATGCGTTCGAGTTCGACAAGCTCGCTCACCGGTTTGGCTCCGGGGCGGGAAGAGACTGCACCGATGTCGATGATGTCAGCTCCCTCATCAATCATCTGCTCTATCCTTGCAACGGCATCTTTTGCCTGAAAGCGGCTGCCGGCATAGAAACTGTCGTCATTGGCGTTAATGACCCCCATGATCTGCAGCGGATAGTTTGAGGTAGAAAGAAATCGCTTCAACTCCTGCGCCAAGCTTTTCAGCCCAAAGGGTTGTGCCAGCTCTTTGCGCGAAAGGATCTCAATATGTTTTTTCGTACCGATCAGTATGCAGTCATAATGCGTTTTCTCACAGGTGATTACTCCGCCAGGTACGGCAAGTTCCGCACCGATGCTCAATGCATCCTGTTTAAGGATGTTCGCCGCGGGGGTACGGAGCTCTTTGATGTAAAAGTACATCATCTCCATCTTCTTTGCCATGATGGCAATGCCCCCGCTCTCCACCCCGAGTGCCTTCAAAGCCGCTTTTTTGTCGGCGATGTCCCCCAGTCTGTAAAGCTGCATTATCCTTCTTGGCTCTCACTCTTGTTTTTGTTGAATGCGTCACTGGGGATAAACACCAGACAGGCAAAGACGATCAGATTAAAGATATTGCTGACCAAACTCCCCTGAGACATCTGCGTATCCACAGCCGCTGTGGGTATCTGCCCCTGCACATCCGCCACCGCAACACTCATCTGTGTCTGCTGTGCAGGAAACAGTACCTCAAGCACGATGGAGATGAGAATGATCGCCACGACCGTACCCCATGCCGGCAAGCCCATATCACGGATGCGTTTTGCCATGATGTTAAGATTTGCCACAAGCAGAGCCATAAAAAAGAGGAAAAAGAAGAGTATTACCATAATCCCCATACTTTCCACGATTGAAGCAGACGGTATTGCAAAGGCTTCCTGCACCCCGCCTGCAAGCATAATAGTACCAAACAATACCGCCATACCGATGACCATCAACAGTACATCATACCCCAGATAGGCAAGTCTCTTGAGCCTGCCCTCTTTCCATTCACCAAAATAAATGTTCCACATTACTCACTCCTTTAAAATTTGACTTTACATACGTTGTAGTATAGCAGATTATCAGCGTTTTTTCTTCGCCAACAGCTTCAAAAGCAGTGCAATCAAAACAAACTGCGGCGGAGAGCCGACATCGAGCGCCACAAAAGCGTTCTTGAAGAGTTCGAGGGTTTTTTCATCAAGGTTGTATTTTCCCGACATCATCGCCTCTTTGGCAATGCGCTCAACAATACGCTTCATACGCTTGGCATCGGTGCGTTTGTGCTCCTGTACAAACGTATAGACACCCGCAAGGGTCAGTTGGGCGACATCCAGCCCCAATTCCTCTTCAAGTCTCTCTTCGGAAAGCACTTTAACAGGCAGTCTGGATCGGATGGTAGGCAGAATGCTTGCTTTGCCGAGAGTGATGAGGATAAACTCTTTTTTAGGCGGCGGCTCTTCGATGACCTTCAACAGTTTGTTCTGTACGATGGGTGAAAAGCTTTTGGCTGCAAGAATGATGACTGTCGTCTCCTCGCTTGCCATATAGGCTTTTTCAATGGCGAGTTTGGCGTCTTCAACTTTGAATGTGTCATCTTTGGGATCGAGCTTGACAATCTCGACAAAGCGTTCATGTGTACGCAGCGAGCGCAGGATCTCTAGGGTTCCTTCAATGTCACTGCTGATGAGAACCTGGCTGTTGAGTGTCATGGTCATGACTCGAGGTCGAGCTCTCCAAAAAGCGCCTGGGAGAGGGTCAAGTCGAAGAGCTTGTAGAGCTGCAGCAGTTTGATGTCGAGCATCTCGTCACTGCTTCTGAGCGCAAAGCTGTTCTCGACCTCTTCATCCATGATCCAGAGAAAACTGTCATCACAGCGGTAGGCGAGTTTGGTGAAGGGGTGGTTACCCTTTCCCACATACCAGATGAAGTAGCCGTTGGGGTAGGAGAGATCGAGCATATCTTCGAGCAGTTGAAGATCTTGTGTATTGGAGAACTCTCCAAGAGAAGGAAACATCTTTGCCATAGGAAAAACAGGCAGCAGTGGTCGGTTCTTTTGAATATTATTGATATTCTCAAGCACATATTTGCCGAACCATTTGCGGGGGATATCGGTTAACAGCAGCACGGTCTTCCCTGCAAGCATCTGATCGACCGCACTTTTGACAAGTGGTGCCCACTCGTAGCGGTGCTCCTCCATCCAGGAGAAACAGTCTTCCTCCCGAATAGTCTCGAGTGTCCACTTCAACAACTGCTGCATCAAAGACTCTTACTTGTCCAACTCGTATGCTTCGTGCAGGATACGGATAGCAAGTTCTCCATACTTCTCGTCGATGATCATGGAGACCTTGATCTCGGAGGTGGAGATCATCTGGATGTTGATGTTGTTGGCTGCCAACGCACTGAATGCCGTAGCAGCAACACCCGAATGCGACTTCATGCCCACACCGACCACAGAGACTTTGCATACATGCTCGTCATAGTCCACACCTTCGATATCGTGATCGAACGAAGAGACGACCTGTTTGGCATTTTCAAGTTCACTTTGGGGAACGGTGAAGCCGAGATTGGTCTTGCCGTCGGTCCCTACATTCTGAATGATCATATCGACATTGATATTCTCTTGGGCCAGCTTGCTGAATATCTCCGCGGCGATGCCGGGTCTGTCGGAGACCCCTCTGAGTGTCACTCTTGCCTGGTTCTTGTCCAGAACCACACCGCTTACCAGTACTTCTTCCATATTTTCTGTCTCCTCTGTAATTAGTGTGCCTTCATTGTCGCTGAAGCTGCTGCGGGCATAGAGCTTGACCTTCAGCTTCTTTGCCAACTCTACCGAACGGTTCTGCAAGACTTTCGCTCCAAGTGATACCAGTTCAAGCATCTCGTCATAGCTGATGACATCGAGCTTCTTCGCATTGGGTTCGATGCGAGGATCGGTCGTATAGATGCCGTCCACATCCGAATAGATCTCACACTGATCCGCTTTGAGCGCACCCGCAAGTGCCACAGCAGAGAGGTCTGAACCGCCGCGCCCGAGTGTCGTGACCGAACCATCTTTGTTGATCCCTTGAAAACCTGCCACAACAACGATCTTGCCCTCTTTGATAGCATTTTGCATCGCAGTAGGATCGATCTTTTCGATGCGGGCATAGGTGTGCAGATCGTCTGTGACGATCCCCGCCTGACGGCCGGTCATCGCCACCGCATCATACCCTTTGGCCTGCAGTGCGATGGAGAGCAACGCTGCGGTGACACGTTCACCCGAACTGAGCAGCATATCCATCTCTTTTTTCGCCGGGTTCTTCGTGAAGTGTTCTGCATAGCTTATCAGCTTGTTGGTCTCTCCGCTCATTGCCGAGACGACGATCACAAGATCCTTACCCTCATCTCTGGCTTTGGCGACACGGTTCGCGACATTCTCGATGCGGTCAAGGTCACCGACACTTGTTCCGCCGTATTTCTGTACCACTAACATCTAAATCAATCCCTCTTGCATAAAATAGTCGATGACCTTCCGATAAACTTTGCGTTTAAAATAGGTCACTCTTTTAAACAGCTCTTCATACGCTACGAACTCATACTCTTCAAACTCCGGTATCTCGAACGCTTTAAGGTCTATTTTGGCATCCTCTTTGAGCCTGACCAGAAAATACTTCTGTGTCTGACCGTCATAGGGGTAGCACTTGCCTCTGGCCACTTTGGGGAAATCGTAGGTGATCCACTCGGGGAACTCACCCAGTATCTCCACATCGTTACAGCCGATCTCTTCGAGGAGTTCTCTTTTGAGGGCTTCTTCCGGGGTCTCACCCTCGTCGATCCCCCCTTGCGGGAACTGCCATGCATTCTTGATATCACTTCGGTGGGCAATGAAAAACTCACACTTTTCCGGATATTTTGGCGAGAGTATGACCGCAGCGACATTGGGGCGATAACGCTTCTTTGTCTGCATAATTCACACTCATCTTTGATAATATTTGATTTTAAAATGAAATCCCTCTCCCGAGATTTCGACAATTTAGAGTAAACTCTGAAATTTCTGATATGATTTTATCTAAAATACCATTACAAGCTAATGAAAAGAGCCTGCCGATGCTAGCCTATATTCACATCCCCTACTGTGACTCCAAATGCCACTACTGCAGCTTCAATTCCTATGTCGATAAGTTCGATACACGGGCATCCTACATGCAGGCGCTTTGTGAGCAACTTCGCTTTGAACTTGAACGGTTCAACGCCGCACCTGGCAGCATCGAAACCCTCTTCATCGGAGGGGGTACCCCCTCCACGGTCGATCCCACACTCTACGAACCGATCTTCGAACTGCTCTCACCCTACCTACAAAAGGGAGCAGAGATCACCACCGAAGCCAATCCCAATTCAGCTACCGAAAACTGGCTTCGTGGTATGAAAAAACTGGGGGTCAACCGTGTCAGTTTCGGGGTACAAAGCTTCGATGCGAACAAGCTTAGAGCCCTCAACCGTGCCCACTCACCGGCACAGGCAAGAGAGGCGGTTTTGGCTGCCAAAGCACTGGGATTTGAACACCTCTCCATCGACCTCATCTACAACTACCAAGGTGACACCCAAACGCTTTTGCAAAACGATATCAACGAAGCCTTTAAACTCCCCATCGACCATATTTCCGCTTATGAGCTCACCATTGAAGGGGGTACGAAGTTCGCAGCGACCCCCCAAGTACGGCAGGAGGACGAAAACCTCTCCTTTTTTGTCGCAGAAGAGATCACCAAACGGGGATTCAACCACTATGAGATCTCCAATTTCGGAACATATCAAAGCCGGCACAATCAAGGATACTGGGAACTCAAAGAGTACATCGGAGCAGGCGCAGGCGCGGTCGGTTTCAGACGTCTGGCTTCAAATGATATATCACAAGGTAATGTATCGTCTGCGGGTCTGACTGCCGCTACACGCTTTTACCCGCAGACAGATATCGAAGCCTATATCGCCGATCCGCTGAAGATCACCCAAGAGCCTCTCACCACAGAAGAGCTGCTGACCGAGAGGATCTTTCTGGGGCTGCGAAGCAACATAGGTATAGCCACAGAGATTTTGCCCGATCCGATGCGCCATAGAGCCGAGGAGCTTGTAGCCGAAAAAAAACTGACACAAGATGCCGCATACTATCGCAATCCGAACTTCTTCCTTGCCGATGCGCTCGCACTCTACCTTTTAGAATAATTCGATAAAATACATCACTAATTTTTTATGAAGGCAGACCATGTTTGGCATCGGATTTACCGAAATACTTCTTATCGCGATCATCGCCATATTGTTTCTGGGGCCGGACAAGCTCCCCGAAGCGATGGTACAGATCGCCAAATTCTTCAAAAGTGTCAAAAAAACCGTCAATGATGCAAAAAGTTCACTCGAAGAGGAGATGCGGATCGCCGACCTCAAGGAAGAGGCACTCAGCTACAAACAGAAACTCGATAGTGCGACCAGTGAACTGCAGGGATTCAAGAACATCTCAATGGATGATATCCTCGACGAACCCGCAGTCATAGAAGAAAAACCCTCTTCGGCTGCGGTCAAGGGTGCCTATGCGGATGAAGCCAAACCTACGACACAGGTTGAACCCAAAATGGAAACGGTGACCTTCAAGAAAAAAGAGAAGACCTTCATCACCGAAACAGAAACGTCCAAAACGACTGAAAATCTGACAGACAGCACACCCAAAGAGGGGGACAAAGCCTGATGTTCGAAGAACTGCGCCCCCATCTGGCAGAGCTGCGTAAGCGACTGGGACTTTCCGTACTATCGGTCTTTATCGGTTTCATTATCGCCTTTACCTTCCATGAGGCGATCCTCGCATGGATCACCGCACCGCTGGACCATGCACTCAGTGAAGTCAAACAGAACATTACCCATAAAAGCATGACACAGTGGCACATCGACGTCAATGCCTCCCAACAACAGACAAAAGAGTCCCAGACGAAGCAGACAGATACCACTGACGATGCCGGCATCCATGCTGCACAGTCTCTCTCCCGTGCACTTTCCGAAGCAGCACAGAGTGCCCAGGGTAAACTCTCGGCTTCTCTTGAAAAAGCGGCAAAGGCTGCCAATGAACTGGCTGCTTCCCTCAAAGCTTCCGAGGTCTTCAACCCGCAAGTAACCACCCATCAGGTAGCAGGGACTTTCTTTGTCGCACTGAAGGTCTCCTTCTTCGCAGGTCTGCTCATGGCAATGCCGTTCATACTCTACCAACTCTGGCTCTTTGTCGCACCGGGGCTCTACAGCCATGAAAAGAAGATGGTATTGCCTTTTGTCATTGGTGGATCGATCATGTTCCTTGTAGGTGTACTCTTTGCCTACTACATCGTCACTCCTTTTGGCTTCCAGTTCCTCATCACCTTTGGGTCGTTCCTCTATACACCGCTCATCAACATTGAGGATTATGTCGGCTTCTTTACCAAAATCATGCTCGGTTTCGGGATCGCCTTTGAACTGCCGGTCTTTGCTTACTTCCTTGCGCTGTTGGGTCTGGTGACCGACCGTAACCTCAAAGACTTCTTCAAGTATGCTGTGGTGATCATCTTCGTTCTTGCCGCACTGTTGACACCTCCTGACATCCTGACACAGCTGCTGATGGCGGCACCGCTGGTCATACTCTATGGTATTTCCATCCTTATCGTCGCCGCGGTCAACCCGGACAAAAGCGATGAAGAGGATGAGGAAGATGAAACTACAGAGGCGGACAAAGCCTAAATGTCCGCAGAACTGCTGACAGAGAGCTATGACTATGTGCTCCCTAATGGGTGCATCGCCACTGAACCCGTTCATCCCAGAGACCATGCCAAACTGCTTGTCTATGACAGAGCTACCGATACCGTAACCCACACCACATTCAAGCATCTGCTCGATTTTCTGCCCGACTGTGATGTCTTTCTCAACGATACCCGTGTCATCAAGGCACGCATCTTCGGTCACAAAGCCAGCGGTGGCAAGGTAGAACTGCTTTTCAACAAGCCGCTCGATGCCCACCGTTACCTCGTCATGATACGCGGGAAGGTACGCGAAGGCACCGAGCTTTTCTTTGGAAAAGAGCTGGTTGCAACCGTTGTGGGACTCAATGAGGACGGTTCACGCATCGTCACCTTTACCCAAAACGGCGAAACGATTCGCTTCGAAACACTTGTGGGCATACTCGATGAAATAGGACATATCCCCCTGCCACCCTATATGCAGCGTGAGGACAGAGAGGAGGATGAGACCGATTACCAAACCCTCTTTGCCCAAAATGCAGGCGCAGTGGCTGCCCCTACTGCCTCTTTGCACTTCACCCCCGAACTTCTCGAAAGGCTCAAGGCAACCCACCCTACCCATACCCTGACACTACATGTGGGTGCAGGCACATTCAAGCCTGTCGAGGTGGAACATATTCTCGACCATCCCATGCACTCGGAGTTTTTTCATATCCCCGATATGTCCACCAAAGTACTCGACAGCGACAGACCTGTTCTTGCCATCGGCACAACTGTCACACGCACCATCGAATACTATGCCCGTACAGGCAAAAAAGAGGGGGAGTGTGACCTCTTTTTAAATCCGTACAATCCGCCGCAGAGAGTCACCCATCTACTCACCAACTTCCACTTGCCTAAAAGTACGCTTATTATGCTCGTAAGTGCTTTCATCGGGAGAGAAAAAACGTTACAATTATATAAGGAAGCTATTGCAGAGGGTTACCGCTTTTTTTCATACGGAGATGCAATGCTCATACTCTAAAAGGAGTACATTATGCGATCAATTCTAACCATTGTCATTGCTTTGACCCTGCTCTTACTTACCGGCTGTAAAGACCCTAAACCCTACAGCTATCCCAACTACGACATTATCAAACCGGACAAAGTTTGCAAACCCAATCGAAAGAACATCCAGGCACTGCTTGACTCCTATCTGGGAAAACCCTATGTCTGGGCCGAAGAGGGTCCTTATGCCTTTGACTGCTCAGGTCTGACCTATAATATCTACAATAAAATGGGGATCGAGATTCCACGGACCGCAAGAGAGCAGGCAAAAGTCGGGAAAAGAGTCACCCTTAAAGATCTGCACTATGGTGATCTCATCTTCTTTGGCTCCACCAACAAGCGCAATAAGCGCATTTCCCATGTGGGAATGTATCTGGGAGACGGCTGGTTTGCCGAAGCAAGCAGCAAGAAACGAAAGGTTGTTCTCACCAACTTTAAAAAAGAACCCAAATACCTCAGACGCATCAAGGTATGTCGCCGCTACCTGAGCAAAGATGAACGTGCCAAATATATGAACTGTGATGCCCCGCTTCAAAAAATGGAAGAGACAAGCATGCGATACACAACCCCATGGACACCGGATAAAGGTCTGCCAAGACATGCCGTACCGAAACGCGGATAGCCATGCCCGTTTTTAACATCTCCTGTCCTATAATGACACTATGAAAAAACGATACCTTGTTCCTGCCATCATGGGTGGACTGCTGCTCTCGGGATGCAAGCCCGATCCCTATCCCGAGCATCCGCGCTATGAAGTGAAAAAACCAAAAGTGCGGTATACTCCTGACAGGAAGAATCTGGAAAAGATGGTTAAACAGCTTCAGGGAAGTCCTTATGTCTGGGCTGAAGAGGGACCTGACCGCTTCGACTGCTCCGGTTTCACCTATTACATGTACGGTTCAATGGGCATAGAGATTCCCCGTGTTGCCAGGGAACAGGCAAAAGTCGGCAAAAAAGTCAGGCCGGAAGAACTCCAATACGGAGATTTGATCTTTTTCGCTACCAACCGGCGCAATCCGCACAAGATCACCCATGTCGGGATGTATCTGGGGGATGGGTGGTTCACCCATGCCAGTACGGTCAAGCATGAGGTAGTCTACTCCAACCTCTTTACGTCTCCCTATTACAAGAAACGGTTGCGTGTATGTCGCCGTTATCTCCCTGAAAAGAAAGTGACGATGGCAAGCAGTGAAGTAGCATGGAAACAAAAACAGCGACCACTGCCCTCCCGTACTGCCGCAACAGAATCCGCCATACCATCTTCGCAGAAAGGGAAAGCGATCCTCATACAGGCACCGATGCAACAGATCGAACAGGGTAACAAAGCCGGAAACTTCTATGTGCAGGTGGGCTCTTTTGTCGGACGGCCAAAATCCGGTCTCCTTTACAAGATTTCAAGAGAGGGCTTCAGCCACAAGATCATCAAGTTCCCAAGAGGCGGGCAGACCATCAACAAGCTACTTATAGGTCCATACAGAGATCGTTCCGAAGCACTTACCGCACGTGAAAGAGTACGCGCCACTATTCAAAAAGATGCGTTCATCGCGGAGATACGCTGATGGCAAAACCCTCTCCCAACCTTCCATGCCCCTGCGGCAGCGGTCTCAAGTACAAAAAATGCTGTCAGAAATACCATAAAGGAGCGCTCCCTTCTACCGCACTGCTTCTGATGAAGTCCCGCTACAGCGCCTATGCACTGGGATTGGCCGACTATATTATGTAAACAACACACCCTGACAACAGTGACTTCACTGAAGATACGACAGACTGGAGAGAATCGATTCTTGCGTTCAGTCATACAACTACATTTAATGGACTGAAGATCATAGAATATATCGAGGGGAATGGGGAGAGTTTCGTCACCTTTGAAGCGATACTCTCCTCCGGTATACTCAAGGAGAAGAGCCGATTCCTCAGAACAGCCGGGAAATGGCTCTATGTGGACGGTGTTTTCGAGACTCAGTGAGCCAGATAGCGCCTGATCTCGTCATTCAGCCTCTTCAGCTCCTTGGCATAGGCATCGATGTAGTCCACAAGCATCTCCTCCTGATGGTATAGCACCTTCTGGTGTATCTTGCTGATCAGTCCGTACATCTCTTTCGCCCCGATCGTACCGGTCAACCCTTTCATATCCAGACAGAGCATCTTTACCTGTTCATAACGGTGTTCACGCACCAACTTGGCAAACAGATCGGCACTCTGCCCGTAAGCATCGAGAAATTCGTTGAGGATCTCCATGTAGAACCCCTCATTACCGTTGGCATAGCTGATCCCTTTTTCCACATCGAGTATGTTGTTGGAATGGGTATCTCCCGATGCTTTGGGAGCATTGCTCTTACGGGACACAGGCATATACATTTGAAAGACCGTATAGAGTTTCCCGATGTTGAGCGGCTTGGTCAAATAGGCGTTCATACCACTGTTGAAGATCTTCTCCCTCTCACTGTCAAGTGCCAGTGCAGTGAAAGCGACAATGGGAAGTGCATCGAACCGGCTCTCAAGGCGGATCATCTGGGTCGCAACATAGCCATCCATCACCGGCATATTGATATCCATCAGGACAAGATCGAACCCGTCATCACTCTCTTTGATGGTATTAACCGCTTCACGTCCGTTATTGGCAATGGTGATCTCCATACCAGAGACCTTCAGAATATTGGAAAGAACCTTCTGGTTGATCACATCATCCTCAACGATCAACAAACGTTTCCCGCTGAAGTCGCGGAAACTCTCCTGTGTTACATTGGCCGTCTCTGTAATCTCACCCCGATGTGTCAGTGAGCTCTCCTCTGTCACGCTTTCATCCTGCACTGAAGGCTTCAGTCTGTCAAGGGTATAGAGGTTGACGATCAGTTCAAACACACGCTCCTGGTTGACAGGTTTGGTCAATACGCGGTCGACCACCTTATCTGCCTTGACACTCTCGTCTTTTTCAAGCAGCGAATTGAGCGCAATCACCTTGAGTTCTTTCTTCTCCTCTTTGAGTCTCGTCAGATACTCGACCGTTCTGGGTTTGAAAAGAGACTCATCAAGAAGCACAATATCATAACCTCCGAGGTTATGCATTCGCTTGAGGAACTCCTCTTTGGAAACTACCTTCACATCATGTCTGAAATAGGCGAACATCTTCTTGATCGCCAGTGCCGAATTGTAGTTCCTGTCGACAATGAATACCTTTTTGGCAGTCAATACCTTTTCTGGAAGACGGTAGTTTCGTCTGTTCGAAGGGTCCAGCAGTTCAAAAGGAAGGGTCATCGTAAAGGTAGTCCCCTTGCCTACCATACTGTGCACCACCAACTCTCCGTGCATCATCCCTATCAGTTCTTTGGCGACAAAGAGCCCAAGCCCTGTATACTCTTTACTATTCTCATCATATACCGGTGTAAAGAGCTTCTCTCTTGCCTCATCATCCAAACCGTTTCCTGTATCGGTCAGTCTGAACTGCAGTTCGACCTTCTCCTCAAAAGTACCGAACATCATAATCTCTAAAGTTACTTCACCGCTCCCTACCTCACTGAGCACATACTCCAGAAGATTCTTGAGTGTCTTCTCAAGATTCAGGCCATCTCCGATCAGATAGCGGGGGATCGCATTGTCTATGTTAAAAATAAGTTCTACAGAACTCCCTTTGAACTGGGAACACACAGAACCGGCAACCTCGTTGAGGACATTGTTTAGATTGAACTTCTCATGAATAATCTCCACCTTCTTGGATTTCAGCCGCAGGAACTCGATAAGATCGTTGGTCACATCCAGAAGCTGTTTGCCTTTCCCCTCTTCAGCAGGATTCAATATCTCACTTGGCTTGTGTCCACCTTTGTAGGTTCTTTCCACGATTTCGTGAATATTCTCGCTCATACTGGCGAGGAAAAGGCTCTGTGACTGCTCAATCTCCTTCTGCTTTTCAATCATCTCCCGATGCATCTTCTCTATCTTCACCATTTGTCTGGAAGAGACAAAAAGGATCATCACACCAATCACCCCCAGCGCAAAAAGTGCGACCCATACCCAGAAGGTCTCTATCTCCTGCATGGAAGTACCCTCTGCATGAAGAAGGGTTCCCAAAAACACTGTCAATATGATAAACTGATACTTCATCCAATCACCTCCAAAAACCCTATTTTACAAAATATAGGTAAAAAAGAGTCTATAGTTATTTAAAAAAGTTATAGTTATTCATTCTCAATCCTCTTCTCTACTCATTTTGGCTATACTTCGTATATGAAACTCGCCAGCATAGATGTAGGACTCAAACGTATCGGTACTGCGATCTGCCTCGACGGAAAGATCGTACTGCCCCAGAACGCCATTCTCAGAAAGAACCGCAACCAGGCGGCACGGGATGTCAATACTTTTTTAAAAGAGTGGGAGATAGAACAGCTCATTGTGGGACTTCCCCGCGGGGGCAGCAGTGAGGAAGAGATGGAACGGCGTATCAAACACTTTGTTTCGCTGATGAATCTTGACATCCCTGTTGTCTATGTCGATGAACAGGGCAGCAGCTTCGAAGCACAGGAACTTACCGCAGGACAGTTCCGGCACAAAAAGGACGGCAGGGTAGATTCGGTTGCCGCCAAGATCATTCTGGAGCGCTACCTCAAAATACTTTGATCCCTCAGCTAAAATAGTTTCCCGATTTTTCTGAACCCGTACCAGTACAACACACTCCCCAACAGAATGACCCCGGTGAAATATGGCCAGAGGTCGCTCCACTGCGTCCCGCGGTAGAAAATGCTTTCGCACCCTTCTATGTAGTATCGCAGCGGCGAGATGAGGGAGAGTTTTTCCAGTACCGGGTGCATGGCATGGATGGGTGTCCATGCACCGCTGAGAAAGATCATGGGCATCATGATGATCATGGAGAGCTGTGCCACCTGCAGTATACTTTTGGACACGGAGGCGACGAAAAGCCCGATACCTGCCGAAGTGAAGATGTAAAAGAAGGTCAGCAGCAGAAATGCCCAGAACGAACCATTCATCGGCATATCGAAACTTCCAAACAGCACAAAACCCGTGCAGATGACCGTACCCGCAAAGATGATCAGCACCTGAGAGAAACTCTTGGCAAGAATGGTCACCTTCGTGTCAATGGGCATCAGCAGCATGATATCCCATGTTCCCTCCTCCTTCTCCCTGACAAAGACCATTGCCGGCAGCAGGATGGAGAGCATCGTGATGATCGAGAGCATTTCGCTCAATGCCATGAAGGTATGGTTGTCCGCATTCTGGTTGAAGAGTTTGTGCGCTTTGAGCGCGACAGGAAAATCCACTTTGTTGAAATCCATCACAATATTCTGCAGATAGCCCAGTGTCGTAAAGCTCTGCGAAGCGGCCGTGGCATCGAGCAGTACATTCATCACCGCCTCTCTGCCCTCACGGTAATCCTTCTCAAAATCCCGGTCAAAAAGGATACCTACGAGTATCTTCTTGTTGAAGATCGCCTCACTCAACGCCTTTTGGGAGAGAAAGCGTTTTGGCTGCACGAACTCCGGACCGTGCAGATGGGAGAGTATCTTCTGGCTGATCCCGCCACCGGTCTCATCCACATACCCTACCGCCACATTCCGGGGTTTGATCTGCATCCCCGCACCGGCAATATAGACATCGAGCGTGAACGAGTAAAGTACTACGGCAAGCAGTCCCCAGGAACGCATGAAACTAATGAGCTCTTTGGCGACGATGGTCCAGAAGATACGCATTATTTCAGCTCCTTTTTCAAAAAGAGTGTGCCCAACACCAGTAAGATGACGGCATAGACCACAAGAATACCCAGATAGAGCCGGTTCGTCGCGGCGGACAGTCCCTCCCCGATCAGGAAGGTGTCATAAATAATATGGTTGAAATACATCACCGGGAAAAGATGCGCCTCGATATAGGATTCATGGTCCATCGCGGAAATGGGCAGGATGATCCCCGAGTAAAGGAAACCCGGCAGCAGTGTCACAATGACCGTCAGTACCACAGCAGCGATCTGGGAACGGGTAATGACGGAGATGAGCATCCCGATCCCCAGACTGATGAGGATATAGATCTCACTGCTGAACCAGTACAGCATAAAACTGCCCCGGAACGGAACATCGAAAAGCCAGGTCGCCCAGAGGAAGAGAATGAAGATGTTGACCGAATGCAGCAGGAATGCAGGGGTCAGTTTGGCAAGAAGAAATTCATGCTTCCGTATCGGCGAGGCATAGAAGTTGAAAATGGTACCCCGCTCCTTCTCCTTGACGATCAGCAGTGCGGAGAGGATCGCGGGGGCAACCAGCAGTACCAGCCCTATCAGCCCCGGTACGATGGCATTCTCATCACGCATCGCTTCGTTGAAAAGGTTTCTGCTGTTGATGCTGATCATCCCACTTTGCGGCTTTTGCGGCGATACTTCGGAGGCTGCCTGCAGTATCACGCCCTGCACATAGTTCTCCATCGTTGTCGCACGTGTCGGGAAAGAAGCATCGATGAAAAGCCCGATCTCACTCTTCTGTCCGTGAAGTAGATGCTTTTCAAACGAAGAGGGGATGATGAGGATCATCTCCGTTTTCGCCTGTTTGATCAGCCGCAGGGCTTCTTGTTCCGTGATCTGCAGTACCATGGGATCGAAATATTTCGAATCTTCGAATTTGGAGGTCAGGACTCTCGAGTAGTGGCTCTGGTCATAGTCGAGAATGGTCACTCGTGCATGGGTGACATTCATACGGATACCAAAACCAAAAAGCAGCATAATCATCGTAGGCATCAGATAGACCATAACGATCAGACGGGTGCGGAAGAGTTCGGCGAACTCTTTGAGGATATATGCCTTGACCACACCCAACCTCATCGGTAATACTCCATGAATATCTCTTCGAAATCCGCTGCTTCGGGATGCTCTTTGTAGAGTGTTTCGACAGTGGCGTCGGCAACCTTCACCCCCTCTTTGAACAGCACGACACGGTCACAGTACTCCGCTTCGCTCATGTAGTGCGTGGTGATCAGGATCGTGATCCCCCATTTCTCTTTGAGCAGCTCCATGATCTCCCAGAACTGTGCCCTGGCGATCGTATCGACCCCCGAGGTGGGTTCATCGAGAAAAAGGATGACCGGTTCATGCAGCAGCGCCGCCGTGATGGAAAAACGCTGGTTGATTCCCAGAGGCAAAGAGGCAGGAAGCGCATCCAGATAAGCACGGTATCCCAACGCTTCGGCATACTTCCTGATGCGCACAAGCGCTTTTTTGGTCTCTATTCTGTGCATCTGGGCGAAATAGAGCAGGTTTTCCCGAACGGTCATGTCTTTATACAGTGCGAAATGCTGGCTCACATAACCGATCTTCGCTTTGAGCGTACGCCTGTCTTCACCGCTTCTGATCGGTTTCCCCAAAAGCAGAAGTTCACCGCCATCCATAGCATAGAGTCCCAGAAGCATTTTGATGAAAGTTGTTTTCCCCGCACCGTTCGCGCCGAGCAGTCCCACAATCTCTCCGGCTCTAAGCTGCATATCGATCCGGTCATTGGCGACGAACTCACCAAAGCGCTTCGTCAAAGCTTTCGCTTCCAGCACGATATCGGGTATGGGTGCATCGCTTTCGCGTGCCTCCAGTTCCATTTTGGGCATGGCATACCCTTTTTTCAAAGCATTGACGAAAAAGAGTGCTTCAAGCGTCGGCTCCGCATGCGGCACATCCAGCGGTGCGAGAGAATAGCTTCGTTTGTCAAAAGAGAAGCAGCGTTGCTTCTCACTGCATGGGATCTCCGTATAGGTATATTCCCTGACCGAATCGATCAACTGCTCTGCACTTCCTCCCGCGATGATCTCTCCGCTGTCGAAAAGATAGACTCTGTCCATTTTGGCCGCCTCCTGCATATAGGCGGTACTCACCAGTATGATGGTCCCTTCACTTTTCCTGATGTCGTCAAGTATCTCCCAGAGTTCCCTGCGGCTGAGTGGATCGACCCCTGTGGTCGGTTCATCGAGGATCAGAAGTTTCGGACGGTGAAGCAGGGTACAGATGAGCGAGAGTTTCTGCATCATCCCTCCGCTGAGCTTCCCCGCCTCCCTGTCCACGAATGCAGAGAGCCCTGCCATCTCAAGAAGTTTGTTCCTGTACGTGCGGAACGCATCGGTTCTTTTCAGGTTACGGATGGAGGCAAAGAATTCCAGATGCTCTCCTACGGTCAGAGTCTCGTACAGTACCAGCCCGATCCCCTGCGGCATCAGTCCGATGTCCTGTTTTAGTTTCTCTGCCTCTGCGGGGGAGCGGTATGTCTCTCCTCCGTAGACAATCTCACCGCTGAAACGGCCTACCCCGGCGATCGCATGCATCAGTGAACTCTTTCCTGCACCGTCCGCACCGATGAAACCTATGATCTCCCCTGCACCGGCCTTAAATGAAACACCCCTGATGGCGCTTTTCCCTTTATAGGCGACAGCAACATTCCTGACCTCAAGACCGAACATCATTTCTTTCCCCCAAGGAGATAGACGACAAAAAGCAGCACGCTTCCACCAAGCGAGAAGAGCATGGCGCTCTCCATGCCAAAGTGTTCCCAGAGCAGGCCGCAGACGAAGGCACCCAGTGCGCCAAACAGCGCGACACCTGCATAGAATACACCATACACTGCCCCCCTGTTGTCACTGTTCTCGGAGATATAGGCACGGTTGGCATTGAGCGATACCACTGTAAAAATCCCCAGAAAACCATACGCGATCCAGGTCAATATCGGCTTTTGCGCCAGCAGAAGGAGCAGCGCGGCAATACCGCTGAGATACGCCAGTACCAGTACACTTCTGACACCGATCCTGTCGATAAGCACACCTACGGGATAACTGACAATCGTCTGCATCGCCGTCGAAACGACAAAAAGAAGCGGAATAAGGGTGACAGCAATACCGATACCCTTTGCCTGCATCGTGAAGAATGCTTCGTTGAACATGAAGAAGATGAAAGCAAAATAAAACATAAGCGACCTGATCACCGCCTTGTCTCTGTGGGTAAAGGTGAACTGCGGGGCTCCTTCATTTCTCTGTATGTGGATATCCCTCACGAAAAAAGCCACCAGTAGCAGACCGATGAGCCCGGGAACGAGCGTGGCATAGAAGATATTCCGCATCACCGTTTCACTCTGTCCGAACATCCACAATATCCCGAAGAGTATCAGGGTACCGCTCAATTCACCGGCAATATCCATCGTCTTGTGGAACCCGAAGGTCTTACCCGAAGCATTCTCCCGGCTGTATTCGGAGATCATCAGGTCTTTGGGTGCAGAGCGCAGCCCTTTCCCCACCCTCTCCAGTGCCTTCAGTCCCGCAATACTCTTGTACCCGTGACTCAAACCGATAAGCGGCTTGCTCAAGGCAGAGAGGGCGTAGCCTCCTACGACCAGTGGTTTGACGATGCCGTAGCGGTCCGAAATGTACCCCGAAAGCAGACGCAGCGCGTAGGAGACAAAAGTGGCTATTGCCACGACAATACCGAGTTTGTCCACACCTTCATGCAGAACAACGACAATAAAAATAGGAAGTATAGGCGTGATCATGGCCGATGCCATATCGGTGAAGAAGCTCACCCACCCCAGTATAACGACATTTTTATCGATCTGTTTCATAGTGCCGGCAGTGCATCCAGAGACACAGGAAGTCCTTTACCGTCCATGCTGATGACACCGACGGCAGGGATCCCCAGTTTGAGCAGCGGATCGGCCTTCAGGGGTTTCAGATGTACGGCAAAGACACGCTGTATACGGTCACTGCGAACACTGACCTCTTTGGGGGTGAACTCTGCCCGCTGTGCGATATGGGTCACCTTTGCAGCGATAGGACGGTCGGGGGCGGCATCGAGAAATATCTCCGCACTGTCCCCCAGCTTGATCTTCCCGTTCTCCAGCGTATCGACAAAGATCTTCAAATAGAGAGAACGCGGATCTATCAGGGTGGCTACAGGCATCCCCGCCCCGACCACTTCTCCGACATTGGCAATCTTCTCTACGACATAGCCGTTAACGGGCGAACGCAGTGTCATCTCTTCTATCATCGCCATCACGCGTGCTTTCGACGCCCTCAATGCATCTATCTCCGCCTGAAGCGAAGCGAGCGTATCTTTGAGTGCCAGCAGTTTCTTTTGTGAAGCCTCGGCTTCTACCACATTGGTCCGGGAGATCGATATCACAGCCTGGACCTGCAGCTGTTTTTGTTCGAGCGCTTCAAGTTTCTCTTTTTCCGTGCTCACTTTCAACTTTGCCATTTCATAACTGTGCGGGTCTATGGTGCGGCTTTTGTAAAGCGTTTGGCTGCGTGAAAAATCCTTTTTCGCCTGTGTATACACCTCTTTTTGTACCTCGATGTTCTGCAGCAGTTCCTGAAACTGCGCACGATCTGCAGCAAGCTTCTCTTTGGCTTTTTTCAGTGCGAGAGGAATGGTCTTCTCAGAGATCTCCACTTCCACCTTTTTGGCAGCAAACAGCTTCTTCTTTGCGACTATCTGCGCTTCTATCTCCTCTTTCTGTGCCTGCTGTTCCGCACTCTCCAGAACAGCAATGACCATTCCCTTTGTCACTGCCGCCCCTTCTTCGACGGTCATACTTTTGACTCTTCCCGGATATTTGGTATTAAGATTGGTCAGATCACCATCGATATGTCCGGTTCCCTGCACAAGGTTTTCAGGAAGTACTCTGGGATGCAGTTTCAGATAGATCATCATGCTTGCGGCTGCCAGCAAAAGGGCGACCGCTGCCCATACCCCGTATTTTTTCATCATCTCCATTGTTTCCCTTTCACTGTCCTTCTCCACTCAAGTGTAATCCCACCACACCCATAATGATAAGTACAATACTGAGTATTTTCAATACTCCCATCGGTTCTTTAAAAAAGTAAAACCCCACGATGGTAATCAGTGCCGTACCTACACCCGACCAGACGGCGTATGCCATCGAGACATCAAATTTTTTGAGTGCCATTGTCAATGCTGCCAAAGAGAGTAGATACAACACAAACATTGCAATAGAAGGCACCGTTTTTGTAAAGCCCTCTGAGAGCTTCATCATCGTCGTACCGGCGACTTCAAATACGATCGCTCCGATCAGATATATCCAGGAAAGCATCTATTTTTTCTCCTATCGTTCCTTCATAATATTTTCTCAGCCATCTGTCCAAAGGATTGATCATCTTATAGATGACAGGCACCACCAGCAGGGTCAGCACCATCGAGGAGAGCAGCCCTCCAATGACGGCAATCGCCATCGGTGCTTTGGTCTCGCTACCCAGAGAGTCGCTCAATGCCAGCGGGAGCATCGCGAAGATCATGGCGATGGTGGTCATCAGGATCGGGCGAAGACGCTTCTCTCCCGCCTCCAGCAGTGCGGCATTGGCATCTTTACCTTTGGCGACCGCTTCATTGGCGAAGTCTACCAGTAAGACAGCATTCTTGCCGACCATTCCCATCAGGAGCATAAACCCGATCATCACAAAGAGTGAAAAGTGCTGTCCGGTCAGGAAAAGCGCGATCATCACCCCGATAATGCTCAGCGGAAGCGCCACCATGATGATCACCGGTTGAATGAGCGACTCATACAGGATCGCTAAGATGATGAACATCAAAATGACCGAAAGCCCCAGTGCCGCACCGAAAGCTTTGTTGGTCTTGACCATCTCTTCGGCAAACCCGGTGAACTTGTAGTCCACCCCGGGAGGCAGCAACTTGTCGATCCCCTCTTTGGTATACTTGACCGCCCCGCCCAGGTCGAGCCCGAAGAGATCGGAATAGACCGTTACCTGCCGCTGTCTGTCAAAGTGGTAAATCGCCGAGGGCGAAGTGGTCTCTTCAAAGGTCACCAACCCATCAAGATAGACCAGTTTTCCATTGGCGGCCCGCAGCTGTATCTTCTTGAGGTCCATAATAGAGGTGCGCTCATCGTCAGGGAAACGCAGTGTGATGTCATACTGTTTTCCCTTTTGCTCAAAGTAGGATATCTCCAAATCGCTTGAGAAACCGATGGCGATTGCCTGTGCGATCTGTGAAGCGGATATACCCAATCTGTTGGCATTCTCACGCAGTATCTTGATGTCGATCTGCGGTTTCCCCTCATCCATATTGCTGTCGATGTCCACAAAGCCTTTCTTCTTGGCGAGGTAGTCCATCAGCTTCTTTTTGGCTTCATCCAGTTTTTCGAAGCTGTCACCCTTGAGTACGATCTGGTACGGTACCGAAACCCCTGCCCCTTTGATATTGGGGATTGCCGCAGCGGTAATATACATCTGTTTCTCGAAGGCCTTCAGCTTCTTCCTGAACTGCTGAATGATCTCTTCTTGGTGGATCGTACGCTTGGATTTCGGCGTAAGCTTGACATAGATCAGTGCTTTGTTCTTTTCCTTGACCGAGTTGTACCCTACGCTCAGCGTCGTAAAGAGGACATTTTTGTCTTCGCGTATCCTCTGCTCGACCGCTTTGGACTGGCGTATCATCTCCTCAAGCGAGATACCCGGTTTGGCACGCAGCTTCACCTCGAACTCCGCCTTGTCCTCTTTGGGAATGAAGTCCATCCCGATCTTTGGAAAGAGCGAGAGTGATCCAAAAAAGATCGCCAGAACCACAATAAGGGTGATGACTTTAAAACGCAGCACCAATTTGAGCGCCGCATCGTAAACATGCTCCATCGCCTTGAAAAACGGTTCGGTGACATTATAAAACCGACTCTCGCCTTTGTGAAGTACCCGTGCACTCACACTCGGCATGAAGGTCATCGCCACGGTGTAGGAGATGATGACAGCAAAACCCACCGTCATCGCAAAACTCTCGAAAAACTTTCCCACAATCCCGTCCATATTCGCCACGGGAATGAAAACGGCAAGCAGCATTGCCGAAATGGCAAGAATAGCAAACGCCATCTCCTTGACCCCCTCGACCGCCGCTTCGAATCTGCCCATCCCCGCTTCCATCTTCTTGTAGATATTCTCCAGCACCACAATGGCATCGTCTATGATGATCCCGATGGAGAGCGTTAGACCGATGAGCGTCATCTTGTTCAGATCAAACCCCATGAAATCCATCAGCGCGATGGTACCCATGATGGAGACCGGAATAGAGAGTGCTGAGACGATGGTAATGGTGAAGTTGCGCAGGAAACCAAAAATGATGATAACCGCCAGAAACGCCCCGTAGATCAGGTCGAACTCTACATCTTTGAGTGAGTGGATGATGAACGGTGTGGTATCCTGAAGTACCTGCACGCCGTACTTCTCTCCCGCAACCTTCTTCAAGGCAGGAATAGTCTCCTTGACCCGCTTGACGATCTCCAGCGTGTTGGTGCCCGAGATCTTCTGGATCTCCAGCATCACGCCCGGCGTACCGTTGTAGGAGGCATAGCTGTCCGGGTCACTAAGGGTATCTTCCACCTTCGCTACATCTTTAAGCCGTATATCGTCTTTGATGATGATGTTACGAAGCTCTTCCACACTCAGCGCATCAGCTCTGGTTTTAAGAATAAGCTCTTTGGTCTTGGTAATGAGCTTTCCGCCGCCGATCTTGACATTCTCCCTTGAGACAATGGCATTGAGCTCACGTATCGTAATACCGAACTTGTTGAGTTCACGGATATCAGGGAGTATCTTGATCTCCCTGTCACGATAGCCAATGATATTGATAGCACCCACCCCGTTGATCTTCTGCAACATCGGCTTTGCCTTTTCATCGGCAAAGAGCATCAGATTCTGCAGCGTGTCCTTTTGGGCAGTCAGAAACACATTGACCACCGGTGCACCGCCGATGTCGAGTTTGCTTACCAACGGTGTTTTGGCATCTTTGGGCAGTATGACGGCAGAGACCTTGTCCCGTACATCGTTGGTTGCTTCGTTGATGTCTCGCTCAAGAAAAAACTTGACCATCACTACCGATGCCCCCTCGGAGCTGGTAGAGGTGATGGCATCGACCCCGCCGATACGCGAGATGGCCTCTTCGATCTTCTCCGTCACCTGTGACTCCACCGTACCCGCTTCCGCACCGGGATAGATGGTTTTGATGGTTACCATCGGAAAATCGACATTGGGAAAGAGAGCAGATGGCATACTTTTGAAACTAAGCCACCCGAAGATCACCAGTGTAAAAACATACATCAGTGTCGCGATGGGACGGTTAATGGCTAATTTGTACATACTGCTTCCCTACTTCGTATCGGGTATGATGATATAGCCATCACCGAACAGTCCAGGTGTAAAGCCTTCTGCTTCAATTTCCGCTTTGATCTTTCGGTTGTTACTGTCGGCATAGGGGTAGACTTTGTCTATCGTACCGGTGTAGGTCTTGGTATCACCATCCACCCGGTAGGTGAATGTCAAACCGGGTTTGATCACCTTCCAGTACTTCTGGTCTATTTCCAAAACCAGCTTGCGTTTATGCAGACTCTGTACCTTCAGTACCGTGCGTATCATCGCACCGCTGACCGCATCACCCTTCTCTATCTTTTTTTCATATACAACACCGTCAAATGGTGCCTTGAGCAGTGTCTTGTCATAGAGTGCCTGTTTGAGTGCAAGCTCCGCTTTGGCACGCTCATATTTGAAAGCGTAGGAGTCGAACTTGGCAGCATCAACCAGATTTTTCACCTTGCGCTGCCGCTCATAGTCCCGCTTGGCAAACTTGAGCGTTGTTTTAGCGATCTCCAGTGCCGCTTTGGCATCGCTGTTCTCCAAAGCTGCAAGCACCTCTCCCTCTTTCACCACCGAAGCAACTTCTACATTGATCTTCCCTACAATCCCCGTTGCGGTGAATGCCAGATCGGCATGCCGTGCCGCCTCAACATTGAAGGTCGCATAGATATCTTCTGCCTGCAGTGCTCCTGCCAACAGCAGGATGGTAAACAGTAAACGTTTCATCTGATGAACTCCTTGGGGTCTTTCCCCGCATAATAGTAATAAATGGATTTTTTGATCTCATAGTCATAGATCGTCTCTTTGTAGCGTGCTTCAGCCAGTGTTTTTTGTGTCAGCGCATCGAGGAATGCTATGTCATCCACCAGACCCGTCTCAAACTTTTTGCGGATGGTGCGATAGGTACTTTCTGCTGCCTTGAGCGCACTTTTGGCACTTTTCATCTTCGCCCTTACAGTACGCAAATTCTGCCGTGCCAAACGAAAATGCATCTTCTGCTCTCGCTTGGCATGGTCGAGTTCAGAAAGCAGTGCCAATTTCCGGTAACGTACCGCCTCACTCTCTTTGGCGATCTTCCCGTTGTCAAAAAGCCGCATATGCACTTCAAGCTTCAATTCATTCTGATGGTCAATAATGAACCCGTCATCACTCAGAGACGGTATACCCGGTACAGTAGGAACACTAAGCTGGTCATCGAAGTGGGACCGATAATAGGTGTCAGAGATGCCTACCTGAGGCAGGTAGGCAGCATCGATCGCTTTGGCATTCTCACCGACTGCTTTGGCATTGGCCTCGAGTATTTTAATACCGTCAAACCATTCAAAACCAACCTTTTTGGGCTCTTGAAAATAGTTGCGCTTCAGCCCGCTTACGGAAAGTCCTGTGATCAGACTGAGGTTCTCCCTGCTCGTTTCAATACGCAACTTTGTGTTTTCCATTGTGTAACGGTTGTTGTCATAGACAGCCTGAAGCTTGTCCACCTCCTCTTGTGTTGCCAAACCGGTACGCAAGAACTTCTTTACCCTCTCAATCTGTGCTTTGAGCTCTTTGGAACGCTCCTGCAACGCATGCAGATTTGCCTGTAACTGTTTGATGCCGAAGTAGTGCTGCACGATCTGAAGTGTCACACTCTTTTCAAACGCCTGCTTCTCAAAAAGTGAAGCCTCTTTTTCATACTCTCTCGCACGCAACTGCGCACTTTTGCGTCCTCCGTCATAAAGATCAAGATTGACAGAAGCAAATACCGTTGCCTCCACACCGGGAGAGACCAGGTAGTTTGGATTCCTCTTGCTGTAACTTCCGCCAACATCCAGTGTCGGCCAGTAGGCACTCTGCGCTGCCTCTACGCTGCTTTGTCCGGCCTTGATGCGTATCTCTTTGGCCTTGATCTGTCCGTTGTTTTTCTGTGCTGCATCAATGAACGTTTTAAGCCCATAGCTCTGTGACATACCCATCACAGGGATCAGCAGTAAATAGACCCATTTCATTCATTCACTCCTTGCTGTAGATACCCTGCCAATGCGAATATGGTATCGATATAGTGATGTATCATCCCTTTAAGATCCTCCATGCTGTGCGTTGTTTCCGAAGCGATGAACATCCCTTCGGCTGTAGAGAAAAGACCCCGAGAAAGTGCTCTGAATGAAGCAGGAACCTCTCCTTTTGCAATCCCCTCATCAATGATACGCTCAAACCAACCATAGTAATATTCAAAACACTCCGTCTGGAATGCCATCATCTCACAGTTGGGTGTCAGCAGGGAAATCCCCACGAACATTTTATAGAGATTACGCAGATCCTCGCTCTCTTCTTCATAAAAAAAGTCTGAAAACACCTTGATCTTCTCTATCGTAGTTGCTACCTGTGAGAGTTTATACTCTTTACGCACATTGTACTCGCGCAACAGTATATTCACCAGCTCAAACAGCAGTGCCTCTTTGCTGCTGAAATACTCATAGAATGTTCCCTTCCCGATCCCTGCCGTTTTGGCAATATGGGAAATGGTTAGATTGTGTATACCCTGCTCCAAAATAATATCTTTGCATGCAAGTGCGATATCTTTACGTTTTTGCTCTTTGTCGACTATGATCGCCATGGCTTCTCCTATAATGACTGACCGTCGGTCAATGAATGATTATAGGCTTGTTTTCCTGAAGCTTAGATAAAGGGCATCTTTAAAAAGATTTGAGACTGTTACCGCAGTCTCTCCTTCAATGTCCGGATACGTCCATATGACTGTTCAATACGCTCACTACGCACTTTCCCCTCTTTGACAAGCTGAGTCACTGTTTCGACAAGTTTACGGGTTGACACCACTTTTTTGGGATCGAGCTGATTGCCAAAGAGCAAGATGTCATCGCCCGCATTGATGGCAAGCTGCAGGGTTCTCTTGAGCCCGTATTTTTTACTGATGGCACCCATTTGCAGATCATCGGTGATGACCACGCCATTGAAACCAAGCTTTTTGCGCAGCAGTCCATCCACGGTTTTGCCTGAGAGGGTCGCAGGGTATGCGGCATCGAGTTTTTTGTTAAATACATGGGCTACCATCACCGTATCGGCTTTGTGGTTGAGCAGTCTGTAGGGTTCAAGCTCCATCGGTTTCCACAGGTGCGTCACATCGACAAAACCTTTGTGGGTGTCGCCCACCGAAGAGCCGTGACCGGGAAAGTGCTTGAGTGAGGTCAACACCCCATACCGGTGCATGGCATCAATAAAGATCGAAGCATACTTCGTGACCGTCTTGGGGTCTTTGCCAAACGAGCGCCCCAATCCGTGAATGACATGGTTCTTGGGATTGATATCCAGATCAACCACCGGTGCGAGATCATAGTTAATCCCCACCCCTTTAAGCTCTTTTGCCATCTTTTCGTAGGTCTGCTTCATCTTGGCCGTACCCGACTTGACCACATCGGCTGCTTTGGGGAAATTGCCATAAAAGCCGTATTTGCTTTTAAGACGCTGTACCCGCCCCCCTTCCTGATCGACCGCGATGAGTAAGTCGTGCCTTGGACTGCATGATTGCAACTCCTTGGTCAGCCGTGCTACCTGTACCTTGTTTGCAATATTCTTTGGTTTGGTCTTGTCAACAGGGTTAAAGTCAAACAGTATCACTGCACCCAGATCATACCGCTTTATATCTTTACATATCTGCGAGTTTGGCTTGGCACTCGTTCCATGAAAGCCCACCATCAGCATCTGCCCTATCTTCTGCTCCAGCGGCACATCCGCCAATACTACCGCACTGAATACACCAAAACCAACCAAAACGTTCTTAATCATTATCATCCTTCATTACTCATTACTCATTACTCATTATTTTACCCGCCCGTTATTAGTATTCGGTTAAACTTGTTCTTTTATACTTGCACCATAAGAGCATCGGAAGATACCAAGAAATCCCTCCTCCCTAATAAACGATTTCATTTTGGTCTCCCTTTTTCATAGATTTTTCCTCCTCCTTTTTTATGACTTTCCGATGCTCTTAGTTTTTCTTCATCAAACAAACTCCATCATTTTTCATCAAAATTACACGATTATTACATAATGGTTAATGTATAATGTCTATAATTAAATAAAAAAAGGTACCCATACATGAAAAAACTACTTCTATCGACACTGCTGCTTCTTGGTTTCATGAGTCATGCACAGGCAGAAGCCGCTGCCAAGAAATCAAGCCTTGAAATTACTGATATTAACGGTAAAACCTATACGGTCACCGGTACCCCGGAAGGACTAAAAATCTCTGGAACAAAGGGAAAAGTTGTCTTTATTGAATTTTTCGGACATGAATGTCCCCCTTGTTTGATGAGTATTCCCCATTTGATCAAAATGAAAGAAAAATACAAAGATAAATTGGAGATCTTCGCAATTGAAGTGCAAAAACTTCCAAAGGATGCCCTCAAAAACTTTATCAAAGATATTCGACCATTGTCTAAAAAATATTTAACATTTTTTGCCTATCGAAACGGCATCAATCTAAATACGTTGCTTGCTCCTGCACAACAACATCATACCATCAACTATCCTGTTTTTTCAACACTTGATTCCGATAACAACTATTTTGTCAACTATATTGGGCAAAGAGCACAATGGAAAGGAAGCATACCTTTTATGGTTGTACTTGATACCACGGGAGAAGTACAGTTCATTCAGGCAGGCATGCTCCCTGAGTCTTCACTTGAAGACCTTTTCCGTCAATATAGCAAAAAGTAACTCTGTGCATGATATTCCCACTTTGGTGGGGATAACACTCCCAATCACCTTCGAATATGTACCATCCCGTTCTCAATGCCTACCAAACCCTCCAACTCCGCTTCATACACCCTCTCTCCAAACTTATCCAATGCCTCATCCAATGTCGGCATACGCTGACAGAAATAGAAGAAGGCATCTTTCTCAATATCTTGATCCACCGCCTTGCCAAAACGTGAAGCGAAAAGCTCAATATCGTAGATCGGCTTTGCCTTTCCTTCTGCAAGCAGCTGGTTGGTTCCCATACTTTCGGTCAATCGCTGAGGCAATACATAGATCTCCTTCCCCATCTGCAACGCGTACTCGACAGAACGTAGAGAGCCACTCCCAAGATCTGCTTCCGTGACAATGAGTATCTCCCCCAGAGCCACAACCAATTCATTGCGTACCACGAAACTCCAGTTGGTTGCACGGAAACCGTCATTGAACGGGCTGAGGAGAAGTCCTTTCTCCTCAATGGAAACGATCAATTCACGATTGAAGGCAGGATAGCGTATATCAAGACCACATCCGAGCACAGCGATGGTGTTCTCCACACCTGCCGCTTCATGTGCCAAGGCATCTACGCCCATTGCCGCCCCGCTTACAATACAGACACCACGTCTTGCCAGTGCCGAAGAGAGCCTCTTGGTAAGCTCCTGTGTATAGAGCGAAGGTTTGCGTGTTCCGACAATAGAGACTTTGGGACGCTCTATCAGGGAAAGGTCTCCTCGGTAGAAGAGTTCAGGCGGATATTTTTTCATACTGTTAAGTTCAGAGATATGCTCAGGGACGACCGCACTCATCATCACTCCTTTTTTATCCAATAGTATCATCATCAGATGTAGATAGCTAAAAAATATGTCATTTTGTCATACTATTCTTACTTCTGGCATCTATGGTATAATCGCTTCCAAAAAAGGAATACTATGCCAGCCAATTTTGGAAAACTGCTCCTGCGCCTCATGCTCGGAGGCATGCTGCTCTTTCACGGTATCTATAAACTTCAGCATGGTATCGGTCCAGTCAAAGGGATGCTCATTGGGCATGGTCTTCCCGGAATCCTTGCCTATGGTGTTTATGTGGGAGAGATCATTGCACCGCTGCTTCTGATACTCGGTTTCTACAGCCGTGTCTGGGCAGGCATCATCGCTGTCAACATGATGATGGCGATCTGGCTGACACACTTCAAGGGGTTGACCACTATCAGTACATTTGGTACCTGGGGAATGGAGTCGGTAATGTTCTACCTCATGACAGCCATAGCCATTACCCTGCTTGGTTCCGGTGCCTATGCGATCAAAAGAGATTAAAGATATCCGTTAAATCATCCAACCCCAAAGGAAATAGGCAACCAGACTAAGCACTGCCACACCGATAAAGTTCAGCTTCAATCCGACCGTTGCCATCTCTTTGATACTGATTACCCGTGAGCTCATCACAATGGCATTAGGAGGGGTGGCAATGGGGAGCATGAAGGCATAGGATGCTGCCACCGTCGCAACCATGAGAAGCATGGTACCCTGATCTTGTGGCATCTGCTGTGCGAACTCGTAAAAGATGGGAATAGCGATGGAGGTCAGCGCCGTATTGCTTGTCACTTCGGTCGAGAAGGTCACAAAAAGAGCTGCGACCAGGAACATCCCCCACAACGGCATATCGGCAATGAAGTCAAGCCTATTGGCGATCTCCGACGCCAATCCCGTCTGAGAAAACGCAGCAGCGATGCTAAAACCCGCACCGAAGAGAAAAATGATCTCATACGGGATCTTCCGAGTATCTTCCCATATCAGGAAGTCAACTCCCGGTACGAACATCAGAAGTCCGAATCCAAGCAGTATCAGCTTCTCATCCAATGCAAAACCGGCAATCTGTTTAAGAAAAGTATTGGAGACAAGCACTGCTGCCAACACTCCTATCAGTTTATAGAGTTTCTTTTGTTCGGTCGTTAGCGCCGGTATCTCCTGTTCAACATCCGAGACACTCTCTTTCTCTACTCCCATAGAGAGCAGATAGGGCATAATCAACAGCATCAGACCTACCACAGGAAGCATCATCACCATCCATCCTCCAAAGGTCATAGCGGGCAGATTATGCTCTTCGAGAAAACCCATCAGTATGAGGTTGGGCGGGGTACCGATGGGGGTGAGTATCCCCCCGATACTTGCACCGTATGCCGTTGCCAGAAGGAAGCGTACCTTGAGTTTCACATTCTCCGTCAGGAAAAGCGCTATAGGCATCAGCATCAATGTGATGGTCGTATTGGAAAGAATGGAACTAAGCAGTGCAGAAGTGGTCGCCAGTGCATAGATAATACCCCTCGCCGTTTGCGGGAAAAAACTGAGCAGTTTGGCAGAAAAGTATTTATGTAATTCTGTCTTCTCTATCGCAATAGCAAGTAAAAAACCGCCCAGAAAGAGAAAAATAATCGACTTGGAATAATTGACCGTCACATCCGCCGTACTCAATATACCAAACATGGGGAAAAGCAAGATGGGCAACATTGACACCACCCCCAAAGGCAGTGCCTCGTTTGTCCAGAGCGTGACCAAAAAGGCGACAATACCGATGGTCACCGCGTGCGGCATGGCAAAGAACGGCCAAGAAAGACCAAAAAAAAGCACGCCTACCGCCACACCGATCAGCAGTTTTCTCATCTACTCCTCCCTGAATATCTCATCTATATAGACTACCTTGACCTCTTTTAAAAGCGGCTTAGCCTGCTTCAGTGCCTGCATCGTCTCTTTGTAGGGATGACCTATGGCAATGGCATAGCCGTTCTTCTTTGCCAGACGGACTGCTTTTTTCAGCTGCATATGGATGGCACCGACTGATTTGACATTGTCAAGGAAAATATCCCGTGCCACATAGTCATCACCAAAGGCATGTGCCACAAGACCTGCCTGACTCTTACCGCTGGTACGGCTATCAATGAAGGTGAAGCCAGTCTGTTTCATTGCCTCATAGAGCCGATTCATCGCTGCCCTGTCTGTTGTAAAGAGCGATCCTGTATGATTGTTAATGTAATGGGCACGGGGGAAAAGTCTGCGCAATTCCCTCATGCGTGCCTGCATCTGGGCAGCCGTGAATGAGCGCATCACTGTTTTACTCTGACGATCAAACTTCGCATTGCCCGACTCCATAGGCAGGTGTATCATATAATGCACTGCCTGTGTCGCCAGCCTAGGTGTGTTGCGATCCAAACTGTAGGGCGGGAAGATGGAGGGGGTCACGGGAACAGGCAGCTGCTGTATGGTATGCAGCTGTCTGGATGTGTGCACGTCATCAATGATGATTGCCAGTCGCGGCTTTTCACCCCGATAGGCGAGTTTCGATCTTTTGTATCGACTCTGCTGTATCATTGCCAATTTTGCTTTTTCTTTCGCTACTTTCGACTTGGCTGCAGGCTTGGGTTTTGATTTGGCGTGTTCTTTTTTGACAATGTGCTTTTTGGGCTTTTTCTCTGCCTTGGGATGAAGTTTAGTAACGGTGGTCTTCTCTTCCTTCAGCCAGCAGGTACCCAGACAATACCCCACTCCGACCATCGCAGCCATCAGAAACAGGATCACTCCCCAAAGAAGTCCCCGTTTTGATCCCTTCTTTTTTGTTCGGGTGCGTTTTACTCTTTTCTTAGATGCTGTTCTTTTGGATACCGTACTTTTTTTTCCGGATGGTTTTGATCGTTTTGCAGTGCTTGAGGTTCGTTTTTTGGGTGGTGCCATTGTATTCCGTTACATGATTTCATTGAATACACAGATTATAGCAAAAGGTGTGTTACCGGCACCTATTTCAACCCATAACATTTACTGTGTTTCTCTTCTCTCTCTGTGGTACGCCGATGAAAATTCTCGTCTGTACTGTCGTGAACAAACACATCTTCAATACATACTTTCCCACTCTCAGGAGAGGTTTTCATTCTAACTTCAAATGCCCGCTTCTCGGCATCGAGTTTGTCTTCATAGTAACCAAAATCTGCAACACGTTCGCCAAACTGATTGTAATATACCACCTGATAGATCGTCATTCTTCTTCCTTTTCCAAGATTCCTCAGCATCATATTATCATAAGAAACTGAAATAATTCTTATATTGTATAATAATAGATCAGGAACATTGTCAATATTTGATCATTATTGTGATGATTAAATTTTATTAAAATTTCGTCATTCAAATATGCACTTTGTAAATATAGAAACGTTGGAAAGGTTTGTATAAAGGAGTCTCTCCATCTGACAAACTAAAGATTTTTGGTGAATTGTATGTAGGTTTTGATATTTATGGACAAAGGAGCTTACACAAAAATAGTAAGTACCCCACTTACACTTTAGCAACGGGGATATCGGCATTTAGTGCCAGAACTACACCCACCCTTCAAAGGTGGATGCAAATCGGAAGAAAAATTAGTTTGTTTCCTGATCAACGATCTTGTTTTTACCGATCCACGGCATCATCTTTCTAAGGTCTCTACCTGTCTGCTCAATGAGTGACGCTCTGGAGTTCGCTCTTTCAGCGTTCATTCTCGGGTAACCCGCCTGACCTTCAAGAATGAAGTCTTTGGCGAACTGACCATTCTGGATCTCTTTGAGGATCTGCTTCATCGCTTTTTTGGACTCTTCATTGATCACACGCGGTCCGCTTACATAGTCACCATACTCGGCAGTGTTGGAGATAGAGTAACGCATGTCAGCGATCCCGCCTTCGAACATCAGGTCAACGATGAGTTTAAGCTCATGCAGACACTCGAAGTAGGCAAGTTCAGGAGCATAACCCGCTTCTGTCAGTGTTTCGAAACCGGCCTGTACCAGGGCAGTGGCACCACCGCAGAGAACCGCCTGCTCTCCAAAAAGGTCTGTTTCTGTCTCGTCCTTGAATGTCGTCTCGATGATCGCCGTTCTACCGCCACCGATCGCAGAGGCATAAGAGAGCGCCAGCTCTTTGGTGTTGCCGCTTGGGTTCTGTCCAACCGCGATCAGGTCAGGAATACCGCCGCCTCTGACAAACTCTGAACGTACAGTATGCCCTGGTGCTTTAGGCGCTACCATCATAACGTTGATGTCTGCTCTTGGGTGAATGCGTCCGTAGTGGATGTTGAACCCGTGACCGAATGCGATGGTCGCACCTTCTTTGAGGTTCGGCTCGATCTCTTCAGTGTAAATGCGCGCCTGATCCTCATCAGGAAGAAGGATCATCACCACATCCGCCTTGGCAGTCGCATCAGCTACAGGAAGTACCTCAAAGTTCTTCGCTTCGGCTTTTTTCCATGAGCTTCCCTCTTTTCTGGCACCAATGACGACATTCACACCTGAATCTCTGAGGTTTTCCGCATGTGCATGCCCCTGAGAACCAAAGCCGATCATCGCAACGGTCTTTGACTTGATGATGTTCAAGTCACAATCTTTGTCATAATATACATTCAATGTAGACATTAAGTATCCTTCGTGTTAAGTAAAATTTGCGCGATTATACCCAAATGTTGCTTACGCTTGTGATTTCATACCCATGATATTTGTCTGACCATTTTATGCTATAATTTTCCATCATCCATACATAGAAGGAGCGCTTTTGGTCGCACTGCTTAACGAGATCACCTGGTGGCACTGGATTGTCTTTGGTGTACTGCTCATTGTCATTGAAATGAGCACCGGTACCTTTTTCATGCTTACACTGGGTATCTCCGCCTTGCTGGTAGGGACACTCGATGTACTGTTCGAACTTTCGTTCAAAACGGAGATCCTGCTTTGGCTACTCTTTTCCATTGTTTCTGTCATTGCGTGGATGAAGTGGTTCAAAGACCGTACCGTTTCCAACAGTGGGCAGTCAAACTACCGACTCGACACCCTCGGTACCGTCAAAGCGGAGATACGCCCGCACCACCGTGGCAAAGTCCTTTTTGATACACCGGTTTTGGGCAACACGGAGTGGCATGCCACAGCAAAAACAGATATAGCCTCTGGCACCAGAGTAAAGATCGTTGAGATCAACGGGCAGCTCATTGAGGTAGCGCCGGTGGAGTTAAAAATTGAAAATTGAAAATTGAGGATTGAGAATTGAGGATTTTTTGCCTCATTTCAGTACTCAAAGCAAAAAATGGAAATACAGTTTATTCATTTGCAGATACAAATGCGACAAGGGAACGCCCAACCCGAAGGGCGCTTGCGTTCGCGACCGCCAGAGTATTTGTGTCTGCAAATGAACCTTAACATTCAATCATAAAAGGAGCAATAAATGGAAGCATTAACCGTACTTATTATCATCACAGCAGGAGTGGTCTATACCCTCTACAAAGGCATCAACATTGTCCCACAGGGAGAAGAATGGGTTGTTGAAAGACTGGGGAAGTTCGCCCGTACGCTCAAACCGGGACTCAACATCATCGTCCCCTACATCGAGACCGTCAGACAGAAGATCTCTACCCGCGACATCATCTTGGATATCCCCCAACAGGAGGTCATCACCCGTGACAATGCCGTTATTCTGACCAATGCCGTTACATTCATCCGTGTCACCAACCCGCGTGACGCTATCTACGGCATCGAGGATTTTCAACTTGCCATTCAGCAGCTTGTCATGACAACCCTGCGCTCCATTCTCGGTGAGATGAGCCTCGATGAAGCGCTGAGTAACCGTGAACACATCAAAGCCAAACTCAAAGATGCCATCATCGACGATGTAGCCGACTGGGGTGTGACCGTCAAATCGGTAGAGATACAGGACATCTCCCCCTCTGCTTCTATGCAGGAGAGTATGGAGAGACAAGCGGCGGCAGAGCGCGAACGACGCGCCATCGAGACCACCGCAGAAGGAAACAAGAACGCCGCCATTCTCGAAGCGGACGGCAAACTCGAAGCCGCCAAACGCGAAGCCGAAGCGCAGATCGCTCTTGCCAATGCCTCTGCCGAAGCGATCCGCCTCATCTCCGACAATATTCAGGACAAAGAGCTACCCGCCATGTTCTTACTCGGAGACCGCTACATCAACTCTCTTGAGCAGATCAGCAAAAGCGACAACTCCAAGTTCGTCATCTACCCCGCCGATATTCAGGGTGCCATCAAAGGGATGCTTGGAGGAGCCTTCAAGAAGTAGGTCTTTCCTACTTTGAAAAGTACTCATAGTCCTTCATCCTATGCCAGTCACCACCTTCACTTCCATTCATAAAACCTGAAGATACATACTACTCTATCAATTTATCTCCTCCAAATTCCTCGTGGAAGATTTTCCGTTTCTCTTGTAAAATTTTCTGAGAACAGAAATGTTTAACAGAAAATTAACACAACTATTTTACTATTCTATACTCAATCACAAATACCACCCTTTTCACCTGACTGTCTATGCGTGTCTTGTGTAGGGTAATATAAGGAAAATAGTCAATGACAAATCATAAAATAACGCTCTCTTTGGTATGTTCACTCACGCTTCTCTCTGCCTCTTCAGTTGAATTGGGCACGATTTCTGTCGATTCATCAACCATTGATGATAAGTTTGATGCAAAAAGTTTAGAGGTATCAAGTACTGCAACCTTAAGTGGGGAAGAGGTTGAAGATTTTCATGCTGAAAACATCGCCAATGTCCTCAACACGATTCCTGGGGTAACTGTCAGGGAAAATGAAAATGATTCCAACAAGATCCACATCAGAGGGATTGCTGCTGAGATGTATATGGGAGAAAAACCGGGTGTTGCCATCGTTATAGACGGTGTACCGGTGCAAGAGAGAGCAGGAAGCGTCAACATAGACTCTGATAATATAGAAAGTATTAAAGTCATCAAAGGAGGCGCTTCCTATCTCTACGGAAATGATGCGCTTGCAGGTGCTGTAATTATCACCACCAAGCGTCCTAAAGCAAAAGATGAAGGGTTTGCCAGCATCGAACAGGGAAGCTTCGGATACGAGAAGTACATTGCAAGATACAACTACAGTAATGACAAATTTGCAGTAGAAGTCCAGGGAAGCTACAAAGGCAGTGACGGGTACTGGGAAGATTCCGATTACTGGACAAAATCGATCAACGGTAAATTGCAATATTACATTGATGAGACCAGTGATATTACCATTGGTATCGATAGAACAAAGCGTTATGAAAATGATACGGGCTCCATTACTTACGCAACCTATGACCCAAATACGAAAGTATATAGCTACAATGCACAAAATAATCCAAAAAGTTTTGGTGAAGTGGGATATGCAACCGATTACGACATCAGTCTCGATAAGTATTTCATCACTTATTCTAAAGACTTTGAAAATAACTCAAACCTTATGGTTCAGGTATACCGTTATGAAGACGAGACAACCAACAAGAGTGCTGCATTTGACAGCAATGGAGATGGGTTGAGAGATGACCATCTGTACGATTCTTATGCAAGCACTATTCAAAATGGCTTGAAAGCAGAATACCGCATGAGCGGTGATGTGCTTGCATCGATGATTGGAATTGATATTGCCAGAAATGACATGGAGTACAATCGAAAATATAGAGTAGACTATACCGATTACCGTCATACTTTTCACCCTATCGGTGAAGTCACGGGAGACACCTCTGGAAATGAAGACATCAATGCTATTTATGGGGAGTTGAAGTATGCTGCAACCAAAGCACTGACATTGACAGCCAATGCAAGGTATGATCAGATAAAGTATGACTATACAGACTATCTTGAAGGAGGGGACTATAGTGATACCTTTTATGAAACCTCTTATCGACTGGGGGCTACCTACAAATTCGATGAAACGATGATACTTTACAGTAATATCTCAACAGGTTTCAGAGTGCCGCAGCTTACACAGATTTTTGCCGGCGATATCTATGGTCAATCATGGGATGGCAGTGTCTATCTTAACAACCCTGATTTGAAAACAGAGACGACTATAAACTATGAGATCGGTTTGCGACATAAAACTGAATTCTTCTCTTATGACATCTCCATCTATCAGCTTGACAGAAAAGATGTCATCGGTAAAAGTAACGGAAACTATGCATCGGCTGACCGTGGAGATGAAGTTTTTTATAACAACAATTCAGATGTACGAAGTCGTGGTCTGGAGTTAAGCCTCTCGACAGACAGAAAGAAACCTTACTATTTTATCTTTAACTATACCTATTTGGACTGTACCTATACGCGTTATGACAACTACTATATGCGTCTTGAAGGTGAAACTACATCTACAAAATATGATGTGACAGGCAACAGGGTTCCCAGAACATCAAAACATACAATTTACGCAGAAGCGAACTATCGTCCTGTCAATGATCTACTCTTGACTGCCGGACTCTTTTATCGTTCATCTCAATTTGCGGATGAACGCAATGAGATCGAAGTTGGCGGATACTCCGTACTCAATCTGAGGGCAAAGTACAATACAAAAGTGGCATCCTACCCTGTAGAGTTCTTCTTCAACGCAGACAATGTACTCGATAAACAATACTACATGATGCCTCGCGTTACCGGAGACAGAAACGATGATGGGCTGTATGATATTAGAGATATGGGGCTGACAGTAAATCCTGGCAGAATATTTATTGCCGGTCTTTCAGTGAAGTTTTAATCATGGTTGAATCTATTATACGAGATAAAAACGACCTCTTTAAATATCCTGTTTTACGTTTTTTCTTTAAAAACAAACACTTTTTGCTCTTTTTTCGCTTGGGTGTTGCAGGACTCTTTTTTTACGCTATCTACTACGGATTTGCACATACAGGTAAAGAGAACCAATTTACATGGGCTCTCTTTTGGGGAATATTTTGGGCACTCTTTATGGTGGTCACACTTCCTACACTAGGAAGGGTATTTTGCGGCATCTGCCCTCATGGATTTATAGGACAATACCTTACTAAGATAGGACTCAAAAGAGCCATGCCCAAATGGATGAAAAACCGTTTTATCGGATTGTCTCTTTTGGTCTTTGGGTGGTGGGGTGTTTACTATATGTTCCCTGGTCTTTTTAGAACGCCACTTGGCACAGCCATACTC
>JAJRRK010000013.1 GCA_024279555.1 Campylobacterales bacterium
TTCCATATAGAAACGTTCAATCAATGACTGTGTCGTCGTGATCTGTTCACCATTCTGTGCAAGTATGTTCATAAGGAAGAGTTCATTTCGTGAGAGTTCGATGAGAGATTTTTCATGTCTTAGCAGCTTCTTTTCTTTATCCCACTGCATATTCCCTTTTAGCTGGAGGTTTGTATCGTTATGATGTACAGGAGGAAGTTTGTACTCTTGTGCTTTCTTTCCCACTTGACCAAGAGTTTGCAGAAAGTCGTCATACTCAAAGGGTTTGGTCACAAAGTAGGAAATACCGGTATTGATCAGTTCAAGCAGATATTCTTTGTCTGTATAGGCAGAGAGTACGATGATCTGCTGTTGCGGATGCAACTCTTTAAGCTTTTTTGTCAGGGTGACACCATCCATCTTGGGCATTTGAATATCTGTAATGACCAGACCATAGGGGGTTTGTTCAAAACGATCCATATAGGCACTATAGGCCTCTTCACCATTGGAGAAGCTGTCTACCTCTTTGCACAGGTTCATCAGTATCTCCTCCAAGCCGATCCTGGTGGGCTGATGATCCTCTACCAATAGTACAGAAAGATCCTTCGTGTGATCAAAAAGCTGTTTGTGATCCATCTTGATTTGCCTTGGATGATTGATGTATTTTTATTTTGGATAATACCGTAAAAATACTTTTATGTGAAATTTTTACGGCAAATGTCTATTTCTCTTTCAGAAGCATACCTCTGAGTGTATCTTCATCTATGATCTCGTCTTCATATTTGATTACCATGATCTTTTCAGTCTTGTTTGTATAGAAGTCATTGACCCCGTTTACATTTTTAAGTGTGTATAGTTTGTTCTCATCAAAAATATCAGTGGAGAGAAAGAGATTTTTTCTCAGTGCTGGATTTCGCATGCTAATGATCCAGAAGATCCAAAATACAGAAAGTATGATGACCGCGATGGCAACCCCCTGTTCATGGTAGTGCCCATAGAGCCATCCCCCGATCGCACCGCCAAGGAAGATACCGACATAGGAAAAGGTATTTGCAACCCCAAGTGCGGCACCTTTTTGATGCACTTTGGCAAATTTTGCGACAAAGCTTTGCAGCAACGGTTCGAACATATTGAACCCGATAAAGAAGAAAGTTGCTCCTGTTGCAAAGATCCAGAAATTGTCGCTAAAGCCCATCATGGCAAAAGAGGCGATGATGAAACCGATAGAAGCGAGGAAGACTTCCTTGCCTTTACCGTATTTTTCTCCTAGTACCGCGGCAGGTCCCATGGCGATGATACCGAAAATCACAGCAGGCAGATAGACTTTCCAATACTCCATTTTGGTCATATCAAACTTGGTTTTAAGTAAAATGGGGATGATGAAGAACGCGATTGCCATGGTAGAACTGTGAAAGAGGAAGGTAATATACATACGTACAAGGTCTCTGTCTTTGAATACTTCCTTGATGTGCGCCTCTTCTTCAGAGTAGTGGTGTTCAATATGTGGTGGTTCGGGAACGGCGGTAAAGAGGATAACAAGTGCAGTCAGTGCCAATGCTCCGGTAAGCCAGAAGAGTGCACTGACACTCCAGACCCCTGCGATGATCGGTCCGATGATCATTGCCGCAGCAAAACTCATGGCGATGACCATCCCCATGATTGCCATAGAGTGCGCACGCTCATCTTCACGTACCTGATCGGCGATCATCGCTGTGACCACAGAACCGATGGCACCGGCACCCTGCAGGAAACGCCCGACAAGCAGTATATAGATATTGTCGGCCATCGCTGCAACTGCAGAACCGAAAGCGAAAAGAAGTAAACCTATAAGAAGTGTCTTTTTGCGCCCGAATTTATCACTCATAACACCGAAAGGCACCTGTAGAACCGCCTGGGTCAAAGCGTAACCCCCCAGTGCAAGTCCGGCAAGGAATGCATTCCCTCCGGGAAGATCTTTGGCATAGCCGGAAAGTACGGAAAGTACAATAAAAAGTCCAAAAAAGCGCAATGCAATAATGAGGCTGAGCGGCAAAACTTTTTTAATCATCTTGATATCTCCAATAGGGTAAAATTTGTCCCAATTATAGTCCTATTAAGTAAAATAAAGGTTAATCGCAATGAAGTTGGTTTTAGCAACAGGCAATAAAGGCAAGCTGCGGGAATTTCAGCAGATGTGCCAGGACGAAGTGACGGCTTTTTCGGATATTTTGGGTGACATAGAGATTGTGGAAGACGGCGATACCTTTGCTGCCAATGCACTCATTAAGGCACGCACTATCTACGAGAAGCTGCAAGAGAAAGCGTCGGGGGAAGACTATCTTGTGATTTCGGATGACAGCGGTATCTCCCTGCCGATCTTGGGTGGCGCACCGGGGATCTATTCTGCCCGTTATGCCGGAGAGGGTGCTTCGGACAAAGAGAATCTCCACAAGCTGGTGGAAGCGCTCAAAGAGAGAGGTTTCAAGGAGACTCCGGCTTACTACACCGCCGCTATCGCCATCGTTTCCAAATATGGAGAGTATGTCGTGCACGGTTGGATGCACGGCAGAGTAATAGACGAGCCAAGGGGAGAGAAGGGATTTGGGTATGATCCGATGTTCATTCCCGCAGGCTTTGAAAAGACACTTGGAGAGCTTGACGATGATATCAAAAGCGGTATCTCTCACCGAGGAAAGGCGTTGGCGTTGGCGAAGCCGATCATTGGCATGCTGCGCAAGAGTGAGGAATTAGGAATGAGGAATTAGGAATTGCGGTATGCATTGTTTTGCAATGCTTTCATAATGATTTACAGAAAGAGTAACAAATGACCAAAGAACAATTCATGAAAGACCTGCAGATTGTCTATGATGAACTGCAGAACAGACAGGCAAGCCTGAACGGCTACTACGATCTGCTCGATGAGAACAAAACGCATGAACGGGCTGATGCGATCGTCGATGCTTTTTTGAAGCTGGTAGAGATACCGCGCAACAAAGAGAGTGAGATGGCGGCACTCACGCGTATCATCAATCTGCGGGAAGATGCACTCGAACAGGTGCTTCAAAAGCACGGATGCAGCGAGGAGGAGATCCGTGTCAAAAAAGAGCTTGCTTACGGTTTTGTCAGTACGCTGCATATTGCGCGACATGAGAGTCTCATTGGCTGGATCGAGGAGAAGAAACTTCTGACCTCCTTTTACCGTGGATTGATCTTTGGGGTTCACTTTGTAGGTCTGCGTTTGAGCGAATGGCAGAGCCACTGGACGCACCATATCATCAACGGGGTCAATGTAGAGTTGAGCGAGATGTTCAACGGAGACGATGCCAAGATCTTCGAGATGCTGCAGCAAGAGTCATTATTGGAGTATGACGAGCAAGGCAATATCGCTGACAGAAGTTATTCGGTACTGGTCAAAGAGGGTGAAGGGTACAAAAGCGTACCTTACGCACAGGCCTTTGCGAAGGAAGCTGAAGCGGTCGTGATCGCACTTGAACAGCTCATCGCGCTCTTAAATCAGGATGAAGATACCGTGTTTGGGAAGAAACATGAGTGGATCGCCTATTTTACGGCGCTGAAAGAGGCGTTTGCCCATACCAAGAGCGATGAACTCATCAAGATGTGGGCAGAGGTGGATCGCCGCTGGATGGCGATCGATACCCTAATACAGGTAGGACACCCTTTGGAGTATTATGAAGACCACTACCGCAAAGCAGTAGCACTGGAGTGGGATTTGCGTATTGTCAACCCCAAACTTCAGGAGAACTCGCACACCCGCAACAACATTAAGCTCTTTGCCCACAAGATGGCAGAGCAGTTCGGCGGTGAGGCAGAGCGCATTATGACCAAGAATCTGCTGCAGGTTGATCAGACACAGCTTTACATCGGACAACCGATGCTCTATTATGCAGCGGAGTTTAACGGACTCTTCTCCGCGCAGGTGGTTCCCAACGATGAGACTGTGAGTGCCGAGCTGGGCAAGAAAATCTTCGCCTATGCCGACTTTGTACTAGAGAGCAAGAAGTCCAAACCCATCATGAAACTCTCGGTTGAGACAATGGGAGAGGCGTTTGTGCGTAAACAGCGTGATTTGGCGGAGAACAGTCCCCAACTCTGGCATGAACTCTACGACATATCCACCATCGGGCATGAGTACGGACACATTCTTTGGATAGACTCCGATACCGAAACCAAGATGAACGCTACCGGACAGTTCAAGAACATCGAGGAATTCAAGGCGACCACAGGTGGGCTGATGGCGTTTTTTCATCATGAGCGTGAGGCTCTTACAAACCATATTGTGGATGATCTTGTTTCCCGTGCGGTCGGGTTGATGGCGTGGCGTGAAGTGGGGGAGGTGTTGCCGTACTACTGCGAAGGGTTGATCCATCTGGATATCCTCTTCTCTTCAGGTATCATCACCTATGACGGACAGATTGGGATAGACTATACTAAGTATGATGCCATGAAAGCGGCGTACATCGAAGCCTATGAAGATCTGGCAAAGACCTATCTTGACAAGCGAGATGCGAATGAGTATCTTGTCAAGTATGCGCAAAAAGCCGAGGGCATCTACCTTCCGGTAAAAGAGCATATCAAAGCGTTTGTAGAGCACTATTATGCGCGCTACAAAGAGATAGGACAGCAGACAGCCGATCTTGGCTAAATATACTTCACCCACATCTAACCTAATTTTCGATATAATCCCACCAATTACGCCGTCGCCATGACGGCGATTGCGAGGATGATTATGCTACTTTTTACCCCAGGACCTACCCCTGTACCCGAATCTGTCAGACTGGCAATGGCAGAGCCGACACTGCACCACAGAACACCGGAATTTGAAGCGATTTTAAAAGAGACCAGAGCACTGCTGTTTGAGCTGATGGCGACCGATGAGGTGGTGATGCTTGCCTCTACCGGAACGGGTGCGATGGAAGCGGCAGTGACTAATCTGTGTCACGATACGCTGCTCAATGTCAATGCCGGAAAGTTTGGTGAGCGTTTTGGCAAGATCGCCAAGGCGCACGGACTGGGCAATATAGAGATCAAGCACGAGTGGGATACGCCTGCAACGGTGGCAGAGGTGGTTGAAGCGGTGAAAGCCAATGCTGATATTGATGCCATTGCTATTCAGATCAGCGAGTCTGCGGGTGGACTCAGACACCCTGTAGAGGAGATCGCCAAGGCGGTCAAAGAGATTAGACCTGAAGTGATGGTTATTGCAGACGGGATCACTGCTGTAGGTGTGGAGCGGATCGATGTGACACATATCGATGCGCTCATTGCGGGTAGCCAAAAAGCTCTGATGCTTCCTCCGGGGCTGGCGATTGTTGGTTTGAGCCATGCAGCGGTTGAAAAGATCGGTGAGGGGAAAGGCTACTACCTGAACCTCGCTTCCGAGATTAAAAAACAGCGTCAGAACACCACTGCCTATACGGCAGCGACCACACTCATCATTGGATTGGGTAAGATCCTCAAGGAGATCAAAGAGGGTGACGGACTGGGCAAACTCTATTGCGACACGGCACGCCGTGCCAAAGCGACCCGTTTTGCGCTTGAAGCGCTGGGACTGCACTCTTACCCTAAAGTACCGGCACGCTCCATGACCACCATTGACGATGAGAACGCCAAAGAGATCCGCGATCTGCTTAAAACAGATTTTGGGGTCAATGTCGCAGGTGGGCAGGATCATCTCAAGGGCAAGATTTTCCGTATCAACCAGATGGGTCTGATTGAGCCGTATGAGATGGTATGGGTGGTCAATGCCGTGGAGCTTGCGTTGGCAAAACTGGGACGCAGACCCTATGACGGGACTGCGAGCAGGGTCTTCAACGAAGAGTACTTCAAAAGCATTCTCAAAAGTGAGAGCAAATGATATTTGAACATGAGATCCCAAGCGGATCGAAACTCTACTTCGGAGAGAGTGCCAGGATCAAGCGTGAGATAGAGTTCGTCTCGGCAGAGATGCTGGAGAACTTTGGTTTCGAGGAGATCGTTACCCCAATTTTTTCCTACCATCAGCATGAGAGTTTTGATGATCTCAAATCACTCGTCAGGCTCAATGATGCGCAGAACCATGAAGTGACGCTCCGTGCCGACTCGACCGCTGATGTGGTACGCATTGTCACCAAGAGACTGGGGCGTTCGACCGCCTCTAAAAAGTGGTTTTACATCCAGCCTACCGTAACATTTCCTACTACAGAACAGTATCAGATCGGTGCGGAGGTCATCGACGGGCGCTTCGATGAAGTGGTACGTACGACCGTTGCACTGTTGGGTGAAATAGGAGCGCAACCACTCATGCAGGTAGCCAATATACGGATCCCGCATCTGCTCAATGAGAAATACGGCGTTTCACTCGAAGTGCTCAAGGCGATGCATGTGGAGCAGATCCTCCGATGCGACCTGCCGTGGATCGAAGCGCTGGTACGCCTCAACAGTGTAGAGGATCTTGCGGATCTCTCCGTATTCCCCGATGATATCCGGCAGGAACTGGAGAGGATCAAGCACGCCATAGAGAAGGTGGCGTATGACAAGCTTGTCATCTCCCCGCTCTTCTATGCCAAGATGCGTTATTATGATTCACTGACATTCCGCATGTTCGAAGGTAATTCCCTTCTGGCAACGGGCGGTATTTACAATATAGACGGTGTTGAGGCGGCAGGGTTCGCGCTCTACACCGATGCGTGTATCGCAAGCAAAATGAACAAGGGTAATAGCAATGAGTAAAGCAGATTTGATCGTAGGACTCCAGTGGGGAGATGAAGGCAAAGGAAAGATCGTTGACCATATGGCACAGACGCATGACTTCGTGTGCCGTTTTGCCGGCGGACACAATGCAGGACATACCATTGTCATCGGTGATAAAAAATATGCGCTGCATCTGATCCCTTCGGGTGTGCTCAACCCCAAAGCGAAGAATATCGTGGGTAACGGTGTGGTGCTCTCTCCGAAGGATTTCATCAAGGAGATGGAGCAGTTCGACAATCTTGAAGGCAGACTTTTTCTTTCCGATAAAGCGCATATCCTTCTACCCTATCATGCACAGATCGATCAGGCAAGAGAGCGCCTCAAGGGTGACAAAGCCATCGGTACGACCGGAAAAGGCATTGGTCCTGCCTATGGGGACAAGGTAGCACGCGTGGGGCACCGTCTGGGAGAACTGCTGCATCCTGAGAAACTCACCGCGAAGATCATGGAGTTCTTTGCTATCAACAAGCCGGTCTTCGATGCAATGGGTGTTGAAGCACCTGTCGAGTCTGAACTGCTTGCAGAGCTTCAAGGCTACAAAGAGGTACTTGCACCGTTTATCTGTGACACGACACAGCTTATGTGGCAGATTCTTGATGAAGACAAAAAAGTGCTGCTTGAGGGTGCGCAGGGAACCATGCTCGATATCGATCACGGTACCTACCCTTATGTCACTTCTTCAACGACAGTGAGTGCGGGTGCCTGTTCGGGTCTTGGCATCAACCCCAAAGATATCGGAACAGTTACAGGGATCGCCAAGGCATACTGTACCCGTGTGGGGAACGGGCCTTTTCCGAGTGAAGATTTGGGCGAAGAAGGTGACAGGCTTCGTAAAAACGGGCATGAGTTTGGTACGACCACCGGACGTCCCAGACGCTGCGGCTGGTTCGATGCGGTGGCGATGCGCCATGCCGTACGTGTCAACGGGGTCGATCAGGTCGCACTCATGAAGCTCGATGTCCTTGACGGTTTCGATGAGATCAAAGTCTGTGTCGCCTATGAGTTCGAAGGCAAAGAGATCGACTATGTGCCGTATGATCTTGAAGATGTCAAACCTGTCTATCAAACCTTCCCCGGATGGGAGAAGACTGAGGGTGCCAGAACATTCGATGAACTTCCCGAGAGTGCCAAGTCATATATTTTGGCACTCGAAGAGATGATCGGTACGAAGATGGGGATCATCTCCACATCACCTGAACGAGAAGATACGATAATCAGATAAAAGGGGTAACCATGAGATTGAAACCACAACAGACCGGATATGTAGCGACCAAGATAGGGATTGACCTTGCCAATGCTCCTTTTGTCACACTGCCAAAGGGGCGCGAAGCGGTCGTAGAGACGGCTAAACGCATCATCGACGAGAACCTTGCCAAAGAGCGTGCGCTCGATGAGCAGGTGAAGAAGATCATCGAAGAGAACTATGATGAGATCGAGTTCCAGCACGCCGATGAGCGTCAGCTCTTCTTTATGATCAAAAAGAAGATGGCGCCCGAATACGGGGTCATCATGAACTATGACGACCGCTATAACGATCTGGCGCACATGATCCTCGATGAACTCTATGAGAATTATCTGGCGGAGTACAGCGTCAGCGACAATCAGGTTAAGAATGTGATTTTTAAATCCTTCAAAGCCTTTGCCGATGCTTATGACGAAATTGACGATATTGTCTATAACAAGATCAGAAATATGGAAAAAGAGGTCATTCCCGGTTCACAGGATTTTGAGCTGCTTTACGAGAGACTCTACCAGGAAGAACTTGCAAAAAGAGGGATGCTGTAATTAGGTAGGAAGTAGGAATTAGGAATTATAGGGTCGATGTATCGACCATTTAAAATGTTGTAGGAAGCAGAGATGAAAAAAGTAAGCTTGTATTTCGAGAATGGTTTGTTTATGGAAGCTAAGAGCTTCGGTGCGGAGGGGACGGCAGTCGGTGAGATTGTTTTCAATACCTCGTTGACGGGCTATCAGGAGATCGTGACAGATCCCAGCTATGCGGGGCAGTTTGTCACCTTTACCATGCCCGAAATCGGCAATGTCGGATGTAATGCGCAGGATATGGAGAGTAAAGGAGCATACTGTAAGGGCATCATCGTACGCTCCTACCAGGCACGACCTTCCAATTTCCGTAGTGAAGAGACGCTTGCTGCGTTGCTTGAGAGAGAGAATGTATTGGGCATCACCGAGATAGACACACGCTTCTTGACCAAAATGCTTCGTAACGAGGGGGCGATGATGATGGTCGCTTCCACGGAAGTACACGATGAATTGGAGCTTAAGAAGATCCTTGAGAATTCGCCGCGTATCGAAGAGATCAACTATATTGAGCAGGTGAGTACCAAAGAGCCGTATGTGCATACCCAAGCGCGCTATAATGCCAGAACTTTTGAATACGGAAAGCCGAAGACAAGCAAGAAGATCATTGCACTCGATTTCGGTGTGAAACGCAATATCCTCAACGAACTGACCCATGCGGGCATGGAGGTAACGGTCGTTCCTAACGATATGCCCGCTGATGAGATCATCGCCAAGTTTGAAGCCAAAGAGATCGACGGGGTTTTCCTCTCCAACGGACCGGGTGATCCGCTGATCCTTAAAGAGGAGCAGGCGAAGATCAAGCAGCTTATCGCTGCGAAGGTGCCGATGTTCGGTATCTGTCTGGGACATCAACTGCTTTCCATCTCTCATGGGTATGATACTTATAAGCTCAAATTCGGTCACCACGGCGGAAACCACCCGGTGAAAAATCAGGTGACAGGAACAGTGGAGATTACAGCGCAGAACCACAACTACAATGTACCTGACAACATCACTGAAGTAGCCGAAGTGACCCATATCAACCTTTTTGATAACACGATTGAGGGCTTGAAGTATAAGGAAGCACCGGTCATGTCGGTACAGCACCACCCCGAAGCAAGTCCCGGACCGCATGAGAGTGCCTATATCTTTTCTGAATTCAGAAAGATGTTAGACTAATTGTATCAATAATGTCATTCCGGACTCGATCCGGAATCTCTTTCAATGACGAGGAGATACTGCAGCAAGTTCAGGATGACGCGAAAGGAAACCCAATGAACATAGCTATTTTGTTTGGCGGCTCAAGTTTTGAACATGAGATCAGTATTGTCTCTGCTATTACAATGAAAAAAGTACTGAAAAAGAGTACGATCACTTATATTTTTGTCGATGCTAACAGAGAGTTTTATCTTATCGACACGGAGAAGATCAACTCCAAGCTCTTCTCTTCAGGAGAGTACAAAAAAAGTAAACAGCTTATTTTGAAAAAGGGCGGTTTCTTTACAGAGGGGATGTTTGGTAGCAAACAAGTGTCTTTTAATGTTGTGTTGAATCTCATTCATGGTCGTGACGGTGAGGACGGTAAGATCGCTTCACTGATGGCATTCTATGGTATTCCTTTCATCTCCCCGCGCACAGAGGCTTCCGTACTCTCCTACAACAAGCTCTATACCAAGTTTCTTGCCGAGAGTCTGGGAGTCAAGACGGTTGCATACGAACATCTCTCCAAAAACGATGAACGCAAGATCTCCATGGACTTTCCTATCATTATCAAGCCGGTACGTTTGGGATCGAGCATTGGTGTAAGCATTGTCAAAGAGGCTTCCGAACTTGACTATGCGCTCGATGTTGCTTTTGAATTCGACACTGATGTGATCATCGAACCGTTCATCGAGGGTGTCAAAGAGTACAATCAGGCAGGCTGTCTGACCGATGCTTGGGAACTCTCCATTGTTGAAGAGCCGCACAAAGAGGCGTTCCTCGATTTTGAGAAGAAATATATGGATTTTGCCCGTGACTCACAGGTTTTGGCTGCCGATATTGCAGATGATCTCAAAGAGAAGATACAGGAGACCTTCAAAAAAATATACGATCCGCTTTTCAGAGGCAGCATGATACGCTGTGACTTCTTTGTGGTCGATGGCGAAGTGATGCTCAATGAGATCAACCCTATTCCGGGATCCATGGCAAATTATCTTTTTGATGATTTTGAAGGTATGATCATACGCTTGGCAAAACATTTGCCAAAAGAGCAGAAGATCACTGTGGATTATCAGTATATACACTCCATTCAACAAGCAAAAGGAAAGGCGTAAAAAAGCCTCCTTTTGAACCCACAAATAAGACTAAATTTCTCCCATTTCAATCTTAATAACTCCCCTAAAATAAGTGCTTTGCTACAATTTTGCACCTTTTGTTAAAATTTATTTAACAAATCGCTTTTGTCCGCTCTTATTTTAAGCTTGACGTAGGATAAGTTAACCTATAATTAACGTTGAATGTTGTCATAATACAACATAAAATTTTACAAGGGGGTATGCATGCAATCAAACGCAGCATTAGAATATGACTATACCGTTGCGAAACTGTACACATATACAGCGATCGTATTCGGTTTTGTTGGTATGCTTATTGGTACGCTTATCGCGGCTCAACTGGCATGGCCTGAATTGAACTACCTGTTCGGTGAATACGGTACGTTCTCAAGACTAAGACCACTACACACAAACGTGGTAATTTACGGATTTACGGTAAGTGGGGTTTTCGCCACATTCTACTACTCTGCACAAAGGGTATTGAAGGTTTCTATGGCAGAGTCCAAGTTCGTCAACGGGGTTGCAAAACTTCAGTTTGTGCTTTATTTCATAGCGGCAGCCAGTATGGTTATCACTGAACTGATGGGTATCACACAGAATAAAGAATATGCACAGATGGAATGGCCGCTTGACCTGCTCATCGTTGTGATCTGGGTTCTGTGGGGTGTTGCAATGTTCGGTCTCATCGGTATCAGAAGAGAAAAAGCACTCTACATCTCCATGTGGTACTTCATCGCATGTTTCCTTGGTGTGGCAATGCTTTACCTCTTTAACAACATGGCAGTACCTACATACTTCACTTCCGGTGGCGTTGGTAGCATCATGCACTCTGTTTCTATGTATTCCGGTACGAATGATGCACTGGTACAGTGGTGGTGGGGACACAATGCGGTTGCATTCGTCTTTACTGTGCCTATTGTTGCGATGATCTACTACTTCCTTCCAAAAGAGTCCGGTCAGGCAGTTTACTCCTATAAACTCTCTCTCCTCTCTTTCTGGGGTCTGATGTTCGTTTACCTTTGGGCCGGTTCACACCACCTTCTGTGGTCAACTGTTCCAGATTGGATGCAGACAATGGGATCTATCTTCTCTGTTGTATTGATTCTTCCATCATGGGGTTCAGCGATCAACATGCTCCTGACAATGAAAGGTGAGTGGAATCAGCTGACTGAGAATCCACTGATTAAGTTCATGGTTCTTGCATCTACATTCTATATGCTTTCTACATTGGAAGGTCCGATTCAGGCGATCAAATCTGTTAACGCGATTGCGCACTTCACAGACTGGATCCCAGGACACGTTCACGACGGTGTACTCGGTTGGGTTGCGTTCATGATCATGGCGGGTCTTTTCCATATGGCACCAAGAATGTTCAAAAGAGAGATCTACTCCAAGAAACTGATCGAAGCACAGTTCTGGCTTCAGACAACAGCGGTTGTTCTCTACTTTACTTCTATGTGGATTGCAGGTATCACACAGGGTATGATGTGGAGAGCGGTTGATGAGTACGGTAACCTGATGTATTCATTCATCGATACTGTAACGGTACTTCACCCTTACTATGCGATCAGGGCGCTTGCCGGTATACTTTATTTAACTGGATTCGTAATGTTCGCTTACAATATGGTTAAGACTATGACTTCTTCCAGAGAACTCTCTGAAGAGCCACAGTTTAGATCACCTATGGCATAAGGAGGTAGGTTATGTTTCATTGGTTAGAGAAAAATCCGTTCTTCTTTGCGGTAGGTGTATTTTTGGTTATCGCATTTGCAGGTCTCATCGAGATCCTGCCTAACTTTGCCGAAGCGTCACGTCCGGTAGCAGGTCTCAGACCCTATACTGTACTTGAACTTGCTGGAAAAGAAGTCTATAAGAAAGACAACTGTATTGCGTGTCATTCACAGCTTATTCGTCCGTTTAAAGCGGAAACAGACAGATATGGTCAGTATTCACTCTCCGGTGAGTATGCCTATGACAGACCGTTCCTCTGGGGTTCCAAGAGAACAGGTCCGGATCTTCACCGTGTAGGGAACTACAGAACGACTGACTGGCACGAGAACCATATGTGGGAGCCAACTTCCGTTGTGCCCGGTTCCATTATGCCGGCGTATAAGCACATGTTCACGAACAAAGCAGATATAGCAACAGCATATGCTGAAGCGGTTACTGTGAAGAACCTGTTCAACACACCATACGGCGATGATATCAAAGCCGGTAAAGAAGCGTTTGAGTCGTACAAGCCGAAAATTCTTGCAGAAGCGAAGAAGATCGCTGCAGAAATGAAGAACCAGGATGTCAAAGATGCGGTTGCCAAGGGTGAGATCCCTGAGATCGTAGCATTGATCGCATATTTGAACAGTTTGGGAGACAGCCGTTACGCGGCAGCTAAATAAGCAAGATGGGACTTAGAGAACTACAGGGTTATGCCAGTTTCTTTATGACCATTTTCTTGGTAGTGATGTTGTACGGGTATATCGTTTACCTGTACAGAAGTGAAAAAAAGGGAAAGAAGGATTACGAAAAACTGGGGAAGATCGCGCTCGATGACGAGATCGATTCTGCCCCAGTCAATACAAGTGATCCTCTGCCTGATGAAAAAAAGGAGCAGAATAAATGAATGCATTAATGGTAAAAGCATTGGCATTTGCAGCGGTACTGATCATCGCAACGATCGTAGTCGTCAAACAGATGCACATTGACCTGAGTGACCCGATCAACCTTCTTACAATGATCGGTGCAATTGCGATCGCAGTACTAACAGCAGGGGTTTCGGCAAAATATATCAGCCAGATGAAAACAGACAAAGCAGGTGGTGAACTTGCTGAAGAGAATTGGGACGGTATTGGTGAATACAAGAACGAACTCCCATCCGGTTGGGCGTACTCTTTTCTTGGTACAATGATTTGGGCATTGTGGTACTGGCAGTTTGGATACCCAGTCAACGCATTTAGTCAGATTGGTCAGTACAATGAAGAGGTAAAAGCCTATAACCAGAAATTTGAAGAAGTGCACAAGAATGCTGACAAGGCGACACTGCAGCAGATGGGTGAGTCCATTTTCCTGGTACAGTGTGCACCGTGCCACGGAACAACCGGTGACGGTCTTTCAGGTAAAGCACAGGATTTTGGTGCGAGAATGAGTAAAGAGCAGGTACTTCATGTGATCAACAACGGACAGAACCAGCTTGGCTACCCTATGGGCGCGATGCCTCCGGGTATGGCAAGCGGAAAAGATGCGGAAGATATCGCAGCCTATGTTGCCGGCGGTATGAAGGGTGAGCAGCCTGCCGCATTTGCAGCATGTGCATCTTGCCACGGCGCTGACGGTAAAGGGAACAATGGTATGGCACCAAACCTTGCAGAATATGACGCAACATTGGTAAGTCATGTTCTGGAGCACGGTAAAAAAGGTATAATCGGTAGAATGCCTTCATTCAAAACCAGAATGACACCGGTTCAGGAAAAAGCATTGGCTGAATATATTCAGTCTTTAAGCAACTAAGGAGCAGTCATGGCAGAAAATACTAACAGATCCGTATTTGGACTCAATGGTGTAACTGGAATGCTGATCGCGACGGTACTGTTGCTTTCCATTCTGGCGTTTCTTACGATGTGGGGATTGAGTGTTCAGCAGAAATCTGCACAGAACCCTTATGATCCTACACCGATCACAAGCAGTCTGGATAACGTCAAGATGATCAGCAAAGACAATGCGAAATTCGCATTTCAGCCTGTGAAGTAAATCATAAAGGATACAAGATGATTACAATTATGGACAAAGTACTTGGCTGGATGATGGTCGTAACTGCGATCTACACTGCATGGGCAGTGTTGACACCAAACCATCTCTACGTAGGGTAATATATGATCAAAGTTCAAGTAAGGTTCGCCTTGCTTGCTTTGTTCCTTCCACTTCTTCTCAATGCGACGCATATTCTCAAAAACGACCTTTTAAACCTTAACGCTGCAAAATTCGTAGAACGGATCGCCAGTGAACTGGAACAGAAGACCGGTGTGCATGAGTATTTGATCGCTACCAACGAACATTTTCCGCCAAGGTACAATTTGGTCGAATACAGTAAGAAGTATGAAGCGAACATGAGCAAGCCGTATGTATTGATGGTATTTGCCCCCTTTGCAAAGCTGACAGAAGTGTCAGACCAGCGTGGTCGGGTAGGGATCATTCCCTCCTCTCCTGATGTCGCAGCGATGTACAACCGCTCAGATGTACTGGATGCTACGATCGATGTGGTCTCTTCCGTAGACAAGAACAGCCAGGAAGACAAAAATGCCATCGGTATGGTGCAGGGTATTTCAGAGTTGGCAGATCAGATCGCCAGATCAAAAGGTGTTACACTGACTGAGACGATCAAAGATGCCAGAGGGGTATTATGGATTATGCAAATACTGGTTTTTATCGGTACAGCATTCGTTTTATGGATATTTTTGATCAAACCACTATTTGGAAGGAAACACAATGGCTAAGAAAACCAAGGAAACCTCATATTGGCCACATATGATTATGGGGTTTCTAATTATCGGTGTCTCGCTGGGATACTGGACTGTTAAGCATGCAACCGCATTGCCTGTGCAGGAATCAAATGAGTACATGATGAAATATCAGCAGGCTGATATACACATCAATGATATCTTAAAACGAAAAGCCAATTTTGATAAACAGTTCAATATTGAAATTGTTGATGCGCCCATGGGTGTTCTTGAACTGGAAAATACAAAGCGTGCAAAAGAGGAAAAGGTTGTTGTGCTCAAAAATGGTTCAAACAGTTTCTCTTACCGTGTAAGCAGCAAATCAGGAGTACCATTGACTGATGCCAATGTCACCTTTTTGCTGACACGTCCCCATACGAACAAGGATGATGTCATGATTGGGAATGTATCGGGCAAAAACGGTCTCTATCGTGTTGATGATATCAATGTGAGCAAGCCGGGACGCTATACCTTGCAGTTGAAGGTTATGGTTGATAAAAATACCATTGGTTATTCGGAAACGCCTGCTTATCTCAATATTCCCTAAGCCAAATGAGTTGCATCATTGATGCGCCTCATTGTTTACAGATCTTCTTCTTTCATGTGTGACTTTGCCCAAGCCTTGATGGTATCGCGTTGAGCCTTGGTCAATTTTGCCTCTTCATGGATGAGCAGATACATCGGCATAGGCATACGGAAATTGATTGTCTTGGTGATCCCTTTATATATTTTTTGTCTCTTCTTTTCATCATAGGTTCCCCATTCTTGAAAATTGACCGCTTCCCTTCCCTCTTTGATATGGCTTTTAACCTCCAGAGAAATGGGTGAGATGTGCCCGTACCACGGCATCTTCGTTTCGTAGGAGTGACAGTCATAGCAGGAGGTCTTGAGCATCGTCATGATCTCTTTGGGAGCTTTGATCTCATTGTTCGGGTCTATCTTGGCAGGAGGCTGGGGTATCTCTACCTGAATGGCCTGAAGCAGTAAAAAAGCACCCCCGACCCATAAAAACAGTGTTTTCCACATAGGTATTCCTTTTTTGCCGTGATTATAGTCACTTTAAGTAAATAGGAGATTGGCTGTCAATTTCATGGTAGAGTGTGTCTCATCTGTGGTATACTTTTTACATGAAAAAATTAGAGGTCTATCCGACATCGCGGGCACTTCGGGCTGCGGCAAATAGGTACAGTGATCATAACGGTTTCGTACCGACACTGATGCGTATGGATGAGTTTGAGAAGCGTGCGGTACTGCTTGAGGGGGTTACGCCGGTTGATGCGCTGCAGCGTATACTTTTTCTCAAGGAGGCAAGCGCATTCGAAGCATTCGATCAGCTCAAGGTTGACCGTGAACTGATCCGCTTCTTTACCAAAAGTGATGCGCTTTTCAAATTCTTCGAGGAACTCTCTGCGGAGTATGTGACACTGGATAGGCTTGCTGAGTCTGATCCTTATGCGGAGTTTGAGACGCATCTTCAGATACTCGGTGAGCTGAAATCACGCTACAAAAGCGTGCTTGAGGCACGGCAGATGACCGATCGGATGTTCATCCCTGAGGGCTTTCGTCTCAATCATGCCTTTTTTCAAAATTATGCGCGTATCGATATCTACATAGAAGGGTACTTGAGTCTGTTTGAACTGAAGTTGCTTGAACATGCGTCGCAACAGACACAAGTGGTGATCCACTACCATACGAGTCGGTTTACCCAAAAAATGCAAGAGCGGTTTGCCCGTTACGGCATAGAACTGGACACAGAGAGATATGTAGTATTTGATCTATCCGAAGGCAAGGTGCTTGAGAGCCATCCTGTGGGTAGGCAGATTGAGGCGGATGTATATCGTGTAGAGGAGCGAGCCGAACAAGTAGCGCTTGTGTTGGTGAAGATAGAAGAGATGGTGCAATCGGGCATTGCGCCTGAAGAGATCGCACTCATTTTGCCTGATGAGTCCTTCAAAGAACACTTTATGCTCTTTGACCGACTGAACAATCTTAACTTTGCAATGGGGTACGACTATGCCAAAGGGCGGGTGGTTCGTTCGCTTGAAGCGCTCTATGTCTATTGGCAGAAGTACGACAAAGAGAGCAGGAGACTGCTGGAGCGTTACGGGTTGGATATGGAGAAGATCACCGCGTTGGTCTGGACAGAACATACCGATGTGGAGCAGTTTTTTGCGTTCTTAGACGCTCTGGGGTTGACAGAGAAGAAAAGGAATGAGCAGATCGAGATGCTTCTCCATCACTTCCGTACACTCTTTGCAACAGAGCGGTTTAACTATAAAACATGGCTCTTTTTGTGGCTCAAAAGCCTTTCAAAGGTCACGCTCGATGATGTGCGCGGCGGAAAAGTGACGGTGATGGGAGCGCTGGAAACGCGTGGGGTCTCTTTCAAGGGAGTGGTGATTGTCGATTTCAATGACGGCATCGTACCGGCTACACCGGCTAAAGATATGTTTCTCAATTCAACCGTGCGCGCTTTTGCCGGTCTGCCCACCCGTCAGGACAGAGAAGCGCTGCAAAAACAGATCTATAACAGGCTGCTGCAGCAAGCAGAACAGGCGGTGATCATCTATGCCACTTCACAGAACCGCCTTCCTTCCAAGTTCCTCTACGAGTTGGGGCTGCCTGATGCCACACAGACAAAAGCGCCTCTGTTGCTACTTTATGATGAAACTTCGCAGTTGGTTAGAGAGGATGATCCTGTGGTAGCCCACTTTGATGCGACAACACAGACATGGTCACCCTCCCGTCTAAAGACCTTTTTGGAGTGCAAACGCAAATACTACTACCGTTATGTGCAGAAGTTGGAAGCCAAAGAGGAGGATGAGCTTAACGAAGGGGCATTCTTGCATACCCTTTTGGAGCAACTTTATGCACAACAAGACCACTTTACGGATGAAGAGGAGATGACCCGTACTCTCCACAGGCTCATGGATACACTTTTGCCGCAGGATGATGCCAAAAACCGTTACCGTAAACTGTTGTGGAGAGAGAAACTCAAAGGTTTTGTTGAAAAAGAGGTGGCACATTTTCAAGCCAACTGGCGTGTGGTCGTCCGTGAGATGGAAGTGGCAGGAGAGATTGGCGGCTTGCGTTTCAAGGGTCGCATCGACCGCATCGACCAGAATGCAACCGATACGCTGGTACTGGACTACAAAAGTGGCACTGTGGCAAAAGAGCCTAAAAAACTCAACCCGGACAAAGTGACCGATTTTCAGATGGGCATCTACTATGAACTGCTCAAAGACCGCTACCACAACATCTCTCTTGCCTATGTCAAGATACTTGAAAACGGTGAAAAACAGCAGGTGACTCTGCTCGAAGAGCAAACAGCGTTGCTTGCCGAGCGCATTGTCGAACTCAAGCAGACCAAAGCATTCGTTGCAAGTAAATGCGAGTCACTTCAGCCGTGCCGGTATTGTGAGTTTGCTTTGATGTGCGGGAGAGGGGAGTATTTATGATCTTCAACTTGATATCAATGCATAATTATATTATAATTATAAAAAAGGAGTTTCTCTATGAAGGTTTCATTGATTGACATAGGTACCAGTAAAGGCATACGAATACCATCCTCTGTACTGAAAGAGATTGATGCACCAAAGTATTTTGATCTGCGTATCGAAGATGGGAGCATTATTCTTGATGCGGTAGAAGAGCCGCGGGTAGGGTGGAGCAAAAAGTTTCAGGAGAGTGAAAACAGTTTGCTGATAGATGACGGTTTAGATATGGACGCTTGGGATGAGATATAAGCAATACAGTGTCGTTATTGTCAATCTGGATCCCACCATTAGATCAGAGATCAAAAAGACCAGACCATGCCTTGTCATATCTCCAAACGAAATGAACTACTCCAATGTCATTGTTGCACCCATGACCTCCAAATACAAAGACTATCCTACAAGAGTGCAACTCAAATCCGATAGTTTTGTGGCGCTTGACCAGATACGAACCATTTCGGTCAAACGAATAGTCAAAGTGACAGATATAAAACTGACAAAAAAACAGATAGGTAGCGTTAAGAGTATTATCAAAGAGATGTTGGTGGACTAATGAGTAAAAATACAAACTTCAAACCTTTCCTCGCTTACTCAGCCTCTGCCGGTAGCGGTAAGACCTTTGCGCTTGCAGTACGCTATATTTCGCTGCTCTTTATGGGTGAGTCCCCCTCAACGATTCTTGCGGCGACCTTTACCAACAAGGCAGCGGGCGAGATGCAGGAGCGGGTGGTCAATTCACTGCGGAACTTGGGAGAGGATGAAGCATTTTTGCAGGCGATCGTCGATGAGACGGGCTTGAGCCGTGAGGCGTTGTTTAAAAAGCAGCCTGAAGTGCTCAAGCGGTTTCTCTCTTCGGCAAGCTACATCGTTACCCTTGACAGTTTCTTTTCGATGATACTGCGCTCTGCATCGCTTGAGATCGGATTGGAGCCTGATTTTGTGACCAAAGAGGAGACACAAGAGGAGCTTGAGAAACACTTCCTTGATGAACTGGATGAGAAAGGAATGCTTTCCTCTTTGGTAAATCTGGCGATGGACATTGAGGATAAGCGTTTCAAGAAGATCTTTGACTTGATGGCGCAGTTCTACAAGGTTGATCCGCTGCTGCCAAAACCCACGGAAGTAACACTCTCTATGAGCAAAGAGGAGGAGGCGTGCGAAATACTGCGTCTGGAGATGCTCAAAGCACTTCAGGATGCCGGCGCACCGCAGCGCTGTTTGGGGCAGTTTGATACGAAGAGTACCAAAGAGCTCTTCGGTAAAAAACTCTTTGAGAAGGAGAGACTTGGGGAGCACAGCTGGTTCAAGAAGGTTGCCAACGAGAAGATAGAGGCGGTCTTTACGGCACTCAAGCAGCGACTGCTGCTTTGGGCGAAAGCCAAAGAGATGATCGTCCTCCATCATATCTTCAGCATCTACGACTACTACCGTAACGCCATCATCTCCCATGCCAAGAGTACAGGGGTGCTGACCTTCGATGATTTGACCTATTTCACCTACCGCCTGCTGCATGAGAGTCTGAGCAAAGAGTTTCTCTATTTTAAGATAGACGCGAAGTTCAAACATATTTTGCTCGATGAGTTTCAGGACACCTCTACCCTCCAATTTCTGTTGCTCAAACCGCTCATTGATGAGATCTTTGCAGGAGAGGGGCAGAGCCAACTGCGCAGTTTCTTTTACGTGGGTGATACCAAGCAGTCGCTCTACCGTTTCCGTGGCGGGGTTGAGGAGCTTTTTGACAAGATTGCAGAATATTACGGCATCGAGATTGCCCAGATGGATACCAACTACCGAAGCAGCAAAAATGTGGTCGAACAGGTCAACCGTTGGTTTATAGATATGATGGAGGGGTATGTACCCCAAAAGAGCCGAAATGGAGCAAGTGAGGGGTATGTGGAGGTGCTTGAGTCCGAAGAGGTCATTGATGAGGCGGTAGCGCAGGCACAGCGGTTGATTGAGATGGGGGTCGATGTGGACGACATCGCTTTTTTGGTCAGTACCAATAAAGACGGGCAGACGCTGCAGGAGGCGTGTGAAGCCGCGAGCATACCGACCCTGCTGAAGACCTCAAGTTCTCTGCGTCATCTGCCCAAAGCCGCTGCGGTGGTGGCGATGGTGTCCTATCTGTTCGGGGGAACGCGTATCGATGCGGAGGCGATGCTGCAAAAAGTCGGTTTTGCCCTGGATGAGGTGGATCTTTCATGGTTCTCTGTCTTTATGAGCCCACTGCAGGTGGTTGATCGTCTGATCCGAGAATTTGGCTACTTCGACAGTGATCCCAATATGCTCAAACTCTTGGAGTTTGCATCAAATTTTGAGGATATACCGACCTTCATAGAGGAGTTTGAGAGTTCGAACATTCCTCTTGCTTCCCACTCCGTACACGGTGTCAATATCATGACAATACACGGCTCCAAAGGGCTGGAGTTTCACCATGTGATCGTGGTAGATAAGCTGACCCGCCCCAATGCCGATAAATATCCGTTGATATTTCACTACAACGATGATCTGTATATTGACCGGATACTCTACCGTACGGCAAACAGGGAACATTTCGACCGGGACTATGCCCGTATCATGGAAGAGCGGAAAGCATCTGCTCTCAAGGACCGTAAAAATGTACTTTATGTGGCACTCACGCGTGCGGTTGAAGGGCTCATTGTCGTTAAGAAGCCGGAGGGATCGATCTTTGATGAGATCGATATCTCTCCGTTGAAGATAGGGGAGATTCGGAGACAGGGAGCAGGGAGTAGGGAACAGGGAGTAGAGGAGGTTAAATCTGATAAGATCGTCTTGAGCTATTACGGCAAGCAGGAGGTGCCGGAGCCTAAAGAGGATGAAGATGAGAAGGATATGGCGGCGATACTTTTTGGGACGGCACTGCACTATGGGCTTGAGATGATGGGAAGTTTTAATGAAACAGGGCTGCAAGCGGCAATGACAGCAGTACGAAACCGCTACGGACAGCAGATATCAGCTGATGCGTTGTATCAGATAGAAAAGAGAATAGGCAGACTGATATCGGACAGTATGTTCCAGTCACTGCTTAAAGGCGCACAGATACGAAAAGAGCAGTCATTGTTCTATGAGGGGGAGATGAAGCAGATCGACCTGCTGTTGGAGCATGATGAATATATGATCGTAGTAGACTACAAGAGTTCACGCAAATTCCATATGGCGCATCAACAGCAGGTATCAGGATATGTCAAAGCGATAGAGAAGATCAGCGGCAAACCCACGTCAGGAAGGCTTGTGTATCTATTGGAAGAGGAAATTGCAATAGAAAACTTAAAATAAACTGAATTTAAAATTATTTTAAGAATAAGTGGGTACAATCCGTCCACAAAAAGAGTTTCTGCCTGCAGATTCTCTATTTCAAACAAGGATTAATCATGAAAATGACAA
>JAJRRK010000145.1 GCA_024279555.1 Campylobacterales bacterium
ATGATGACATCGGCTATGCCAAACCGATCAACATCGACGGGGATCCTGAAGAGGAGAAAGATGAGGGCGATCCTCTGCATCCGCCGCGTATTGCACCGTCAGAACCGGTCTCTGAAGACAGCGGGACACTATTTTAAAAGGACGTACTTTGAGCAAAGCCCATTTTCAAGAGATTGCCAACGCTGAGTTCTCCTCAGCGGAGGGCTCACGTGACTAGTCACGTTTTGGAGGATCTATGAAAAGATCTGAACTTATTTTTGTTTTAGATCCCATGTGCTCATGGTGTTGGGGCATGGCACCGGTGGTGGATGGTGTACGAGATCAATTTGGTGAACGCTTCGATATCCATCTTGTTATGGGAGGTTTGCGTACCAAAGGAGAGATGGTATGGAACGATGACTCCAAAGCCTACCTCAAAACGCACTGGCAGCAGGTAGCTGCACGTACTGGACAGCCTTTTAACGAAATACTGTTTGAGAAAGAACAGTTCGAGTACGATACCTATCCTGCCTGCAAGGCTGTGGTGACGGTTCGGGAGCTTCAGGGTGAAGAGGAAGCATTCAGGTATCTACATACGATACAGCATGCTTTTTATGCGCAGGGGATCGACATTACCAATTCCCGTCTGCTCTTTGGGTACTACGAACAGCTCTTTGGCAACAGCGGCAAGTTTGCCTTTATGTACGGTACGGAACATATCGAGACCCTGACGGCACACGATTTTGCCAAAGCACGCTCTATGGGAGCCAATGCATTCCCCTCTATTGTTATTGTTGACGAAGCGGGACATATGGTCTGTCAAAAGGGTTACAGGAGTTTGGAAGAGATGAATACACTGTTGGAGGCGTATGATGCATAGTTTTGCACCCGAGATCATGTTGATCACTATTTTGAGTCTGGTGATCTTTTCAGATACCCTTGCGGCGAAGGTGAAGATCCCGTCGGTATTTATTTTGCTGATTGGTTCATACAGCATCTACACATGGTTCAAGCCTGCCGTTCCCATTGATTTGACACAGCATTTCGATACGATCATACTTTTCTGTATCCCTCTGATCTTCATGGGAGATGCCCTTCACCTGCACTTTTCTGATATCAAAAAACATGCCTGGAGCATCTTCTACCTCGCGGTGGTAGCGGTGGCACTGTCTATTACCGTCGGGGCGAGTCTTTACCATTTTGACGTTTTTGCCGGGCTTTCACTGGGTGCTTATGTTTCTCTTTTTGCCATCAATATGGCGACCGATGCAGTCTCTGTGCAGTCGGTGCTTTCTCAGTTTAAGGGGATCAGCCATGACATTAAGGTTCTGATAGAAGGTGAGTCTCTGGGGAATGACGCGACAGCGGTGATCGCTTTCTTCTTCATCGGTCTGCCATGGATGATGAGCGGTCACATCGACCCCATGCATGCGACGAGCGAGGCGCTGCGTGTCTTTGCCGTGAGTATGGGGATGGGGTTGGCACTGGGGTATGGATTCTATATGCTGATGAAGCTTTTTTCGGACAAACGAGGGGAGTTGTTCGCGTTTGTCATAGAAGGGTATGCCGCCTATGTACTGGGCGAGGAGATGCATGTGAGCGGTATCTTGACGCTCATTACCGCCATAATCGCCACCAAGGCCTGGATCGATATGGATCTGGAGTTCGAGAAGGAGAAAGAGGGGAAGAAACGTAAAAGCTTTTTCCGTTCACTCAGGCTCAGTTCGGTGGTTGCAACGACCAAAGAGCGCTTGGAGTATATCTACGAGATGGCCAAAGAGTTCGGGTTTATTGCGGCGGTGATGATCTTCTTTGTGCTGGCGGAGATGGTCGACTTCGACAAGCTCTGGACATACCGCAATGAGATCCTCATTATGTTCGGTGTGACCACCCTTATCCGTGCGGTCTCCATGGCGAAGTTTGTCTTTTTCGGCAAAACCGTCAATGGGGTAAAATCGGTAGGCACAGAGGGGTGGTTTATTTTGACCTTTTCTGGAATGAAAGGGGCGCTTTCGATCATTCTGGTGCACATGATCCCTGAGACTTTTGAGCACAAGGCACTCTTTGAGGCGGTGACCACGGGTGTGGTAATCCTCTCCATCTTTGTCTACGGTACAACCCTCTGGACCTATTTTACCTTCTTTAAAAAAGAGGATGAGAAGAAGCTTTTTACACACTAAAAAGGAGATGTTGTGGATTATCAAGCCATACTGGAAGAGATCTATAAAGAGATAACACCTGAGCTGCAGCGTGGCAAGGTGGCAGACTACATCCCCGCACTCGCTTCTGTTCCCAAGGGGCAGTTTGCCATGACGGTCACGCTGGAAGACGGCAGATCTTTCTCTGTCGGAAAAAGCAGAGAGAAATTTTCTATTCAGAGTATCTCCAAGGTTTTTACCTTTACACATGCCCTCAACCTCTACAGTAAAGAACTCTACAAACGTGTCGGTGTTGAACCGTCTGGAAACCCGTTCAACTCTCTGGTACAGCTGGAATACGAGAACGGTATACCGAGAAATCCGTTTATCAATGCGGGTGCACTGGTGATCACTGATGTATTGGTCAGTCATTACCAAGATGAGTTTCATGCGTTGGAGATGATCCTTGCGTTTGTACGCG
>JAJRRK010000146.1 GCA_024279555.1 Campylobacterales bacterium
AAAGAGGACTACATTGCACCATTCGTGAGTCCAAGGGGCTTGATATTTCAGCCGCCTGCGGACAGTTACGGGAACAAGAATTGGAAGGAGATGTGTAGTGCCTGATGTTCAAATAGCGTTGTTGGCGTTGATTGTTTTGGTGGTGGTAGTTGGTGGCGGTTGGTTTGTTTATGAAGCCAACAGGCCAGAAGATGAGGAGTAGGTCTTCTCTTTTTTGCCTTTAAAGTATTCTTTCTAAATATACAATTTTAAGAATTACCTACATTCAAGACCCTCTGGTCATTTCTTTTTTCTCTGTATCAGTACAAAGAAAAAGAGAAACGAACCAAAGAAAAAAGAAAAACTGAAGGGGCTGGTGCATTAGCAATGGGCTTCCACCTGATGCAGTGTAGTGAGACCACCTGGGCTTTTTTGAGCTATCTTTTTATGTATTAAAAACTCTTTTTTCTTTCGGATATATCAACTCTTTCATCCCTCCAAAATCCACTTTACTTTCAATAAAATAGGTCGCCCCATACGGAAATTTGAGTGTCTGTGCATGCAGCATCAGGCGTGTTGCGCCGGTTTGGATGAGGCGTTCCTCTTGAGTGAGCGTATCATCCAGATAGGCATTGGCGGTTTGGAATGTGGTACCGTAAATGGGATCACCGAGGATGGGGTGTTTCACGTGAAACAAATGGACACGTATCTGGTGGGTACGACCTGTGAGAGGATAGCAGGCGACAAGGGTAGCATCGAGTGTTTCGTCATAATAGAGAGGCTTGAAATCGGTATGTGCCTTTTTGCCTGACGGGTCTATGAAAACCTTGTGTTTGGTCTGGGAGTAGTCCTGATTGACCTTGATAGGCATATCGACACTAAAGGGTTTGGAGAGTCTGCCGTCCACCCAGGCGAGGTAGCTTTTTTGGATGCTCTTGCGTTCGAAGGAGCCTTTGAGAAAGTTCTCTGCTTTCTTGTGTTTACTAGCCAACAGCAGTCCTGATGTTTCCATATCAATACGATGGGTGGCATTGGAATTCTCACCGTGCAGGGCGCGTATCTCGTCTAGCATCGAGTAGGGCGTATACATGGTATTGGGGTGAACCAGTACACCTGAGGGCTTCTCAAATACCATAAAGTCCTTGGTTTGGAAGAGCGGTTTTTGACCCTGTGATCTTGCCCTGAAATGAACGATCTCCACCTCTCCAGGCTCGAGTTTTGTGCCGGGATTGTAGATAGACTCTCCGTCAATGAGTAGTCTGCCTTTACAGACCAAACGCTGTGCCTGCGCCTGTGTCAGGTTAAAGGTACGCATCACGAAAAGAAAGGCGGGCATGGGTTGTTTCACGTGAAACATCTCTTTGACGAATGGCATTGGCTCACCTCTTTATAACTGCGATTTGGGTAGAATAATACCAAAATTTCACACACATAAGGGTTAGCATGGTAGAACGTTATTCGCGTGAAGAGATGGCAAAGAACTGGACAATGCAGGCGAAGTATCAGGCGTGGCTCGATGTCGAGCTTGCGGTGGTTAAAGCATGGAACAAACTGGGACTCATCCCTGATGAGGATGCGGAGAAGATTATCAAGAATGCAGGGTTCTCCGTAGAGCGTATCGATGAGATCGAAGCGGTGACAAAACATGATCTGATCGCATTTACCACTTCGGTTTCGGAGACACTTGGAGAGGAGAGTCGCTGGTTCCACTACGGCATGACAAGTTCCGACACGGTCGATACCGCAGTTGCTCTCCAGATGGTACGTTCACTCAAAATCATCATTGAAGACGTGAAGATGATGATGGAATCCATCAAAAAGCGTGCAATGGAACATAAAATGACACTGATGGTCGGCCGCAGCCACGGGATCCACGGAGAGCCGATTACCTTTGGTCTGGTATTGGCAGTCTGGTATGATGAGATGGCACGTCACCTCAAGAACCTTGAAGAGACAATGGAAGTGATCAGAGTAGGGCAGATCAGCGGTGCGATGGGTAACTTTGCCCATGCCCCTCTGGAGCTTGAAGAGTATGCCATGGAAGAGTTGGGGCTCAAGCCTGCTCCCGTCTCCAACCAGGTAATCCAGAGAGACCGCTATGCGCGTCTTGCATCCGCGTTGGCGCTGCTTGCTTCCTCTGTAGAGAAGTTTGCGGTACAGGTACGCCACTGGCAGCGTACAGAAGTGTATGAAGTAGAGGAGTATTTCGCCAAAGGGCAAAAAGGCTCTTCCGCGATGCCGCACAAGCGTAATCCAATTCTTACAGAGAACATCACAGGTCTGGCGCGTATCATCAGAGCTTACGCGACACCTGCAATGGAGAATGTGGCACTCTGGCACGAGCGTGACATCTCCCACTCTTCGACCGAGCGTTTCTGGTTGCCTGACAGTTTCATCACTACAGACTTTATGCTTCACCGTATGAACAATGTCATTGCCAACATGACCGTGATGCCAGAGAATATGATGAAAAACCTCAACCTTACCGGCGGGTTGGTCTTCTCGCAGCGTGTCCTGCTCGAACTGCCAAAAGCGGGGGTCAGCCGTGAAGATGCCTATAAGATCGTTCAGCGCAATGCGATGAAAGTGTGGGAGGAGATCCAGCAGGGCAAACCGACAGTCAACGAGAAGGGCGAATCACTTTACCTGCAGTATCTGCTTGCAGATAAAGAGCTCAGAGAGAAGCTCTCCGAAGAGCAGATTAGAGAGTGTTTCAACTTCGATTACTACACCAAAAATGTTGACAAGATCTTTGCAAGGGTCTTTGACAAGTAGCCCTTTCCCCCGCGCTGTGAAGTACGCTCTTCACAGCAGCATATTTCTCACTTCGTGATGAGTAGAAAAGTAGTAGAAAAATCACATTTCTCCTTTAATTTTTCCAGATAAAAATAGATTATATTTTCACAAACTCCGGTAGCTTCGGCAGTTCTAAAACTATCATCTTTTCTTATAAAAATATTGCCCAAAAATGATACAGAAATTCAAAGATACTTAACGATTATTTGAGTAAAATCGGTTAATCTTTTACCTGCCAAGGTGTGGGTCTTTAAACGGCACCAGATACTTTCGGTGCCATATCTCAGGAGGATGTATGATTCGTGTAGTAAAGCGTAATGGAAGAGTCGAGACACTGGATGTCACCAAGATACAGAAGTACACGGCAGCGGCGGTAGAAGGGCTTGCCGGTGTCAGTCAGAGCGAACTGGAGGTCGATGCGAAGCTGCAATTTCGTGACATGATCACCTCTGAAGAGATCCAGACGACACTGATCAAGACAGCGGTTGACAAGATCGATATTGACAGACCCAACTGGACCTTTGTCGCAGCACGCCTTTTCCTCTACGATCTTTACCACAAAGTGACCGGTTTTACAGGCTACAACCATCTCAGAGAGTATTTCGAAAAGGGTGAGAAGGAGGGGCGTATCGTCCTTGGTCTCAAAGAGAAGTATGACCTCGATGATCTCAATGACTACATCAAGCCTGAACGTGACCTTCAGTTCACCTATTTGGGTATCCGTACACTCTATGACCGCTACCTCATCAAAGACAAAAAAGGTGAGCCCATCGAACTGCCGCAGCAGCTCTTCATGGGTGTGGCGATGTTCCTGGCGCAGAACGAGTTTGACTGTCAGACCTGGGCGAAGAAATTCTACGACATCCTGAGTAAATTTGAAGTGATGGCAGCCACACCGACACTCTCCAACGCACGGACACCAAGACACCAGTTAAGCTCCTGTTACATCGGTTCGACACCGGATAACATTGAGGGGATCTTCGATGGGTACAAGGAGATGGCGCTGCTGAGCAAGTTCGGCGGCGGTATCGGCTGGGACTGGTCGCTGGTGCGCGGTATGGGATCGTTCATTGACGGACACAAGCATGCAGCCGGCGGTATTGTACCCTTCCTCAAGATCGCCAATGATGTCGCCATTGCCGTCGATCAGCTCGGTACCCGTAAAGGGGCGATCGCTGTTTATATCGAGCCGTGGCATGTCGATGTCAAAGATTTCCTTGATCTCAAGAAGAACTCCGGCGAGGAGCGCCGCCGTGCGCACGACCTCTTCCCGGCACTCTGGCTCAACGACCTCTTTATGGAACGTGTCGCCAACGATGAGATGTGGACACTCTTTGATCCGTTCGAGGTCAATGAGTTGACAGAACTTTACGGAGAAGCGTTCGAGAAACGCTACATCGAGTTGGAGAACAGTGATGATGAGATTACAAGAGAGCGTATCTCCGCCAAAGGATTGTGGAAAGAGATCCTACGCTCCTACTTTGAGACAGGTAACCCGTTCCTGACCTTCAAAGATACTGCCAACCGTGCCAACCCCAACAAACATGCGGGTGTCATCCGAAGTACCAACCTTTGTACAGAGATCTTCCAGAACACCAAGCCCAACCACTACCGCACGCAGTTCGTCTTCGAAGATGGTACGACCGTTTCTTATGAAGAGGATGAGTTGATCACCGTTGACAGTGGTGTGACAAAGCCGGCGAAGAAGGTCACAGCACTCGATACCATTGGCGGCAAGCAGATATGGATCGTTGACAAGCAGCGCATTGACGGTGACACGGCAGTCTGTAACCTCGCATCTGTCAACCTCTCCAAAATCCACACCAAAGAGGACTTCGAACGTGTTGTGCCTGTAGCAGTGCGTATGCTTGACAATGTCATCGACCTCAACTTCTATCCGTTGGCGAAGGTGAAGCGTACCAACGAGAAGTCCCGTTCCATCGGGCTGGGTGTCATGGGCGAGGCGCAGATGCTTGCCGAGCAGCAGATCGAGTGGGGAAGTCCGGAACACCTTGAAAAGATTGATGAGGTGATGGAGTCTTTTTCCTACTATACCATAGAAGCCTCTAGTAATCTTGCGCTTGAAAAAGGAGCATATCCCAACTTTGAAGGCTCTGACTGGTCCAAGGGTATCCTCCCTATTGACAAGGCCAACGAAAATGCCTGTAAGTTGGTTGACAGAGGAGGACTCTTCGGGTACACTCACGACTGGCAGAAACTTAGAGAGAAGGTACAGAAAGACGGTATGCGAAACGGCTACCTGATGGCGATCGCACCGACAAGTTCTATCTCCATCCTGACAGGAACGACACAAGCAATCGAACCAGTTTACAAGCGCAAATGGTTTGAAGAGAATCTCTCCGGACTCATTCCTGTCACGGCACCGAACCTCTCGCCGGATACCTGGCAGTACTATACTCCGGCATACGATCTGGATCAGAACCTGCTTATTAAGGCTGGTGCCATCAGACAGAAATGGCTCGACCAGGGACAGTCACTGAACATCTTCATCACACTGGACAAGGCAAGCGGAAAGTATCTCAACGAGATATACATGAATGCCTGGAGGTTCGGCTTGAAGTCGACCTACTATCTAAGAAGCCAGTCTCCGGAGTCGACTAATGATGTCGAGGATCGCTCTCAGGAGTGTGTCGGTTGTCAGTAAGCCTAAATGGGCTTGTGGCAGTGCATAGGCACAAACTTCCTTTCCTCATACTTCTTTTTTATCCAAAACACTTAAAATCAAACATAACCCCTTTAGCAGCCAAAATAACAGCGGTTAACCCTATTTTTAACCATTGGTATGGAAAAAATAAAAAAGAGGCTTATTTTGGCTTTTTGTTGACTGTGATATATTTGAGGTGCCCTTGATTTTCTTTAACACTTTGTTGCATGGCTACAGGTGTAGATAGTGCGCTATAATACGGTAAAAAAGGAAGAGAATGAAACAGTTCGAGAATGTTACAGTACTGGTAGAGGGCAACAGTTATTTTGACGGGGCGGTGACCAGCCGTACGGTGCTCTTTGCTGACGGAAGCAGAAAGACACTGGGGTTCATGCTGCCGGGTGAGTACACTTTCGGTACAGAAGCGGCTGAGTTGATGGAAATCACATCGGGAGTATTGGAAGTACTGCTCCCCGGAGAAACAGAGTGGCAGGCGGTCAAAGGAGGGGAGTCGTTTAATGTTCCGGCTGACAGCAGCTTCGATGTCAAAGTACTGGAGATCACCGACTACTGCTGTAGTTATCTGTAGTCACTACACAAACAGTTCACAAACGGCTGTTATAATAACGGTATGAAGGAAAGAGAGTCTCTCCTCCTCCCCTTGTTTGGGCTCTCTCCTTCTGGATACCTTTTCTGTAACGACGTGCGATCCTCCTTCCTCCCTGATATGCACATTCTCCTTAAATAATATTGTTCGGAAAGGTATCCTTCGTTGTCAAGAACACTACACCTCAACCATTTGTTGTATAATTATGCCATCGATATGATTTTTGTATAACACAAGGAGCAGCATAATGCTATCAGAGAATATTTATTATCAGGAAGAGCGCCGTCATGCCAGCGAACGTTTTATTGTACTGGTCGTACTGACGCTGGTTGCTTTCGTACTTTCCGGGCAGAGTAACGGAGAGGTGGCGGAAAAGTCAATTCTGGTAGGTTTTGTTCTGCTGGTCGTAGATCTTTTTTCTCTTGCCCACTACTATTTCATCGCCAATTTTCCCAACCGGCTCGTGGAGATCCGGAAACATACGATCCTGCTGATGGATGTGGCGCTTCTGACTTTTTTTGTACTGATGTTTGACAAGAACGGGATATTTCTCCTGCCTCTCTATACGGTCATCGTGATGCGTGCAGGGCTTGATTTTGGTGTACAGTTCTTCTATACCTCCCTTTTTCTGACAGCGGTCTCATGGTTCGTACTTTATGTCTATTCTCCTTATTGGCAGAACCATACGGATATTCTTGCTGCGTTCGCCATTGCAATCGTACTCATGCCGCTCTTCTATCTGAAATATATTATCGCGATCAATGAAGAAAATACCGAGATAGGACAGGGACTTGTGGAAACTGCACCTGAAGAGACATATGACAAGCTTACCGGGGTTGCAACAAGAAAAGAATTCAAAGACCGTATGGTCGAGCTTTTGCATGAGAAAAAGCCCTTTACACTGCTTTTCCTCGATGTAGATAAACTGCAGGCAATCAATGATACACACGGAAAGCATATTGGTGATGAGTTACTCAAAGAGGTAGCAAGAAGGCTCAATGAACAGATGGATGAAGAGGATTTCCTTGCACGTCTGGGAGGTGATGATTTTGCACTCATTACGACACGCGAACAGATCTACTTCGAAAAGTTCCTGGCAAAACTGGAGCGCAGTGTCATCGGTCGGCACAAGATCGGCAGTATTATTGTCCCTCTTGAACTTAACATCGGTATCAGCCGTTACCCTGATGATGCTGAGAATGCCATGATGCTGAGCAAGTATGCCGATGAAGCGATTAAAGCAGCCCAAAAGGACAGCAAACGCTATCACTACTTCCATCATGAGATAAGCACAAAGTGAGTCATGTTTGGGTGTAAAAGTAGATTTTGGCTATAATGTCCTCATTTATAATGCCCTATAGGGCGAGATATCAACACATAAAGGTTTGTTTTGAGTGAAAATCTGATCGGTTATCTGGATGACCAGGGAAATATTATCGATACACAGAGTGCAGGAGAGAGCTGTAACGCGACCCCTATTGAGTATGACAACAGCGAAAAAGCGCTGGAGATCATCCGGCACTCCACAGCGCACCTGATGGCGCAGGCGATTGCGGAGCTCTATCCCAATGCGAAGTTTTTTGTCGGGCCCGTCGTTGATGAGGGCTTCTACTATGACTTCAGAGTTGATGAGAAGATCGGCGAAGAGGATCTCAAGAAGATCGAAAAGAAGATGAAAGAGCTCATCAAAAAGAAGTATAAGATAGAGAAGTACGAGATATCCAAAGCAGAGGCGCTTGAAAAGTTCAAAAATGACGACCTCAAGCAGGCGGTACTTTCCCGTATTCCAGACGAAACAGTTTCCATCTATAAGCAGGGCGACTTTGAGGATCTCTGCCGTGGTCCCCATGTACCGGCACTGCGCTTTTTGAACAACTTCAAACTGACCCGTGTGGCAGGCGCTTACCTTGGTGGTGATGAAAATGCGGAGATGCTCACACGTATCTACGGTGTGGCATTCGCGACCAAAGAGGCGCTCAAAGCGTATGTGACCATGCTTGAAGAGGCGAAAAAACGTGACCACCGAAAGATCGGTGCGGAGATGGAACTTTTTATGTTCAACGAAGAGTCGGGAGCGGGACTGCCGTTTTGGATGCCCCAGGGTGCGAAACTGCGCTACAAGCTTGAGCAGATTCTCCATAAAGCACACCTTGCACGCGGGTATGAGCCTGTACGTGGTCCCGAGATACTCAAGGCAGACATGTGGCGCACATCCGGACACTACGCCTGCTATGGGGAAAATATGTACCTCACAGAGATCGACGGGCAGGAGTATGGGATCAAGCCGATGAACTGCATCGGGCATATCCAGATATTCAAGCAGACGCAGAAAAGTTACCGTGACTTGCCGTTACGTTATTATGAATACGGTGTGGTACACAGACACGAGAAGTCCGGTGTGCTGCATGGACTGCTAAGAGTACGTGAGTTCACTCAGGATGATGCACATATCTTCTGTACACCCGAACAGATCTCCTCTGAAGTCCTTGATGTCGTTGAGTTCGTTGACAGCGTCATGAAGCTTTTCGGTTTTGAGTACACCATGGAGATCTCCACCAAACCCGAAAAGGCTATCGGTGACGATGCAGTCTGGGAAGTGGCGACGCAGGGACTCAAAGATGCGCTTGAGGGGAATAATCTGCCATACACCATTGATGAGGGTGGCGGTGCGTTTTACGGACCCAAGATCGACATCAAGATCACCGATGCCATCGGGCGTAAATGGCAGTGTGGAACGATCCAGGTCGACTTTAACCTCCCTGAGCGTTTCGAAGTGGAGTATGTCGCTGAAGACAACAGCCGCAAGCAACCGGTGATGATCCACCGTGCCATTTTGGGCAGTTTCGAGCGTTTCATCGGGATATTAACCGAGCATTATGCCGGAGAGTTCCCCTTCTTCCTGGCACCCACACAGGTGATCTTTGTGCCGATTAGTGATTCTCATGCGGACTACGCCTATGCGCTTAAGAAAAAGCTGCGTACAGCAGGCATAGATGCGGAGGTCAATGACAAGAATGACTCTCTCAACAAGCGTATCAGAACAGCAGAGAAGCAGAGAGTGCCCTATGTGGTGATCGTAGGGGATGAAGAGGTCAACAACAATACGGTGGCCATCCGTAACCGACGTACCCGACAACAGTATAATCTTACACAAGACGAATTTATGGTAGAATTAACCAAACAACTTACAGAAGGAACAATTTGAGTAGACAGAACGATAGAAACAACAGAGGAAGAAAGAAGCCTGACAGCACCATTATGAACGGTGCCATCAGAGCCAGCGAGCTGAGAGTTCTCGGAGATGACGGAGAGCAGTTCGGTATTATCTCCAGAGACGAAGCACTGAAGATCGCAGAAGAAAAAGGTTTGGACCTGGTACTTGTATCACCCGATGCCAAGCCCCCTGTTGCCAAGATCATGGACTACGGCAAGCATAAATATCAGCTTGAAAAGAAAAAGAAAGAGGCGAGAAAGAACCAGAAGAAGATCGAGGTCAAAGAGGTCAAGTTCTCCTGCAAGATCGCCGATAACGACATTGCCTACAAGGTCAAACATGCACGCGAGTTCCTCGAAAAGGGTAAGCATGTCAAACTCAGAGTATTCCTCAGAGGACGAGAGATGGCAAACCCCGAATGGGGTGTTGAGGTACTTAACCGCGTTTGGCCGATGCTTGAAGATATTGCCCAGCTTGAGTCCCCTCCAAAGCAGGAAGGGCGCTACATCAATATGTATGTGACACCGCTAAAAAAATAACACCTTTCACATCATTGCCGAGGGTCTCTCGGCGACACTTCCTGCTATCCGTTTGAAATAAGTTACTCCCGCACTTCGTAGTGCAGCTTCAGCCCCTCGCTGGTCATTATAAAACCGGAAATGACGATCTTGCCCTCATGTACCATATCGTGGTGCTTTTTACACAGTGGGATGAGGTTGTATTTGTGGTTCTTGTGAAAGTGATCAATATGTCCCGAGTCGTCTGCCCTATGCTGATGGGCGATGTGATGGACATCCTCTACATTGGCATCGCAGAGCGCGCATTTGGTCAGATAGAGCGCTTTGTTGTACTTGCTGCTTTTTTGTTTTCTGAGCTTCTTGACCTCACTGCCGCCATGGTTGAGACTCTCGCGTATCTCCTGTGCGGTTTTGAGAAACTCCTTGTCCATATGCAGCGAGCGGGCAAACTCCAGACCGTAGAGGCTGTCGCCCTGTCCCAGTTGTAGAACACGGTTGTAGATAAGCGTGTCGCTCTCCTCGTCATACTTGATCCCCAGATGCAGAAAAATGAGGTGCTTGAGTCCTTGAAGCGGCTTGATGTTTCCGAGTTGGTGTAGGTGGGTGGCGAAGATAAAGGTGGACTTGAGGCTGATGAGCTTCAAAATCGCCGCAGAGACGATGGCAAGCGCCGATTCGGTCTCCGTACCCTGACTGATCTCATCACCCAGCACAAGAGAGCGTGCATCGGCACGGTTGAAGATATTTTTCAGCTCCATCATCTCCACAGAAAAGGTTGACAAGCCCTTGTAGAGGTTGTCTTTGCTGACAATGCGGGTAAAGAGCTTCTCGTACAACCCAAAACGCATCTCCACCGCCGGCACAAAAAATCCCGCCTGTGCCAAAACGACCGACAACCCGATACTCTTCATCAGGGAGGACTTCCCCGATGAGTTAATGCCGTAGAGCAGCACACCCAGCACATCTTCTCCGTCACTGGCGTTGAGGGTAATGTGGTTGTGTGTCGTACCCCTGTTCTCACCCAGATAGATATCGTTGGGCACATAGATACCCCGCTCATCATTGGCTTCGATGATGGGGTGGCGCAGTCCGATCGCTTCGTAGAAGTTCCCCTCCTTGATGATGGGACGGCTCAGGTTCATACTGCGCGCGCACTTGGCGGTGGAGATGGCGACATCAATATCCGCCACAAAGGTAATGAGCTTCTCCAAGAGCAGGGAGAATCTTTTTTCCAGTAAGTCTAGACTTTCCACATAGCGCTGCTTGACAAGTGACACCAGCTTCACCTGTGCAGTCTCATAACTGCGGGTAATCTCCTCAAAGAGCGGTGCCTGTACCTTGACGGCATTCTTCAAATGCTTGTAGTGGAAATCCTTGAAAAAATGGTGGGTGTTGTCAATAGTGACAAAAGAGTCCTTGAGCTGCTTTTCTATCATCGCGAAGCGGTTCTTAGTGAGGTTGAGGTAGTACCCCTCGCTCTCGAGGTATCCGACTGTGGCATAACGCGTATCAGAGGCGGAAAAGAGTTTGTCTTTTTCAAAGAGCGATTCGACATGCTCGGCAACCTGTTCGAGTTTGTCAACTTCCTGCTGCTGGGTCTTGACAATGGTGTCAATGGCGGGGTAGACACCGCTTTTGAAGATGTTGTCATTGATCTGCTCAATGCGGAAGCGCGCGCAGATGTCAAGCTCAAAAGTCTCCTCGAGCACACTGAGCATCTCTCGTGTTTCATCTGCCAGTCGCGCCTCGATCTCCAAGCCGTTGTTTTGGGCATCTGCTATCAGCTTGAGCACCGACTCCAGCGACATGGCAATGTAGGTCAGCTCCACGGGGTGAAGTTTGCGCAGTTTGATTCGCCGCGCGATCCGTTCAAGGTCGTAGATCTGCTTCAGATGGGTCTCGAAACGGTCAATATTCGGCATCAGTTTGTCAACAAGGTCGTAACGCGCCTCAAGCAGCTCTTGGTCGCAGATGGGGTTAAGCAGCCGCTCTTTGAGAAGCCGTTTTCCAAAGGCGGTGGAGGTTTTGTCTATAAGATCAAGCAGGGTCATCTCTGAGGGATCCCGGCTGATGACAGAGAGTTGCTCCATGGCGTTGTTGCCGATGTACATATAGCGGCTGTTTCCCAGAAACTGCGGACGGTTCATCTTCTCGATGATACTCTCGTCATGCTCGATAATGAAGTCGATGAGCACCGCCAGCGCCTCGGTTGTATAGGGATGGCGCTCCAGATCAAGAAACTCAATGGGACTCAAAAAGGAGTTGATCTCAAAGACCCGTTTGAAGAGTTCGTTTTGGTAAGTAATCTTGAAGCGTTTGTCATTGACCGTGCAGTGTAACGCTCCCAACTCCAGATAGTGCATCAGCCACTCCATATCGATCTGCCTGTTCTCGAGCGTGACGATCACCTCGGAGGTGCTGTAGGTCTGCAGCAGATTGAACGCTTCATCGAGCGCATAGGTCTTATCATCTCGAGTAGAGTGAATCTCGTTGCAGATGGTCTTGCCCGTACTCACATCGATAGCGGCATACCCCACCGAGTAGATGCCGGCATTTTCGTCTATGAGCAGAGATACAATGTTGTTCTCAGTCGGTTCGCTGAGGTACTCGAAGTTGGTACCCGGAGAGATGATGTTGGCAACATACCGTTTGACATGGGGCATTTCGCCTTTTTGCTTGACCACAACGATGGTATATTTCTTGGTAGCAATGAGACGGGAGAGGTAGCGGTCGAGCGAAACGGCAGGCACACCCGCAAGCAGCGGGTTGCTCACCGAATTCTCCAGCACCGCTTTGCTCTTGCGGGTAAGCTGGATATTGAGCAGTTCGGCGATCTCCTTGGCTTTACCGATCTTGAGGTCGTCATTGTTGACCTCATAGACTTCAAAGAAGGTGCCGATCTCCATCAGGACAAGCGCATCTTTACCGTACTTCTCCTCAAAATACTGCTGCAGTTCGAAGTAGATCTCGGTCAACAACTTCTTTTTCTGGGAGAGTATCTCTGCCGCTTTGTCCACTTCGCCGCCTTTTTGTTTTATCGGCTCTATTCTATCACAAATCGTGTTATAAACTTTCCCCCGTTTGTGCAGAAAAACGGCAGTTTATAAAATATTCAGATAGTTTCAGTATAATACCGTCCCATTTTCTGCAACTGTAAAGTGCGGAAAAAATTCAGAAGGGAGTAAGCATATGCCTAAAATGAAAAGCGTAAAAGGCGCTGTCAAGCGTTTTAAAGTGAAAAAAAGCGGCAAGATCAAAAGAGGAACGGCGTACAGAAGCCACATCCTTACCAAGGTCGACGGGAAGCATCACAGACAGATGAGAGCGCCCAAGCATGTCGATCCGGTAGACGCGAAGAACATCAAAGAGATGATCGTATAAGACGATTCAACTGAAGTAAGGTTCCCCCATATTCATCAAAGAAGACGGGGCAAGTCCGACCACGATCGGCACCTATTTCTCACAACAGAAAACGGTAAAGGAAAACCATGAGAGTAAAAACTGGTATAGTTAGACACAGACGACACAAAAAACTGCTCAAGCAGGCAAGAGGGTTCTACAGCGGTAGAAGAAAACACTTCAGAAAAGCGAAAGAACAACTCGAAAGATCACTGGTATATGCTTACAGAGATAGAAGACAGAAGAAAAGAGATTTCAGAAAGCTCTGGATCATCCGTATCAATGCGGCTGCGAGACTGAACGATCTGAACTACTCAAGATTCATGCACGGTCTCAAGCTCGCGAACATCGAACTCGACAGAAAGATCCTTGCCGATATGGCAATGAACAACCCTGAAGCGTTCAGCAAAGTCGCGGAAGCTTCCAAAGCGGCGCTGGCAAAATAAGCCCTCGCTTCTATCTTTTGGAGGGGATATCCCCTCCTCCCTCCACTCTATTTCATCACAACAGCTTACTGTGAAACGTTGCTGTCAGGTTCTATGGTACGTGCCACCTCATCCATCTCTTTGACGAATGTTTCCATCTTTTTCGCCCATTGTTCCATAAAGCCCTTGGTTCTGTTGACATCGATGACGATCTTCTCCTGTGATACTTCTATGCCAGCCTCTTTTTCTTCGAGTGCACCTTTTTTCATATCGGAGGCAAGTTTGTCCATTTTTTCTTTCATCCTCTTTGCCATCTTCTCGAAGTAGCTTTTTGTCTTGTTTGTATCGATGATGATCTTGCCGTCGGGTGTTGTCTTGATGCCGGCCTGTACCAGGGTGCTCTGTTCTGTGTGTGCTTCAGGCAGGGTACTCCTCTCTGCCTTCTCTTTGGCTTTGAGCTCTTTGAGCAGCTGTTCGCGTGCCTGCTGTGCCACTTTGGCATCATGTGCTGTCTGGTCTTCTTTCTTTTGGTCACATCCTGTGAACGCGAAGAGGACAAGCAGTAGGGATAGTATCTGTTTCATGGTATACCTTTCTGTGGGGATATCCGATATTATACAATGATTGTGGAAAAATAGGGGAGGGGGAAGAGAAACATCACCCGAAAGGGGTGATACCGCAGTAAGATGTTATTTGCTACCGCACTTTCCTTGGCCGCATTTGCCTTTCATCTTCTCTTTTTTCTTTTCCATTGTCTCTTTTTTCTCTTTCATCATTTTCTCTTTCATGGCACCGCCGCATTTACCAGCCTGACACTTCATCTCCTTGGGTGCCTTGTCGCTGCCTCCGCATTTGGCATTGGCCGCAGTGAGTGTAAATGCCGCAGCACCTGTGAGAATCAGTCCGAGTTGTAGTAGTTTTTTCATTGTTTCTATTCCTTTGTGTTATTGCTCGTCACCAAAAAACAGATGATCGAGACTCAATTTTCCGGCTCCAAACGAAGCAAAGATCACCAAGAACAACATATAGTAAAGCGGTATCTCAAACCCGTTATTCCCCGCACCAAAGCCGTTTGGCAGATGCACGGTCACAATGGCAACGACCATCACGACCATAAGCGGAAGCGAGATAAGCCGCGTAAAGAGCCCCAGTGTCAAGAGCACAACACCCGTGATTTCCGTGGTGGCTGCCATATAGGCATTGAGCGTAGGCAGCGGAATACCAAGTGTACCGAACCATTTGGCGATCGCACCGATGTCCGCCCACTTCATCATAGCAGGTTCGTAAAACCCGTAGGCAACTACCAGCCGTGCAAAGAGCAGAGAGAGACTCTGTCCATGGCTCAACAGGTTTCGAATACTCACATAGGTGTGCTTCAACATGGGGGCTCCTTTGTCGTTGTTCTGTATGTCATATCAGCATAGCGTGATACAATAGCAGTATAGAGAGAATCTGTGCACTCTTTGTGTAGGGTGCTGCTGCACGCAGCCTGCACACACACAGAGTATGATCGTGATACAGAACATAGAAAGAGAGACCATGCAACGAAGAGATTTTATGATACTGGGTTCAATCACAGGCCTCTCTGCCTGTCTTAAAGCGGAAAACGCACACGCCCAAATGAGAGACTTTAAAAAAATCAGACCCGTCATTGCTGCAGTACAGGAGCACATGTTCCCGAAAAACAGTACACTCCCCTCTGCACGATCGATGCACACCATCGACTTTACCGAAGAGACGATTTTCCATCATACCTACGACAAAGATATTAGAACATTTGTCATTGCCGGCGCGCAGGAGTTGATCGCACGGGAAGAGAGATTCCTCTCTTATGGCCCTGCACAGAAAGAGAAAGCCCTCCGCGCCTATGAGCAGACCGGATACGGCAGCAACTGGCTTGCGCGCATCATGACACTCACCATGGAGGCACTCTTCAGCGACCCTGTGTACGGCAGCAACATCAACGAATCCGGCTGGAGGGCGATCAAGAGTTTCGGCGGGATACCCCGCCCCACAACACGGTACATCGCATGATGAAGCAGCCCCTGTATGATGCGGTCATCATTGGTTCGGGTGCCAGCGGCGGTGCTGTCGCCTATACGCTGACCAAAGCAGGTTACAAAGTCGCTATGCTCGAAAAAGGGCGGCTGATACGCAGGGAGGAGTTCAGCAAAGACGAGCTTGCCTACTGCAGGCGGGACATTGTCACCCCCAACCTCTTTGATGAATACCATGTGATCGAACAGAAGGTGGACGGGAAGTGGGAGGCAACCCCCACTTATGACAGCGGTTGGAGCTTCTGGAACGGCAATATCGTAGGCGGCTCCTCCAACTTCATGAGCGGCATGTTTCATCGCCTCCACCCTGACGACTTCAGACTCAAGAGCAAGTACGGTGCCATCGAGGGTGCCAATGTCGTCGACTGGCCCATAAGCTATGAGGATATTGAACCCTACTACACAATGGCAGAAAACATTGTGGGTATCTCCGGGCATTACAAGCCTCATCCCTTTGAACCGCCGCGTTCCACACCCGACTTTCCCCAACCGCCTACCCAAGAGAACGAGGTGGTCAAACTGCTTGACCGCAGCTGCCGAAAACTGGGGGTCACGTCTCTGGTAACACCCCGCGCCGTACTCTCACAGGATCGGGGGCATCGCAAAGCATGCTACTACTCCAACTTCTGCGGCAGCTATGGCTGTAGTTCCGGGGCGAAGGGAAGCTCCCGTGAAGCGCTGCTGCCCGCAGCACTAGCTACGGGAAACCTGACGCTCATGAGCAATACCCATGTTAAACAACTGGTATCGGAGAGCAAAACACATGTCGGTTATGCACTGGCAGTTGACACGATTACAGGCAAAGAGAAGCACATACGCGGTCGTATCTTTATTGTCGCGGCACAGGCACATGAGAGTGCCAGACTGCTGCTTAACTCCGCCGACAAAAATCACCCCGACGGGCTTGCCAACAGCAGCGGCGAACTTGGCAAAAACCTCATCTTCTCCGGCGGGGGTTCCGGGCAGGGGGAATTGCACAGGGATGCTTTGAAGCATATCTCTTTTGATGCGCTGATGCAGACAGGGCTTTTTGTCAACCGTTCCGTGCTCGACTGGTACTTTATCGACGACTGGCTGGAGGGGAAATTCAAAGGGGGTTCGGTGGAGTTCATGTTCGAACATCAGAACATCATCTCGCGTGCACTTAAACACAACTATGACGGAGAGAAACTGGTATGGGGGAAAGCTCTGGGAGAGCGGGTCGTCAAACGCTTTAGGGAACAAAAAAGTATCCGCTTTGAGATCTTCAACGACTGGCTTCCCACAGACGACTGCTTTGTGAGCGTCGATCCAACCCACAAAGACAAATACGGTATGCCCGTAGGCAAACTCCGCATCAACGGACACCCTCAAGATGTCAAAGTGGGAAACTATATTGCCAAAAAGTGCGAAAAAATTCTCGAAGAGATGGGGGCGAAGAACATCTACTCTTCTGTCTCAAATGCACCTGCACAGAACCTTGTTGCAGGCGGGTGTCGTTTTGGTGACGATCCCAAGACCTCTGTGCTGAACAAATATTGTCAGGCACACGATATTCCCAATCTTTTTGTTGCCGATGCCAGCTTTATGCCCACCGGCGGATCAGTCGCCTACACCTGGACCATCTATGCCAATGCGTTCAGAGTGGCAGACAAAATCGTAGAAGTTCTGAAAAAAAGTGAGGTGTAAACAATCGCCTAAACTATTGCCGCAAAGAATACACGAAACCGAAAGTTTCAGCCTCACATTGACTCCAAATAGAGGGAGCCATGGGTTATACAGGTCTAATCTCTTCCGTCAGCCAGATCGACCAGATAATACCCCTGCTTCCAGTACTTGCGAATGGTTTCCCTGAAATCCTCTATATCCTCATCGTTGGCAAAGAGCTCCTCTCTTGGCTTGGGATACTCAGCAAAGAGCAGAAACCACTCTCCGGCGGTATATTCGATGTTGACAAGACGGTATCCGTCGCGCCACTTGGCCTTGATCTGCGGGCTGACCTCTTCCCACTCATCGACAATGACATAGGCTTCACTCTTAAAGCCGGTGCCTTTGACGAATATGCCTGTCCAGTACCCTTCGGCTGCTTCGACATCCACCAGCATGTATCCCTCGCGCCAGCGTTTGATGACATTCTTCTCGAAGTCGTCACGGTAGCGGGTATAGTCAAAGAGGGGTTCTGTCCATTTGCCGCCTTTGGCGAAAATACCGACCCACTCTCCGGCGCCATACTCGACATTGATGAGCTTGAAACCTTTTTGGGCGTAGGCATTGACCGCCTCTGCAAATTTCCTAATGTCCCTGCGGTGCATGTATGCCTGCTGTTTATAGCCTGTCCCTTTGGCATAGAGTGCCATCCAGACATCATGTCCGTAGGAGATGTCGATGAGGTCATACCCTTTTGCCCACTCGTTGTCTATCTTTGTCTTGAGTCTTGAGAGGCTCTTGCTGGTGGTATAGGATTGATCTGTGTATCCCGTATCTTTGGCAAACAGCCCTACCCAAAAGTCATCGGCGACTGCTATAGCGGGAATGAGTACGACCGCCAACACTGTTTTAACTGCTTTTTTCATATTTCCTCCTAATCAAATTAATACTATTTTATAAGTTTTTATGAACTATATTGTAGCACATTTTACTTAGGATGTTATTCATTTGGCTTTACAAATATGTTCTACCTTCTGCCCTCTCCCAGATCAGTAATGCGGAAGCCCTCCTGCCAGCCTGCATGAATAGTGTTGCGCAATTTCTTAAAGGATTTGTTCCGAATAACCCTTTGGATATGCCTCTGCGGATAGGTTGCCAGTAGAACGAACCAGCCGTTGGCACCATACTCAAGATTGAGCACACTGTCACCCTTTTCCCATGCTGCATCAATGGTCTGCTCCACCTCATCCCAATTCTCGGCAATATGGTAATAGGATCGCTTGAACGGTACTTCTTTTGCAAACAATGCGACCCACTCTCCCTCGGCCGATTCCATGTCAATAAGGCTATATCCTGCTTCTGTACGGGCAGCGATGATCTTTTCCATCTCGTCAAAATCACGGCTGATATGCATGCGTGTATCACGGTATGAACCCCCTTTTTGAAATACTGCAAGCCACTCTCCCACACCGTTCTCTACATTGACGACCTCATAGCCGCGTTCCAGATAGTAACGGGTAGCACCGTCAAATTCAGCGATGAGCCGTCTGCTCATATAGAGCTGTTTCTCAACCTGCGTACCGAGGCTGAGCACCACACTCCACTTTCTGGGTGCATGGGATATATCGGTAATGGCATATCCCTCTTTCCACCCGTCCGTAATAGCACGGTGCAAATGTGAAAGCTTTGCTTTGGATACCCATATCTGTTCACTGTACCCTGTCTGCTTCTCCATAACAGCCGTATAGAAAAAGTCTGCAAAAACAGTGATCGGCAAACAGAACAGAAGAGGGAAAAGATATTTTATTTTTATCATCATTCAATCCTTTTATGAAATATCATAATGAATGATACCATAAACTCCTACAATCAGTTATGCTCAGATGCCTCTAAACGAATGAGGTTTTTTGATTGAAAGACAAAGTATTTTATTGTATACTAATACTCCATTTATGGCATCAAAATCAAAGGCATATTCCATGACACCCAAGCATTTTTCTTTTTTACTGCTCTTTGTTTCGCTTATTTTATTTTCAGGATG
>JAJRRK010000147.1 GCA_024279555.1 Campylobacterales bacterium
GAAGATGATGTGATCCTTCAGGATATTATGGAAGAGTACCTTGTTGAGAATGGCTATGAGGTGGAGAGCTTCTATGATGGCGAAAAAGCACTTGATGCCATCGGAGAGGGGCACTACGATCTGTTGCTGCTCGATGTCAATGTGCCGAGTATTGACGGTTTTGAGATATTAGAGTATCTGCGTGACATCGGCAATACCACGCCGGCGGTCTATATCACCTCTCTTTCGGGAATCGATGATCTCAAAAAGGGTTTTGCGCTGGGTGCAGATGACTATCTGAAGAAACCGTTTGACCTTGAAGAGCTGAAGGTACGCATCGAGCGTATCGCTAAGAGCAACCATCTGCAGGATGAGATCATATTTGACGGCATACGGTTCATCCCAAAAGCGCATCAGCTCTATATGGGGGAGAGGGTGATAGAGATGCGCCAGAAAGAGGCGCAGGTACTTGAGTATTTCGTACGGAACCAGGGCAAGATCATCTCTGCCGATGAGATCATAGAGAATATCTGGGAGGATGAGCACATGCCTACCCATGCGACCATACGGACCTATATCAAAAATCTCAGACGCATGTTCGATAAAGAGTATTTTGACAATATCAAAGGAGAAGGGTATCGTTTTAACATCATATGAGAGGCGTTCACTTTTTCGCTTCCTGACACTCTACCTTGGCTCTGTCTTTTTGCTGCTGGCGATCATCGGCTATCTGTTTTTCGAGAACAACCGCACAGCAATGATGAGTGCCATGAAGTTCGAGATGATGTATCAGGGGCGTATGCTCTCCTCGAAAATCATCATGAAAGCGATGAAAGAACATTCGCAGATGGATGACGCCGACAGGATCAACTTCCTGGCCTCTTTGAAACATTGCCGTTTTGATGTAGGCTACTACGATGGAGAGGGCGATGCGATATTTGCCGAAATAGAAGATGTTACGAAATTTGACAAAGATTTTTACATAGAGCGTGACCATTGCTATGCGGTGATCGAAGATCCCAGCGAGCACCTGGGGGTACGCTACATCGTGCTCAAAGAGAACGAATTGGTAGAGACTTTCCATCAGCTTCGGATGAAGATCATCGGGTATTTGATACTTTCTTTTTTACTGATGGGTGTTGTAGGCTATTTCCTGGGGAGACTCTTTTTGCGCCCGGTACGGGAGCAGATAGAGGCGCTTGACCGTTTCATATCCGATACGACCCATGAGCTCAATACCCCTATATCGGCTATTTTAATGACCATACAGTCGCTTAAAGGAGTGGATGAAAAGAAACGCAAACGCCTTGAAGCAAGTGCGAAGAGACTTAATGTGACCTATGCGTCACTTACCTACAGACTGGAAGGAGAAGAGGAGAAGCCTGAACGTTTCGATCTTGCCCAGGTGATCACAGAGCGTGCGGGGTATGTCAAAGAGCTCATAGAGACCAAGGCGCTCTCGCTCATGCTCAACCTTGAGACTACTGAAGTGTTCATGGCGCGCAGTTCCGCGGAGCGGCTTGTTGACAATCTGCTCTCCAATGCGGTCAAATATACCGATGTAGGTGATGCAATCAGCATCACGCTCAAAAACCGGGTACTGAAAGTCTCCGATACGGGCATAGGGATCGACAAGAAGGTGCAGGAGGATATCTTCAAACGCTACAAACGCGCCAACAGTGAACGCGGCGGTTTTGGGATCGGGCTGAATATTGTGCTTGGGATCTGCCGACAGTACGGGATCAAACTTGCGCTCGAATCGGAAAAGGGCAAAGGGAGCACTTTCATGCTGACCTTTCCGCCGCTCAAATAGGTTTACTCTATACTGTCCATCAGGATACCGATGATATCGGTCATCGTCAAGATACCCTGCAGTTCGTTGTTGTCGATGACAAGCAGGCGTTTGATGGAACTGGTGACCATCATGCGGGCGGCATATTTTACATCGAGTTCCGCCGATACCGAAATGGCGGGTGTGGCGGCAATGTCGTAGACATTGAGCAGGTCGATGTCGCCGTCCTCTGCGACGATGCTCTGAAGAATATTTTTGAAGGTCACCAGACCGTAGGCACCTGATGCGCCGTTTTTGTCTACGATGACGGAACGGACACTGTGTGTTCTCATCAGCTTAAGGGCTTCCCTGACAGTCGCCATAGGGGAGACACGGACGAGTTTCTCTTTGGGGGTCATCACTTCTTTGACTAACATGGTTTCTCCTTTGTTACAACATACATTTGATGTCATCTTCGAATTTATGCAGCTCTTCGGTATCGAGCCCGGCAACATGGCTGAGCGGGAAGGTGAAGGTGAAGCCGATATTGTGATGGCTGTCAAGATCGAACTCCTCCCGCAGGGCGCGCATCACCTTCATGGTCAGCTTGCGCGGCAGTACGAAGAGCAGCGCCGAGACGTTCTCCTCAAGTGTCAGACCGAAGAAGACTTTCTTCTCTCTCAGACCGATGTTCTTGCCGTGCAAAATGGTGACCGATCCGGCTCCGGCCTTTTTGGCTACTTCAATGGCAGCCTCTTCATGCCTGTCCTCTATGACGGCAACAAGTGCGGTAAATTTCATGCGTGCTCCTCCTTGTGTTGGTGTGCCTTCTCTTTTTTCCTGCGGTAGTACTCAGCGTGTATACCGTACCCCATCACAGTCAGCATCGGAAAGAGCGATGCAAAGGCGATGAGTCCGAAACCGTCGATGAGCGGGTTGCGTCCTTCGATGTTCTCTGCCAGCCCCAGTCCCAGTGCCGCTACCAGAGGGACAGTGACCGTCGAGGTAGTCACGCCGCCGCTGTCGTAGGCGATGGGGATGATGTATTTGGGTGCCATCCATGTAAAGAGAATGACGAAGATGTAGCCGACAATGATGTAGTAGTGGATGGGATCACCTGCCACGATGCGGTAAGCACCCAGCGCAATCCCGATGGCGACACCGAGCGCGACGACCATCCGCAGGACATTCTGCTTGATGTTCCCTTCGCTGATCTCTTCGGCTTTGATGGCGATGGCAAGCAGTGCCGGCTCTGCCATGGTGGTCGAGAAGCCGATGAGAAAGGCAAAGAGGTAAATAAGCAGGTCATTCTTCATATCGGTCAGCTGAAATGCAATAGTCTCTCCAATGGGGAAGAGCCCCATCTCCAGTCCGACAATAAAGGCGTAAAGCCCCAGAATGACCATGATGATCCCCACCGAGATGCGGTGCAGGTGCGCCACAGGCTTTTTGATGATGATGTACTGGAAAAAGAAGATCACTGCAATGATAGGCGCGACATCTTTGATGGTGCCGAGCAGATCGAAGAACAGATCGCTCCAGATGAAATGGTCGATGTGGTGTGCGGTATGCTGAGCGGTCTGCGCCGCTGCTTGGACGGTTTGGGTGCTTTCTCCCACGGAATAAGCGAGAATACCGTAGAACTGCACGAAGATCATCGGTGTGAGCGAAGCGAAGGCAATGAGCCCGAAGCCGTCAATGGCAGGATTGCGCCCCTTAATGGAAGAGGCAAGTCCGATCCCAAGTGCGGCCACCAGTGGTACGGTTACGGTCGAGGTGGTCACTCCACCGCTGTCATACGCCAGTCCGATGATCTCCACCGGCGCGAAGAAGGTGACAAGGACGACCATGATGTATCCGCCGATGATGTAGTAGCTGATGGGATGCCCCAGCAAAATACGCAGTACACCCAGCGCGATGGCAAACCCTACAGAGAGGGCGACGGTCATACGCAGCCAGAATGCGTCGATGAGCCCGTGGGAGATGAGCGCCGCCTTGTTGGCAATGGCAATGAGTGCAGGTTCGGCAACAGTCGTTGAAAATCCGATGGTAAAAGCAAAAAGCAGCAGCCAGAATACCGAGCCTTTGCGGGCAAAATCGACTGCCAGACCTTCACCAATGGGGAAGATACCAAGCTCCAGCCCCCGTATGAAGAGTGCCAGTCCCACTGCCACGATGGTCAAACCCACGACAATGGAGAGCAGGTTCTCCGGTACCGTCTGAATGATGGCTCCCTGAAAGAGGGCAACGACAATAACGATGGGCACCAGATCCCTGAAGGAGTGCTTCAGATCGCCGGCGAAGATCTTCAGGCTCTCTTTTATCATAGAGATATTATATCCAAGAGCGTCTCTTTTTCAGGGAGAACCGATAGGAAAAGAGAACTTTTTCTACAGAGGTTACCCGATGATACGCACTATGCTTCTTTAGGCTGTTTTCGTTTGGTGAGTATTTCCCTTACTCCGTTCATATCCTTTTCATGCCCGAAACACGCCGAGGAGTTGCAGATCATGTAGCCGTCGTTGGTATCGCTTTTAAAGAGGAGGAACGGGTAGGGAAGACGGTCTTGTTGGACAAGGTGTTTGTGCAGCTTCTCTTCTGTGGCTTTGATGATGACATCATCGAGCAGGTAGCGGATGACCATCTTGCTCAGTTTGGGTGTCGAGACGGGTTGGCGCATCACATCGTAGGAGTGGATCTCAAGGCTTTTAAAGACGAATTTCTTGTAGACTGTATCGATCAGCGAAGAGACAGAATGGAGTGCTCCGACCATCGTTGCCAGTGAAGAGGGGTAGGAGCTGTCGTGTATCTCCGCATCGGTCTCGAATTCGCCTCTTGAGAACTTCCACATGCCGTTTTTGTAGAATTTTTCGATGGCAGCATTGGCAAGCTTCTGTGCGACGATGAGGTGTGTCTCGTCCAGTGTGGTCTCGTAGGCTTCGATGAGGGCTTCGCAGAGGTAGGCATAGTCCTCCAAAAAGGCGTGAATTTTTGGTGCTTTACCGATGAGTGTGGAGTGGAAGAGTTGTGAGTGGATATACATACTCTCAAGCAGTTTTTCCAGTGATTTCTGTGCCGGTTTGAGGTACTTTTTGTCCACCCGTGCCGCTTTAAAGAGGGAGGTGATCATCATGGCATTCCATGAAGTGATCACTTTTTTGTCGATGAAGGGATAGGTGCGTTTCTCCTCTCTGCGTTTTTTGAGCGCGGCGATCGCTTCGCGGTAGTAGGGGATCTCGTCTGCTTTTTGGGGATCGTCGACGCGTACGATGTTCTTCCCCTCGAAGTTTCCATCAGGCGTAATGTGAAGCGCTTCACAGAGTGCATCGAGCGCCTTTTGGGGGATGCCGGCTTTGAGGAATGACTTGCGCGCCTTCTCATAGGTATAGACGAAATATTTGCCTTCGACCCCATCGGTGTCCGCATCGCTGGCGGAGTAGAAGAGGTGCTTCTCCTGCATCTTCTCCAGCATGAAATCGAGCGTCTCAAAAGCGATGTCACGGTAGAAGCTGTTGTCGGTGGCATGATAGGCTTTGAGATAGACGGCACTCAGTTGCGCATTGTCATAGGTCATCTTCTCGAAGTGAGGTACGAGCCACTCATTGTCGGTAGAGTAGCGGCAGAAGCCTCCCTCGACGATGTCACGCAGTCCACCTTTTGCCATGAACTGCAGCTGTTTTTCTACCATACGAAGTGCCTCTTCGTCATCTCGGAGACGGTGAATGTCCAGCAGCAGGTCGAGCAGGGAGGTTTGCGGGAATTTGGGTGCCTTGCTGAAACCGCCAAATCGGTGGTCATAGAGCAGTCCTGCATGTTCGACCACACGGTTGATAATGCTGTGATCGAGCTTGGTCGCCTGTATCTTGTTCTTGTCGGGGTTGAGGTGTTTGAGTATCTTTTCTGCCTCTTCGGTCAGCGTGGCTTTTTCGTTCTTGTACTTGTCGGTAATCACCTCCAACAGGGTAGGAAAGCTCATCATACCGTAGCGGGGTTCGGGGGGAATGTAGGTGGCGGAGTAGAAAGGTTTGAGATCCTCTGTTAAAAAGATGGAGGTGGGCCAGCCGCCGGGTCTGCCGTTCATGAGCTGATAAACCTCCTGAAAATGCTTGTCGATGTCAGGACGCTCTTCGCGGTCGACCTTGACAGGGACAAAATAGGTATTGAGCAGTTTGGCAGTTTGCTCATCTTCAAATGACTCCTCTTCCATCACATGACACCAGTGGCAGGAGCTGTAGCCGATGCTCAAGAAGATCGGCTTGTGCTCTCTTTTTGCTTTTTCAAAGGCTTCTTCGCCCCAGGGGTACCAGACGACAGGGTTGTTTGCATGCTGCTGAAGGTAGGGGGAGTGTTCGTTCTTGAGATGATTGGCCATTTCGTCCTCGATATTGATGAATGATTAATCCATTTTTGATAAGATTACACAGC
>JAJRRK010000148.1 GCA_024279555.1 Campylobacterales bacterium
GCAGACTACATCCCCGCACTCGCTTCTGTTCCCAAGGGGCAGTTTGCCATGACGGTCACGCTGGAAGACGGCAGATCTTTCTCTGTCGGAAAAAGCAGAGAGAAATTTTCTATTCAGAGTATCTCCAAGGTCTTTACCTTTGCCCATGCACTCAACCTCTACAGTAAAGAACTCTACAAACGTGTCGGTGTCGAACCTTCGGGCAATCCGTTCAACTCTCTGGTACAGCTTGAGTATGAGAACGGTATACCGAGAAATCCGTTTATCAATGCGGGTGCACTGGTGATCACTGATGTATTGGTCAGTCATTACCAAGATGAGTTTCATGCGTTGGAGATGATCCTTGCGTTTGTACGCGGTATCAGCGACAACAGCAGCATCACATTCGATGCTGAGGTGGCAAAATCAGAGATGGCACATGGTGACCGCAACCTTGCGTTGGCACACTTGATGAAGAGTTTTGGAAATTTTGAGAATGATATTGAACAGACGGTTATGACCTACTTCAAACATTGTGCCATTACGATGAGTACCGAGGAGCTTTCACGTGCCATGCTCTTTTTGGCATTTGGAGGAAAAGACCCTGTGACGGGAAAGGTCTTTGCCACGCCTTCACAGACCAAACGGATCAATGCGGTGATGCTTACCTGCGGGCACTATGATGCAAGCGGTGAATTTGCCTACCATGTGGGACTGCCTGCCAAGAGTGGTGTCGGAGGAGGGATAGTCGCAACCGTTCCGGGAAAAATGTCCATCGCAGTCTGGTCTCCGGCACTGAACAAATACGGCAATTCACATGCGGGTACATTGGCACTGCAATTATTTACGGACAAAAGCGGGCTTTCTATATTTTAGATCTGATGACAGATTGGAGAAAATATGTGGAGATATAAAGTGTGGCACCTGTGCGTTCGCACAGGTACAGACGATTAGCAAGAGTAGGTAGAGATATACTCGTATGCTGTCGGTCTTCCTTCTACAGGGATCACGTGTCTTTCGAACTGATAGTCGACATAGGTTTTGATGAAGTCTTCGTCCATGACAGGTGCAAGGAAGTCGTGGTCTTTCTCAAGTCCTTCCAACGCATCTCTGAAGCTGTTTGGCAGTTCAGGGATACCTCTCTGGGCGATCTCGTCTCTTGAGAGCTCGAAGAGGTCTTCGTTGAATGGACCGACCAGGTCGTAACCGCCTTTTTCAATACCGTCAAGACCAGCCATCATCAGAACGGTGAAGGCAAGGTATGGGCATGAAGTAGAGTCAGGGAAACGTGTTTCGATACGTGTCGCTTTTTCACCTGCACCGTACGGGATACGACATGCAGCCGATCTGTTCTGGCTTGAGTATGTCAGGATTCTTGGCGCTTCAAATCCTGGCAGAAGTCTCTTATAAGAGTTGGTAGAAGCGTTGGTGAATGCCGCAACTGCCTCTTTGTGGGCAAAGATACCGCTGAGGTAGTCAAGTGCTGTCTTGGAGAGGTTCGCGTACTCGCCTTCTTTGTAGAAGAGGTTTTTACCGTCTTTCCAGAGAGACTGGTGTACGTGCATACCGTTTCCGTTGTCGTTGTAGATAGGCTTAGGCATGAATGTCGCTGTCTTACCGTTGAGATGTGCGACCATTTTGACGACATACTTGTATTTCTGTACGTTGTCAGCCGCGGTAATGATATCGGAGAATACCACACCGATCTCACCCTGTCCCTGTGCCACTTCGTGGTGTCCAAGAACGACTTCGAGACCCACTTCTTCAAGAAGCAGCATCATTTCAGCACGGAGGTCTACCATGGAGTCTGTTGGCATAACCGGGAAGTATCCGCCTTTGATTCTCGGTCTGTGACCCATGTTGCCGATCTCAGGATAGTCTACAGCGTCAGCCCAGTGACCTTCGTCTGTCTCTACTTTGAACATCTGGTAGTTGTCTTTGTCTTCAATCTTGACATCGTCAAAGATGAAGAATTCGTTCTCAGGACCAAAGTATGCTGCGTCAGCCACACCTTTTTCATCCAGCACTTTCAGTGCTTTCTTGGCGATGGATCTTGGACACTTCGCATAAAGCTCGTTCTTGTAGATGTCATATACATCACAGATAACGACAACAGTGCTGTCAGCGGTGAACGGGTCGAGGAATGCTGTAGGAACATCGGGCTTAAGAAGCATATCCGATTCATTGATCGGCTGCCAGTTCTCGATGGAAGAGCCGTCGAAAGGAAGACCAGCTTCGAGCATCGCGTCATCGACAGCACTTCTTCTGTAAGTAATGTGGTGCCATGCCCCTTTGATGTCTGTGAACCTAAAGTCGATGAACTCTACTTCATTCTCTTCACAGAATTTGTTGAATTCTGCTACGTTGTTAACGAATTTACCCATATTGTAATTCTCCTGAATTGAAATTTTGTCCCTACATTATAGCCACAATCTTTTTAATCTTCTCCATGAAGATTGCCTAAAAAGTAATCAATTCTCTCTCCCGCTTTTTGAAGGTGACAGCTTTGGTATAGCCGATCTCTCTGGCAAGTCTGGTCGCCTCTTCATAGCCAAAACCGATCTGCTCCACTTTGTGCGCATCCGAAGAGAAGGTGATAGGGATATCCAGTGCATACGCCTCTTCCAAAAGTGCCCGCGAGGGGTAGAGCTCTTCGACGGGTTTGCGCAGTCCTGCGGTGTTGATCTCCAGTACCATACCGCTTTGTTTGATCGCTTTGAGGGAGTCTTTTGCAAGCAGACGTACATCTTTTTTGGGAAGGTACTTAAAGACCTTGATGAGATCGAGGTGCCCCACGATATCAAATTGACCAGATTTTGCCATTGTTTCGGTCGCTTCGAAATAGGCTTGCCATATCTCATCAATATCTCTTTCTTTCCAGCCGCCGATGAACTCGGGATTGTCGAAGCTCCATTTGTCGATGAAATGTACCGACCCGATGAGGTAGTCCACATCGGCATTGAGTACCCGTTCGTCCATGTGTCCGGGAAGCCAGTCGACCTCGTAGCCAAGCAGAATCTCTATTTGACCTTTGTATACATCTTTTGCCGTGAGAATATCGTTTTCGTAGGCTTCAATCTCCTCGAATGAGAGGCGGTATCCTTCGTCAAAATCCATGGGAGCATGTTCGCTGAAGCCGTAGATGTCAATACCAAGCTCGATGGCGCGTTGCACATATTCGTCAACGGTTCCTTCGGCGTGGTTGCAGCGGGTGGTGTGGTTATGGAGGTCTATTCGTGTCGTTTTCATAGAGGTGATTTTAGCATAAAACCTCTCTTTTACTACTATTAGGGTAGAATAAGAGCCAAATATAGATACCAGAATTAGGAAAAAGATGACAGAGCCAAACCGCGTAGAACTCCTCGCCCCCGCAGGCAACCTCGAAAAGATGAAGATCGCGCTCAATTACGGAGCCGATGCCGTCTACGGAGGAACCAGCACCTTTTCACTGCGTATCCGTTCGGGCAAGGAGTTCGATATGGACTCCTTTGCCGAAGGGATCGCCTATGCGCATGAGAGAGGTAAAAAGGTTTATGCTACGGTGAACTCTTTTCCTTTCAACTCGCAGGTGAAACTCTATGAGAACCACATCGCGAAGATTGCGGAGCTTAAACCTGATGCACTCATCGTCTCCTCTCCGGGGGTAGTGAAGATCGCACAACGTATCGCACCGGATATCCCTGTACACCTCTCCACGCAGGCAAATGTGATGAATGCGATGGATGCAGAGGTGTACTATGATCTGGGAGTCAAGCGTATCATCGTGGCACGTGAGATCAGTCTCAAGGATTGTGAAGCCATCAAGTCCCATTTGCCCGATCTTGAACTGGAGGTCTTCGTGCACGGCTCGATGTGTTTTGCCTACAGCGGTCGCTGCCTTATCTCCGCACTTCAGACCGGTCGTGTGCCCAACCGTGGCAGCTGCGCGAACGATTGCCGTTTTCCCTATGAGATATACGCGCACAATCCTGAAAGCGGTACCACCTTCCGCCTCGATGAAGAGGAGGGGATCGGTACCTACATCATGAACGCCAAAGATATGAATATGGCTTCACACATCGATGAGATCCTCGACAGCGGGGTCATCGACTCGCTCAAGATCGAGGGGCGAACGAAGTCGCCTTACTATGCCGGAGTTGTGACCAAAGCTTACCGACATGCCATCGACGACTACTATGCGGGAAAATATGACCCTGTACAGTATCAAAGAGAGCTCAACACCACCCAAAACCGTGGTTTTACCGATGCCTATCTCATCAGCCGTCCTTTTGAGCGGAACGATACCGAATCGCATGCATTTTCCATCCAGTACGGTACACATCAGGTGGCGGGACTGGTAAGCGAAGACGGCTTGAGTTGGAAATGCAAGGATAAGACCTGTGTGGGTGACAGTGTGGAGATCGTACTGCCCGTAGGCGCAACGGTCGATCTGGTAGATAATGATATCGGTAAGATCGATGAGATAAACGGACAGTACTGGTTGACCTTTAAAAAGATCGAAATGGTTGAGGGAAAGGAGCGGGAGTGTGTCCACAGCGGCTATCTCGAACCGATCAAGCTGCCGACACAGCTTCCGGGCTATACAATACTCCGACGCAAGATCGATGAAGCGTTGGAGAAAAAGGGGCTCAAAGAGGACTCCACACCGATGAGCATGGAGCCCAAGTGTGATGGGTAAAGTTCAAACGCATTTACATGCCGGAGATGAAACGAGTTAAACAGAGGGGAATGCATACTTGAGTACTGTAGCATACTATTGGGTTGAGGTATGCATTCGTCAGAGGACATGAAACAGGAGCACAGGATGTGCCAACCTTTTACTTAAATGTTGAAAACAAGGAATGACTATGAAATTTGTATCGATTGTGATGGGAAGCAAGAGCGACTACGCCATTATGCAGGAGTGTGCCAAGACACTGGAGAAGTTTGGTGTGCCTTATGAGTTGATCATCTCCTCCGCACACCGAAGTCCGGAAAGAACAAAGAACTACATTAAAACAGCCGAAGAGAAGGGGGCGCAGGTCTTCATCGCAGCAGCAGGAATGGCGGCACACCTTGCCGGTGCTGTGGCAGCATCGACCACCAAGCCCGTTTTGGGCGTACCGATGGAGAGTGGGCCGCTCAAGGGTGAGGATGCACTTCTTTCAACAGTGATGATGCCTGCCGGTATGCCTGTAGGGACACTCGCCATCGGCAAAGCGGGTGCAGTCAATGCTGCCTATCTTGCCATTCAGATCATGGCGCTTCAGGATGACGAGTTGCGTGTGAAGCTTCAAGAAGACCGCATCTCCAAAGCGAAAAAAGTAGAGCTTGACTCTTCTGAGATCGAAGTGATTTTGTAATAACATATTCATATCGTTATCCTCGGGCTTGACCCGAGGATCTGAATACGGATTGGATTTTTTTCACCACGCATGACGTGAAAAAACTTGAATCTGTTAAAGAAATTCAATAAAAGAGAGAGCATGAACAAAGACGCGATAACTTTCAGTGAACTACTACTCAAACTCCAGCAATTTTGGGCAGAACAGGGATGCAACATCGTCCAGCCCTATGACATTCCCGCAGGGGCGGGGACGTTTCACCCGGCGACACTGCTGCGAAGTCTTGATAGCAAGCCGTGGAGTACGGCGTATGTGGCGCCAAGCCGCCGTCCAACAGACGGGCGCTACGGGGAGAATCCTAACCGTCTGGGAGCATACTACCAGTTCCAGGTGCTCATCAAGCCGAGTCCGGACAATATTCAGGAGCTCTATTTGAAGTCGCTGGAGTATCTGGGCTTGAATCTCAAAGAGCACGATATCCGCTTTGTGGAGGACAACTGGGAGTCTCCGACACTGGGTGCATGGGGGCTTGGCTGGGAGGTCTGGCTGGACGGTATGGAGGTGACGCAGTTTACCTATTTCCAGCAGGTCGGGGGTATCGCCTGTGATCCTGTGGCAGTGGAGATCACCTATGGTACGGAAAGACTGGCAATGTATTTGCAGGGCGTTGAGAGCGTCTTTGACATTGTCTGGAACCGCAACGGTGATGCGGTGACGACCTATGCTGATGTGCACAAAGAGAGTGAGTATGAGTTCAGCAAGTATCACTTTGAAGTAGCCACGGTCGAGAAACTTTTCCGTCATTTTGACGATGCCAGCGAAGAGTGCAGGCTGTGTCTGGAAAAAGGGCTGCCGCTGCCTGCCTATGACCAGTGCATGATCGCCTCTCACGCTTTCAATGTACTTGACGCCCGCAAAGCGATCTCGCAGGCGCAGCGGCAGAACTACATTCTCAAAGTCAGAGAGCTTGCCATCGGGTGTGCGCAGTTGTACAAGGCGCAGGAAGAGGAGCGCAACGGACGCGTTGCGGGTAATTAGTCATTTGTCATTGGTATATTCGGAAGAACAATATGCCAATATATGAATAGTGAAGGTACTTTATGAAACTCCAAGAGATATATGACTTTTTAGATACTGTCAGTCCCTTCGAACTTCAGGAGAAATGGGACAACTCAGGGCTTATCGTCGGTGATATGCGCCGGGAGGTTTCGCAGATCGTGGTTTCGCTTGATATCGATGAGACGATGATCGAAGAGGCAAAAGTGGGAACACTGTTTGTCGTGCACCATCCGCTCATTTTTGGCAAGTTAACGCAGCTGGACTTTGCCAAGTACCCTGCCAACCTGCTTGAGAAGCTCATTCTCAAGAAGCAGTCGCTCATTGCCATGCATACCAATTTTGACCAGACACACCTGAACCGTTATGTATTTGAGAAGGTACTGGGGTTTACGCTCAAAGAAGAGGTGCCTTTCATCTGCAAGACAGAAGGAGTGTGGCACTACGATGATCTGCTGGCACTGCTCAAGGAGAGACTGGGGCTGCCTACACTGAAAGTAGTCGGCAAAAAGGAGCACATCACTTCCGTTGCTCTGACAACAGGGGCAGGTGCATCTCTGATAGACGAGGTGGATGCGGACTGTTTTCTTACCAGTGACATCAAGTATCATGATGCGATGAAAGCGATGAGCGAGGGCTTGATGATGGTAGAGATAGGACACTATGAAAGTGAGCGGTTTTTTGCCGAGATACTGCTTGAAGAATTGAAAGTTTTACCTATTTTAGCTATAATTGCGAATTCTAAAAATCCGTTTCATTTCGAAACACTATAATCCTAAAGGATAGAGATTGAACAAACATTTAAAAGAGTTGATTGAACTTTCACAGATCGACAAAGCGATCGACAGCTATAATCCGCAGATAGAAGCGGCGGACAAGAAGGTAGCCAAGATTCAAAAGAAGATCGATGCGGTACAAGAAGAGCTTGACGGACTCAACAAAGATATTGCAGAGAACGAAGAGAAGATCAAAGCGTTTGAAGAGCAGTTGACCCTGCTCAATGAGCAGCTTGCTTCCAATGCGAAAAAAGCCAAGGAGATCTCTACAGAGAAGGAGATGAAAGCACTCTCCCTCGAAGAGGATATCGCCAAAGAGAAGATGACCTTCGCCAATGAAGAGATCGAGAGACTTCAGGGGGTCAATGAGACCAAAAAAGAGCTTGCCAAAGAGCGTGAAGAGAAACTTGCCGAGCTACAGGCAAAGTTTGATGAGGTCAACAAGGAAGTCTCTGCCGAAAAAGAGGAGATCGAAAAGTCCAAAGCGGAGCTTTTTGTGAAGCGTCAGGAGCTTAGCCGAAATATCGAGCAGAAAGTTCTCTCATTCTATGAGAAGATCCGTGTCTGGGCGGGGAACACAGCGGTTGTCCCTGTGAAGAAGCAGGCATGTTACGGCTGCTTCATGAAGCTTAACGACAAGACCTATGCCGAAGTCATCAAGGCAGAAGAGATCGTCAACTGTCCTCACTGTGGGCGTATCCTCTATATGGAGAGTGTAGCTGAGACAGCAGAATAGTACGTTCAGCGCTAAGCGCTAAGCGTTCAGATGAGTGAAGCGCTTGCTTCACTTTGGTTTGAAGGCAAATTATGTTTTTTTATCTCTATACACTCTTTGCCCTATTGATCTATCTGATTGCACTTCCTTTCCTTTTTCTTTTCTCCTTTAAATCCAAATACCGAGAGTCGATACCTGCACGCTTTTTTTTGTGGAAAAATCCTCCTTTGAAACCTGACGGGGTCTGGTTTCACACCTGTAGTTTTGGGGAAGCCAAGGCGATCAAGCCTCTGGTCGATGCCTTGCCGCAGGAGAGCTTGCGTATGAGCACCACTACACAGACAGGTAAAAGTGTCATAGAGAGTTATACGCCACAGAGCCGTTATTTGCCGTTTGAACCGCTGCTTTTGGGATGGCTCAGACCGCAAAAGGCACTGGTCGTGATGGAGGCGGAGTTTTGGTATCTGCTGTTTGCACTGGCAAAAAAACGCGGTGCGAAGACCTTTTTGGTCAATGCCCGCATGAGTGACCGCTCTTTTCCCAAGTACCGCAAAATGGTATGGCTCTACCGACAGATATTCAAGCATATTGACAAGGTATATGCCCAGACAGAAACAGATAAGATGCGTTTGGAAGCATTGGGTGCCAAGGATGTAGAGGTAACGGGGAATATCAAACTTGCAAGTCTGCCCAAGCCCACAAAAACACTCAAAAAGCCTCAAGGGCTCATCGTCTGTGCTGCAAGCACCCATGAGGGGGAGGAGAGACTGATACTTGATGCCTTTACTGCATTGAAACAGGAGCAGGGTGATGCAAAGCTGATCATGGTTCCTCGCCATCCGGAGCGTTTCGAGAAGGTGTCGCAGATGGTTGCCTCATATGCACAACAGAAACAGTGGCAGATGCACCGTTACAGTGAAGAAGAGGGGTTTGAGAGTGATATTACCGTAGTCGATACTCTGGGCGAACTGGTGAACATCTATGCCATCAGCGATATTGTCATCCTCGGCGGCGCTTTTGAACCCATCGGTGGACACAATGCGGCCGAAGCGGTACAGTTTGGCTGTAAGATCATTTCAGGACCACACTATTTTAACCAAAAAGATATTTTTGAAGCGGTAGAGGGGATCACGGTTGTCGAGGCAGAAAATCTCTCAAGACGGTTGACACAGTATGGTCTGCTCACGCCGACACGGCTGAAATACCGTACCGATCTCTCGCCGATCCTGGAAGCGTTCAGGGTACTGCTCTAAGAGACTTATTTTTTACATTCTCCAACACGCTTCCCAGTCATGGTCTGCTTCATTTTCATCTCTCCCATTTGAGGGACAAATGTTATAGTCTCTGTCGTGCCGTGCATGGTGTTTCCGTTATAGGTGATTGAACCAGATATCTTTGTCTTGACCCCCTCCCCTGTATCGCACTCCATTTTCCATGTGATGGTGTTGCCGGAGATCTTTTGCTCTATGATCTTGCACTGGGATTCTGCTTCCTTGTTCTCACCTCTGGGAAGAAGGTCTTTTTTGGTGATACATTGGGTAAACGAACTTTCCGGAATTGCCATTGGCAGACCGCTCATATCTGTTTTGGAAGTGATCGTCCACAGACCTTCCTTCATATTGATATCAGCCTCTGCTACTGTTCCGAATGTGTATATAATCGAAAGTGCTGCCAAAGGTATTCTGTATATTCTTTTCATTTGGACTCCTTTTGATTTATTATAGCATAACGTGCAGTCTAAAGTATAGTGGTGTCAAGCCGAAATTATGGTATCCTTTCACTATTATGAATGAGAGCTTCTACACATTTTCAGACGGTATGGTGACATTACGCATCAAAGCACAGCCTGCTGCCAGCAAGAATGAGTTTTGTGAAGTATACGGGGACAATGCGATCAAAGTACGCATCAAGGCGGCAGCGGTTGAGGGTGCGGCGAATAAGGAGCTGGTGAAGTTCCTCTCTAAAACCTTCAAAGTCCCCAAGGGTGCGATACATTTCCGATCAGTTGAGACAAGCAAGATCAAAGTGCTTGAGTTCCCGCTGACAGAACAGTTTGAAGCATGGGTATCGGATTATAACGATATGTAGGGATACAGACCCGATAGTCTATCCATATGTAAATTGTGAAGACAAAAGATACAATACATTAAAGGTAAAAGATGGCAAAAGAAAAAGCATATAAAGTTCTTGCAGAACAAAAAGGACTCTCCAACAAAAAAGCAAAAGAACTCATTGACCGTGGACTGGTCTTTGTGGGAGACAAGCAGGTGAAGATCGCCCGTGCAGAACTGAGTACCGATACGAAGTTCCGCATTGAGTACCCTGAAGAGATCGAGATCATCTATGAAGATGAGGATATGGTAGCGGTCAACAAACCCGCGCAGGTAGACAGCTATGATATTCAGGATGCCATCGAGGGGGCAGAGCTTCTACACAGGCTTGACCGTGATACATCGGGAGTACTGCTTCTGGGGCGAAATGAAGCTTTCATCAAGAAGGCAGTCAACGAGTTCAAGAATAGACGGGTTAAAAAAGAGTATGTGGCATGGGTTGAGGGTGTGTTGTGCGAACCTATGGAGATAGACGAACCGATCCATACGGTCAAAAAAGGCAAAGCCTTTTCCCTGATTGACCCGGTACGGGGCAAAAAAGCCCATACTCTCGTCAAACCCGAAGAGGTACAGGGCAAGAAGTCCAAAGTGCACATCGAAATCACCACAGGACGTACGCATCAGATTCGTGTGCATTTGGCATATGTGGGATATCCCATTGTCGGTGATGCCCAATATGGCAGCCGGACACAGTCAAAGCGCATTTTGCTGCATTCAGCACGCATCACTCTTTTTGACAAGATATTTGAAGCCCCAGAGCCCAAAGACATTGTCCGATACAAATAAAAGCCAATTTTGGGTAAAATCGCGGCAAGAATATTGCAAAAACATGAAGCAAGGTAAAAGATGTTTGATACACTAACCGACAGTTTTAAAAATGCCATAGGTAAGATCCGTTTTCATGATGATGAGAAGGCGCTTAAAAAAGCAACGACAGAGCTGAAAAAATCGCTCCTCAAAGCCGATGTGCACCATAAAGTAGTCAAAGAGCTTATCAGTTCAGTAGAGCTGGAGACCAAAAAGAACGGGGTGGGTAAAGACAACTTTCTTGCAGCACTCCAAAAGAAGCTGACGGAGATTCTGACCATCGAAGGGGCTCCCAAAGGCTTTACTTTCGCCTCCAAGCCGCCGACTGTGGTGTTGATGATCGGTCTGCAGGGGTCGGGTAAGACAACCACTACCGGAAAGCTCGCCTATTTCCTCAAAGAGCAGAAGAAGAAAAAGGTACTTGTTGTCGCAGCTGACCTACAGCGTTTGGCGGCGGTGGAACAACTGCGCCAGATTACTTCGCAGATTGAGGTCGATCTGGTTGCCGATGAAGATGCGAGTCCGGAAGAGATCGTCAAGCGTGGACTGAAAAAAGCCGAAGATGAGCTCTATGATGTAGTATTGATCGATACCGCCGGTCGTCTGGCGATCGATGAGGAGCTGATGGAGGAGCTGGCACATGTCAAAGAGGTGGCACAGCCCGATGAACTCTTCTATGTCGCCGATGCCATGACAGGGCAGGATGCGGTTCGTACTGCACAGACCTTCAAAGAGAAGATCGGTATTACCGGTGTAATCTTGACCAAGTTCGACGGGGATTCCAAAGGGGGTGTGGCACTTGGATTGACACAGCAGGTGGGCGTGCCGCTGCGCTTTATCGGTGCGGGCGAGAAGATGCCCGATCTTGAGCAGTTCATTCCCGACCGTATCGTCAGTCGTTTGATGGGCGCGGGAGATGTCGAGTCTCTGGCAGAAAAAGCCGCTGCTGCCATCGACCCCAAAGAAGCCAAGCGTATGACTCAGAAGATCAAGAAGGGGCAATTTAACTTCAATGACTTCCTTGATCAGATGGAGCAGATGAAGAAGCTGGGCTCCATGAAGTCCATTATGAGCATGATCCCCGGGATGGGAAATATGGCTAAACAGCTGGGCGATTTGGATCTTGAGAACTCCGAGGAGATCAAGATGATCAAAGCGATGGTCAACTCCATGACGCCTAAAGAGCGTGAGAACCCCGACCTACTGAACAATACCAGAAAACGAAGACTGGCTGCCGGTGCAGGACTTGATCAGGCGAAGGTCAACCGTGTATTGAAGCAATTTAAAAATGCGGCCAAAATGGCAAAGAAGCTTTCGGGTAAAGGCGGTATGAAACAGATGCAGGATATGATGAAGCAGATGCAGGGCGGGGGCGGTTTCCCTGGTATGCCGCGATAAGTATGTTGCGATTGCTATTGGTGTTTCTACTTTTGTTGCCTCTGTTGTATGCTTCGGAGGCAACAGCAAAATTTGAAGAGACTAAGTTGCGTTGTGACAAAGGGAGTGCCTCGGATTGCGCTTTGATGTATAGCTATTATGTTCAGAATAAACAGACTTTTCTCCCCGGACTTACACCGAGTCTTAAAAAGGCACTCTTTTATGCCAAAAAAGCATGTGAGCTGGGAGATGCAGACGGTTGCTATTTTACCGGGATGACACTCTTTTATGGAGATGAGTGGGGTAAAGTTGAACGGAACAAGGAAGTAGGGAAAGCCTATATCCAAAAAGCATGTCATCTGGGGAAAGAAGATGTCTGTACCTATTTCCTGCAGTGATTTATAATAACTTAAAACTTATTTGGATATAATCGCGTTCCAAAAGTCTTGATGAGTGCGTTGAGTCATTAAAAAGCAGTTGTCAGGACTTGCAGTGTGTCAAGGTGCCGATCCTCCGGTGCTACCCTGCACAACATTAAAGAGAAAAACAAAAGGACATAACATGACAATGATCAGAATGACAAGAATGGGTAGAAAAAAGAAGCCGTTTTACAGAATCGTCGTAACAGACAGCAGAAAGAGAAGAGACGGTGGCTGGATCGAAGCGATCGGTCACTACAACCCTGTTTCTGCGAACAAAGAGCTTACACTTGACGAAGAGAGACTGAACTACTGGCTCTCGGTCGGTGCGCAGATGAGCCCGACAGTCAAAAGACTTGCAGGTAAGAAATAGTCTCGATGGTCAGAGACTTCCTTCAAGCCTATACCACACTGCTGGTGAACCATCCTGACGATATCTCTATTGAGATAGCAGAGAGGGATGAGGGCTTCGATGAGATCACTATTTTTGCCAACAGTGAAGATGTAGGTAAGCTCATCGGAAAAGAAGGGCGCATGATCAATGCGATCAAGACCGTTATCTCCGGCTGTAAAGCCAAAGGCGGTAAGAATTACCGTGTCAATGTTAAAGCAGTGAGCTGAGACACTTCATGCCTTCAGAAAAATTCTTCATCGCCCAGATCGGGCGTACGGTTGGACTCTGGGGCGACCTTAAATTCCATCTTCATACCGATTTTCCCGAACAGTTTCAAAAAGGTGTAACATTTCAAAGTTCCCGCGGTGATCTGACCATAGCCGATGTCAACATGAAACGCGGACTTGTCCGTTTTCAGGGATATGAGAACATCGATGCCGCCAAGAAGCTGACCAATGTCAAGCTTTATGCTGATGAAGCACAGACCAAAGCAAACTGCCATCTTGAAAAAGGACAGCACTTCTGGTTTGACATTATAGGGTGCGATGTGGTGGAAAATGGTGAAGTGCTGGGTAAAGTAGACGATATTCAGCGCCTTGCTGATGTGGACTATCTCTCCATTGTAACCGATACAAAACTGGTGGAAGCGGGAATGTCCAAACAGTTCCTCCTTCCCTACATAGACCGCTACATCATCGATGCCGATACGGATAAAAAACTGATCCGTGTCAAAGACGGCAAAGATGTCTTGGAAGCAAGCTGACTTCATGCGCTTTACATTTGTAACACTTTTTCCTGAGCTGGTATCGGGCTACTTTAGCGGCAGCATTCTCGGGCGTGCTATTGAAGAGCATAAACTCTCCATAGACTACCAAAATCCCAGAGATTTCACAACGGACAAACATAACAAAGTCGATGCCCCGATGATTGGCGGCGGTGCTGGAATGCTGATGACCCCGCAACCGCTGGTTGATACTCTCAAGCATATACAGTCCGACTCTCCCAATACACATATTATTTTTTTGACGCCGGTGGCGAAGCAGTTTACCCAGAACGATGCCAAGCGTTTGGCAAAAAAGGAGCATGTGGTACTCGTAAGCGGCAGGTATGAAGGAATAGACGAGCGGGTTATCGAGCACTATGCCGACGAAGTCTTCTCCATAGGGGACTACATTCTTACCGGCGGTGAACTGGCGAGTATGGTACTTTGTGATGCCATCAGCAGAAATGTAGATGGTGTGCTGGGAAACAGTGATTCTTTGCAGGTTGAGAGTTTTGAGTCGCCTCTTTTGGAAGCGCCATCATTTACCAAGCCGATGATTTATGAAAACAATGAAGTAGTTTCAGAGTTTCTAAAGGGTAATCATAGTAAAATCACGGACTTAAAAAAAGGGTTGGCTTTGTGCAAAACGAAGTATTTCCGGCCAGACTTATACAAAAAAGGTATAGCAGATGAGAAATAAATACATTGAAAGCTTTGAAAAAGCGCAGTTGGAAGGCAAAAACATTCCTGAGTTCAGAGCCGGTGACACAGTCAGAGTCGCGGTAAGGATCAAAGAGGGTGACAAGACAAGAGTACAGAACTATGAAGGTGTCTGTATCGCGATCAGAGGTCAGGGAACAGGTAGAACATTCATCGTCAGAAAGATCGGTGCCAACTCTGTGGGTGTCGAGAGAATCTTCCCACTCTACTCAGAGTCTATCGAGAGTATTGAAGTGGTAAGAAGAGGTAGAGTCAGACGTGCGAAGTTGTTCTACTTGAGAGACCTCAAGGGGAAGGCTGCCCGTATCAAAGAACTCCGCAGAAAGTAATCTTTCTTTCTGCTTTCCTGCATCTTTGCGGGAATTGTTCAGTCACTTACTATACGTAAGCTCCTTCACAATAACCCACAAATATACAGAAAATCAAAAAGAAATATTTACTTTCTAGAATGTAGTACTTTTACGCAAAAACCATTACACCCATCACACCCATATATCTATCCCCAATAACCAATAACTAATCCCCAATCCACTATAATATTTTTCTATATTTCAAAGGAAATAAAAATGTTTAACAGACTCAAACACAAATTAATCACTTTCTTACAGTTGATACTGGTGATTGTATTTATCCTCTTTGAAGAGATCATATGGGAAGGGATCGCCAGACCGATTTATGAGTATGTGCATTCACTCAAAGTTTTACAGAGGGTTGAGACGTGGTTGCAAGGGGTCAATGCCACGGTGATACTGGTTATTTTTGTGTTGATGCTTGCATCCGTGGAGATGCTGGGGATTTATGCGGGGGTGATGTTTGTGAGTGGACATGTGGCTTTGGGGCTTTCGATCTATCTGACCAAGATCCCTATTGCAGCGTTTACCTTCTGGATGTTCCGTGTGACCAAAGAGAAGTTGATGGGCTTTGGGTGGTTTGCATGGCTGTATGGGAAGCTCATGGCAGCCATTGACTGGCTGAAAGCTTTGGAGATATACCAGGCAACCATGGCAAAGCTCAAGCAGGTCAAAGCAACATTGAAAGTTTGGGGCAGGGCAGTCAGAGTGAAATATTTCTCCCAAGAATCTGCCTTCATGAAGCGTCTTAAGAGACTCTATAAAATACTCAAACGGCCTTTCAAGAGGGACTGATGGGGAAGCGTCCACTCTGGTTCTGGTTTTTTACCGCTTTTGTGATCATCGTCGGATTGACGATTGAGATCAAGCCGTTACATGACAAAATATTTGGCTGGGCAAGTGAATTTTACCATTTTGCCAAAGAGAGCATTGTGGCAATACTGGTGGCATTTTTTCTGGTGAAAGGGAAGTTTGTTCTCAAACTCTTTCTGAAGAAAATACTTTTTATCTCGGCAACGGGGTTGGGGAAGCGCTATCTGATAGAGCGGGTATTCAATCATCATTTTAAAGTCTATTTTCTCGACCATATCAAGGATGACCTTGTCCGTTTGATGCTGCATATCAAAGAGAACTTTATGCATTTTCCCCTAACCAAGAAAATCATTGCTGCATTAGCGTTTTTGGGTTCTTTGAGCTATGTGGGGAAATTCATGGGATGGATGCTGGCACTGAAGGTGATCGTTGCCAAGATATGGAGCTTTCTATTGGCATTAGTGTTGAAGACAGGTTCGATGGTTGTCTATTTTTTTACTGACTACATCTGGGGCAGCTGGCTGGCACCGATCATTGAGGTGGTGATTTTTGGGTGGTTGCTGGAGTTGCTGGAAAAAGTGCCGTTTCTTACCAAAAGTATACGTTGGTTCTTTAGGCTCTTTGCCGTTATGGCACAGTGGCTTGATGCATGGATTGGAAAACTTTTCCATCACCCCATACGCAGTCTGTTCCGCTGGCTGCTGAAACAGACACGCAGGCTTATTTACCGTTTCATCGGTTACAAGAGGGTATCTGCCTATTATCAGCTCAAAGAGCTTCGTACATTTGAGCCGAATCGTTTTGTCAGATTACAGCAGGAGAGAATAGAAAGAAAAATTCTGCGTCCGGTCCGAAAGTCCCGGTACGCAGCGATGAAAGAGAATAGGCGCGAACGAAAGAGCGTTTAATAAGAGCGGTTCTTCATCGCTGCTTGCGCTTCTCGCTTAAGGGTCTTCTCTTTGAGGTCTGCACGCTTGTCATGCAGTTTTTTCCCTTTGGCAATAGCAATGCTGACCTTAGCAAGGTTGCGTTCGTTAAAGTAGAGCATCAAAGGAACGACGGTTAGTCCGTCTTTGTGGACTTTGTTGTAGATCTTGAGCAGTTCTTTTTTGTGCAGAAGAAGTTTTCGTGGCGTGCGGCTGTCGCGTGCGAAGTGGCGGTTAGTAGTTTCAAGCTCGGCGATGTGGGCGTTCATGAGGTAAAGCTCGCCTTTGATGAAACGGCAGTAGGCATCGTTGAGGTTGGCTCGTTTGGCTCGTAGTGCTTTGACCTCGCTACCCTGTAGCACGATGCCTGCCTCAAACTTTTCAAGTATCTCGTAATCGTGTCTGGCTTTCTTGTTTTGTGCGACGATGTTGATGCCCACTATGACTCCTATA
>JAJRRK010000149.1 GCA_024279555.1 Campylobacterales bacterium
ACCGATGGTGTAGAGGTACGTATGGAGTCCTTGGTCTCGCTGATCATGGGAGGATTGGCATTTGAGAATTTCCCGGCACACGGTAGAGGCGAACCTGTAGCATCGGGTCATACTTTTTGGCTTTATGACAGTTACAAAGAGGCAAAGAAGCTTGAGTATAAACGCGTGCTCTATTTTTGGGTTTACTTCCAAGATTCTATTCGGGGGCTTTCCATTGGGGCACCGGTCGAATTCCACGGGGTCAAGATTGGTGAGGTGGTCAGCTACTCGCTGGTTGGCAACTCTGAAACGGCAGAGTTCAAGATACCGATCCTCATCAAGATAGAACCCGAACGCTTCATCCTCCTTAACAGCAAGAGCCCGCAACAGGAAGATCAGGTTGATATCGAGATCTTTGCAAAACTCCTGAAAAAAGGCTTTCGTGCACAGCTTAAAAGCGGCAACCTGCTTACAGGAGAGCTCTATATAGACTTTGACTTCTATAAAGATCTTCCATATCAAGAGCCACAAAAAGAGTACGGTTATTATGTTATACCGACCGTACCTACTGAACTGGCTTCACTCAAGAACAATGCCCAGGAGCTTCTTAACCGTATTTCTAAGATCCCGTTCGAGGAGATCGGTCATCAGACAGAAGGGCTCATCAAAGACCTTAGAAAAGAGACCATTCCTCAGGTGAACCGTTCTGTAGCGAGTCTTGATCGCTTGATTCAGGATACAAGCCGTATGATGAACGCTGCACGTAAGAATTATATGGATTCTACAGCAGAGATCAACAAAAAACTGTTAAAATTACTCGATGAGATGACTCGGACAACCAGGTCGATCAAACACTTGACAGATTATCTGGAACGACACCCGGAGTCGTTGATCAAAGGAAAATAGTATGAGATATTTACTTGCCGTGACAACACTACTGCTAATGACAGGGTGCAGTACAAAATCCAACTTCTACCAGCTTCATACTCCCCAGACTGAGCAGAAGCAGGGTACATCACACCTTAGACATACCGTTATCGGTATTGGTGAAGTGAGCCTGCCTGCCTACCTGGATAAACCGCAGGTAGTGACACGGATCACACAGGGCAGATTACAGATCAATGAAACAGAACGTTGGGCGGGAGAGCTCGACAAAAATATTCAATCTGTCGTCAGTGACAATCTCTCGGCACTGTTGCCCCAATACACCTTCATGAACGCCCCTTGGGATGAACCAGTCCAGGATCGCTACCGTATCTACATCACCATTGACCGTTTTGACGGAGACAATAATGGTGTCGTGACACTCAAGGGAAGATGGAGTCTGGTAGACAGAGAAGAGAACAAACTGATCACCGGTGAGGTGATCGATTTCACACAGAAAGGTGAAGTAGGCATGGATGGGCTGGTGACGACGCAGAGCCGTGTACTTCAGGCTATGAGCAAACAGATCGCACAGAAGATACGCCGTTATCTGTGATCTATCAGCGCTTCTGTCTGAAGCGCGATCTCCAGCTCTTCGTTGGTAGGGATGACCAGGAGTGAGATGCTGCTCTCTTCACTTTCGAAGTTTCCTGCTATGCCTTGAAGCAGGCTGTTCTTCGCACTCTCCATAGCAACCCCAAGCACTTTCAAATCATCACAGACTATCTCACGTATTTTTACCGCATGTTCACCGATACCTCCGGTAAAAACAATGGCATCAACACTGCCGAGTGCCACGGCATAGGCACCGATGTATTTGCGTATGCGGTAGGCGTAGATGCGAAGTGCGAGTATGGCATTGGCATCACCCTGTTCGTATGCAGCGAGGATCTCTCTCATATCGTTGGTGCCGCAGAGTCCTTTGAGACCGCTCTCTTTGTTGAGCAGCCTGTCTACGGTTTGGCTGTCGTAGCCGTGCCGTTCAAGGTAGGGGAGTATGGCGGGGTCGAGGTCGCCGCTGCGTGTACCCATCACTAGCCCCTCAAGCGGGGTCATGCCCATGGAGGTGTCGATGCTTTTGCCGTTTTGGATGGCGCAGGCACTCGCGCCGTTGCCCAGATGCAGGGTGATGAGGTTGAGGGCATTAAGTGGTCTGCCAAGCATTTTTGTCGCCTCTTTGGCAATATAACTGTGCGAAGTACCGTGAAAACCGTAGCGGCGGATGTGCAGCTCCTCTTTGAGTGGGAGGGGAATAGCATAGTGGTAGGCGTGTGCCGGCATGCTCTGATGGAAAGCAGTATCAAATACAGCAACTTGCGGCAAGGAGGGGTACCGCTCTGCGAAGGCTTTGATCGCTTCAAGGTTGGCAGGGTTGTGCAGCGGTGCGAGAGGGATGAGTGTTTCGATGTCAGCAATCACCTCTGACGTAATGCGTATGGGTGTACTGAAGCGCTCTCCGCCGTGTACCACTCGGTGGCCGACGGCATCGATTTGAGAGAAATTTTCCAGTGCACCGCTGAGTACAAAGAGTTTCTCTGCCAATATCATTGCCTCATGATGGTTTTTGACTGTGGCTTCATGGGTGATGGTATGATTTTGGTAGTGCAGGGTCGCTTTGCCATCCGCTTCTGCGATGCGTTCAATGAGAAGCTGTGCTTCACTCTGTTGCTCTACGAAGTATTGGCATTTGAGCGAGGAGCTTCCCGCATTGATGACGAGTATCTTCATGAGCGTTTGACCTGCTGTGCCTGAATGGCAGTGATGGCGACTGTATTGACAATATCTTCAACACTGCATCCGCGGCTGAGGTCGTTCACCGGCAGTCTGAGCCCTTGCAGTACCGGTCCAATGGCAATGGCACCTGTGGAGCGCTGTACGGCTTTGTAGGTGTTGTTCCCGGTATTGAGATCGGGAAAGATGAAAACGGTGGCACGTCCGGCGACCTTGCTGCCTGGCAGTTTTTTCTTTGCAACTTCCTCGTCGATCGCGGCATCGTACTGCATGGGACCCTCAATGAGCAGGTCGGGACGAAGCTGTTGCGCAAGCTGTGTGGCTTTGCGTACCTTCTCCACTTCCGGACCGCTTCCGGAATCGCCTGTAGAGTAGGAGAGCATCGCAACACGCGGTTCGATGCCAAAGTGCTGTGCCGTCTGCGCTGAAGAGACAGCGATCTGGGCGAGCTCCTCGGCAGTGGGGTCGAGATTGATAGCGCAGTCACCGTAGACCAGTACACGGGTCTCCAGCAGCATAAAAAAGACTGAGGATACAAGTGTGACTCCCGGTGCCGTCTTGATGATCTGCAGGGCAGGACGGATGGTGTCGGCAGTAGTATGGGTGGCTCCCGATACCATGGCGTCTGCCATGCCTTCGTAGACCATCATGGTGGCAAAGTAATTGGTGTGGAGCATAGCTTCATGCGCCGCTTTTTTGGTGAGCCCTTTGTGTCTGCGCAGTGTGTAGAAGCGTTGTGCAAATTGTGCCTGCATATTTGCATCGTCAGGATCGACGATGCGGACACCTGTAAGCGATATGCCAAGCTGTGTGGCATGCTGTATTACCGCTTCCTCTTTCCCCAGCAGGGTAATATCGGCGATCCCGCGCCTGATGATGATCTCTGCGGCATGGAGGATGCGCGCATCATCACTTTCGGGCAGGATGATATGCTGTTTGTCGCTTCTGGCCTGTTCTATGAGCCTGTACTGGAACATCAAAGGGGTGATGATGTCACTTGCTTGATGTGTAAAGAGCTGCTCGAAAGCGGCTTTGTTCACAGCTTTGTCGAACAGGGCTTTGGCAAGAGTGATCTTGCGTTGGTTTTGTAAAGTAAGGCTTGGAGAGAGTGACTCAAGCGCAATGGCGGTGTGATAGCTGTCCTTTTGTACGAGAAGGAGCGGTATGGTTTGAGTCTGCAGATCCTCTATGAGATCCATGATGGCAGGGGAAGGTGAAATACCGCCACTAAGCACGATGGCAGCAATGCTAGGATGGTGCTTGGCATGGTAGGCGAGGATAGAGAGCAGAATAATCTCACTGCGGTCTCCGGGAACGATGACCAGATCCCCATCATCAATATGTGCCAGATAGTTCTCCATACCCATCGCGGCGATCTTGTTGCCGTGTACAAGTCTCTGCAGTTGCATCCCGTTGCCTGTCAATCTCTTGGCGTTCAGATGGGTGGCGACTTCCAGAAGGGTTGGTCTGTCCAGTTCGTCGCTGTTAGGAAGGAAGAAAACGGTTTTTTTCTTTTGGCACTCTGTACGCACCATCTTTTGAAGTGAATCAATCTGTTCAGGATCGCACCGGTTGATGAAGGTTGCAAGATGATTGCACCCCTCTTCGGCGATCACTTCGGAAATGATGCGCAGTTCATCGATGATCTCCTTGTTGTTTTTCCTGTATGCATTGAGTACGGGCAGGTAGGGGGTACCGAGGTTTCTAGCGATCTGAAGGTTAATGTCAAAATCGAAACGTGTAGAGAAGCGTTCACGCGGATAGCCTTCGATCAGCACAAAATCATACGACTCCTGCAGACGGCTGACCTTGGCGATGATCGCTTCTATCAGCTCATTCTCGGTATTGTTTGCATAGGCATCGATGAAGGCATCGACACTGAAGCCACGGCACTGCTCCTCTTCGATCTTGAGTTGAAAATGACGGCGCATGAAGGTGATGCTGTCGTCCTCCTTCCCTTCGGAAGCAACGATAGGGCGAAAGAATGCTACCTGCTTAAAATGCCCTTTGAGCATCTCCATGATGCCGATGGCGACGAGGAGGCTGCCCGAACGGGGCTGTACCGATGAGAGATAGATGCTTTGGTGTCCCATACAAATCCTTTACTGCACTGTAGTGATATTCTATCATAAAAGTGCGAAAGGCGGAGAAGAGGGTTACTCCCAGAGGGTGTAGGAGAGCGCTTTTGCTTCTTGTTCGCAGATCTTTGCATCGGGTGCAGGCGCAGTAGCCAGTTCTGCTTTAGCGGCTTTCATATCTTCAATGAACTCGGGGTTGTCGTGCATGAGCGCTACTGCGGCAGCACCTACCATACGTCCGGCAAGCACATCGCTGTACCAGTGTACATTGCAGATAATGCGGCTCTCACCGTAGGCAATACCGCGTGCAAGAATAGCATCGGCTTTTTGGGGAACAAGCTCGGAGAGTATGAGCGCCCATGCCCACCCGATGGAGGTGTGACCTGAAGGATAGGAGCCGTTGTCTCTGAGTTCTTCCTGCCACTGCGGGGTGCAGACAGGTGCGTTATTGAGTACGAAGGGTCTGATGCGGTTGTAGGTATGTTTGGCTTTTCTGGTGGCATACCCCGCATCGACACCGGATCGTTTGAGCAGGTGAAAGAGACGGGGTGTCTTCTCTTTGGAAACCAGCTTGCCCATAGCGCAGGCGAAGCTGTTGGGCGCTTCGGGAAAATGCATGGTG
>JAJRRK010000150.1 GCA_024279555.1 Campylobacterales bacterium
CAAGTTCAGCCTGAGCGAAAGATTCAAGATCATGCCTCGCCGTCTGACAGGTAACTGTAAGCGTCACCAGGAGATGGTCACAGTAGCGATCAAGAGAGCAAGACAGACTGCACTCATTCCTTACATTGTTGACAGAAAGAATGTGGTAGAAAACCCATTTGAGATCATCAAGTAAGACTCCATGAAGCCATTGGGCTTCAACCCCACTTTTTCCCAAACATTTAAAACCCAATCAAACAACTACTGCTTTTGCAGCACTACCATTACCTTATCGGTATCATCCCCATAAAGCGTAATATCATACGATGAGACACATTTCATACCACTTGCATCTTCCAATGCTTCCATAGTGTGAAAATATTGCCGTATCGTCTCCTGCGACTTTTCATAACAGGTTTCTCTTTTTTCAAAAAGCGTAAAATCCGCCCGGTACTCCCCTGCTTCAAAATCGCTGTCAATGGCTAAAAACCGTGTCTCATCCTCAACAATGAAAGCGCCCACAGCGACATTCTCAAACCCGTACAAAGTATTGACATCGAAGATGAAAAGACCTCCTTCGTTCAGGCGGGCTCTGATGCAGTCAAAAAATCCGGCGAGTGCCTGTGGGGGTAGATAGTTCATCATGTCAAATACCGCCGTAATGACATCATACTGCCCTTGCAATTGGCACAGATCGATCGCTTCGGCATCGACCCCTTTGGCTTTGGCGCGTTCAACCATGACAGCAGAGAGGTCTATCCCTTTGGCTTTGACATCGGGAAACTGTTTTTGAAGTTCGGTCAAATAGGCGCCACTGCCGCAACCGACATCGAGCAGGGTATCAAAAGGGAGTTGGGAGAGCATATCATAATAGTATCCGTAAAGCGTCTCGATCGCTTCACTGTTCTCAAGCAGATCCTCTACCTTGGCGTAGAGGTCGAGGGACTCCGTCGTATTAGCCACGCGCCTCTACCACTGTTTTAATCTTTTCATAGAGGTCGAGTATCTCGCCTTTTTTCGCATAGAAGCTGTTCTTGTTGGCAATGAGGTGTGCCGATGAGTCCATGATGTCCTCTGCTACCTTCAGACCGTTCTCACGCATCGTATTGCCCGTCTCGACGATGTCCACAATGGCATCGGCAAGCCCTACCAGCGGTGCAAGTTCGATAGAGCCGTAAAGCTTGACCACCTCGACCCCCACCGCCTTTTTGGCAAAGTAGTTTTTGGTGATGTTGACCATCTTGGTTGCCACTTTGATGTTGGGACGGCTCCAGTCGAGTTCATCTTCGTTCTTGATGCCGATGGCAACCTTGCACTTGCCAAGCTGCATATCGAGCAGTTGAATGATGTCAAGCTCTTTCTCGGTAATAACATCGAGCCCTACCACACCAATATCCGCGGCACCGTGCTCTACATAGGTCGGCACATCCTGGTTACGTACATTGAGAAAACGGAACCCATCCTTCTCCATAATGAGCTCACGCCCTTCAAACTTGAACTCACCGCCAAAGATCTCTCCGAATATCTCTAGGGTTTGCTCTGCTATTCTTCCCTTGGGGAGTGCGACTGTTAACATGGTTCACCTCTTTGAGATGAAAGTGAATAGTGAATAGTGAATAGTGAATAGTGTCGGTATGCATTGCTTCGCAATGCGTTTATTTCAAATAGCATTTTGTCCCTTCGTTCAAATAGAAGCATTGCCACGCAATGCATACCATCATTCTTAATTCTTAACTCTTCATTCTTCATTGGAATTCAGCGCATGCTGCATTCCTTTAAAGAGCAGTATTTCATCATAAACTGCATCTGCCAAAAAGTGTGACAGCAACTTCCCGTCACCGCCAGTGAGGAAAACTTGTCTGCTCTTTTGGTGCTTTTGGATGAGTATTTTGATAGACGCGATTATACCATAGCTTATCTGCTCTTTGGTTGTAAACGGCAGGCGCGTCAAGTCGAGGTCTCTCTCCAAAGAGACATCCAGCGCCGGCGATATGTCTCTGTAAGACTGCAACATCGCTTTGATACCCGGAAAGATCCACCCCCCTTTGTAGATGCCCCGCTCCATCACATCGACGGTAATGGCAGAACCTGCATCGACAAACACACCGTTGTCATGGCTCAAACACAGTGCCTTTCTGTCCACACCCATCGTCTCATACTCTCCCGGCAGTCGCATCTGAGATGAGACATTCTCCCACCCCTTCACACAACCGATCTGCTTTTCGATGTGGCTGTTGACAGAGATATACTTAAGCGGCTTGTTGCGGTACCGTTCAATAGCATCTGCATAGCTCAAATGCTCCACCTCTTTCCCTTCATAAATATGAAAGTGGGTGTTGCCGATATCGGCCAATAATATTGTCTCTTTCACTGCTCCCTACTCCTTACTCCCTGCTCTCTACTGCCTGATGAAACACTTTCCAGCCGTTTTCTCCGAGCAGTGTTTTGGCTTTCGAGCAGAGCGGGGCTTTGATGATGATGTACTTTTTAGGTATGGTACTGTCAATATGCTTTTGCACCTTCTCATGCAGCACCATCAACTCTTCTACCTCTTTTCGCAGTACCCTGCTCTTTTTCTCAAGCACCATCACCAACGCATAAAAGCCTTTGAGATCCACACCGAGGTAGATCCCTACCCGCTTGCGTGAACCGAGTGTTTTGGGTTCTATGGCTTGAAGCGACTTGAAGATCAATCGCTTCTGTTGTAAGTATTCAACGATTTGTTTCATTTCCATAAGGCATATTATACACTGATCGTATGAGAGTTTGTCGTACTTTTTATTTTAGTGTATTTTCAACGCCTGATCCTTATTTAATCTCTTCTTACATTTTTAACTTCTCTATCATCTCTAATCCTTCTTTTGCACTCTTTAGATGAGGATGAGTTTTTGGTAAAACTTTTTCATAGATATCAACAGCCTTTTTCATAAACTCATAAGCACTATTTAAATCACCCATTTCAAAATTGATCTGGCTACAATATTTGGTACAAAGAAATTCTACTAAAATAACACAATACAAAGAAGGAGAATTTCATGCCAAGAGGTGGAAAAAGAAACGCATATCCTGAAGATTTCAAACGATCAGCTATAGAGCTGGTGCTGAA
>JAJRRK010000151.1 GCA_024279555.1 Campylobacterales bacterium
CCCTGATAGTTGTGCAGGGCTTCACCGAGTGCAACAATCGCTTCAAGATCGAGGTGGTTGTTGGGTTCGTCCATGACAAGGAAGTTAGCCGAATCCATCATCATCTTGCTCATCATCACACGGTGTTTCTCTCCTCCCGAACAGGCATCGACCTTCTTTTTTTGCTCTTCACCGCTAAAAAGCATTCGCCCCAGTGTCTTGCGAATGTCGTCAATGTGCCATTTGGGATCAAAGCCCTGTATCCACTGCGGCAGCTCCACATCACCTGTGACAATGTCCGTCGTATTTTGCGGGAAGTAACTGGTGGTGATGGTCTGTCCCCAGCTGTAGCTGCCGCTGTCTGCTTCGAGCTTGCCCATGAGTATCTCAAGCAGGGTAGTTTTCCCTACACCGTTCGTTCCGATGAGTGCGATCTTGTCGCCCTTGTTGACCTTGAAGGTGATATTCTCGAGTACCTTCTCATCACCATAGCTTTTGGAAATGCCGTTGACTTCAAGCACTTCGTTCCCGATATCACGGTGCGGACGGAACATAATGGAAGGGTCGCGTCTGGAAGAGAGTTTGATCTCTCCGATATCGAGTTTGTCCAGCTGCTTCTGGCGGGAGGTTGCCTGCTTTGCCTTGGAAGCATTGGCGCTGAATCTCGCAATGAACTTCTCCAGTTCTTCCTTCTCTTTGAGCGCTTTGCTTCTGTCCGCCTCAGCCTGTTTGGAGAGGAGATTTGCCGCAATATACCACTCATCATAGTTGCCGGTGAACTCACGGATGGTCTGAAAATCAAGGTCGAGGATATGTGTCACCACTCCGTTGAGAAAGTGTCTGTCGTGTGAAATGACCACCAGTGTCCCCTCATGGCGTTTGAGCTCCTCTTCGAGCCACGCGATGGTTTCCATGTCGAGGTTATTGGTCGGCTCATCCAGCAGCAGGACGTCCGGTTTTAGGAAGAGTACCTGTGCCAGCAGGATCTTGAACTTGTCCCCACCGGTCAATGAACTCATCAGGTCATTGTGCTGTTCTACCGGGAAACCGAGCGTGGTCAGGAGCTTCTCGATCTTAACATCGCTCTCATAGGTCGGATCCTCATCGGCACAGATCATCTCCAACTCTGCCAGACGGTTGTTGACCTCATCGGACTCAAAGTCTCCCTCCATATAGAGCTTCTCTTTCTCTTTCTGGGCATCGTAGAGCTTCTTGTTACCGTATAGAACAGCATCTTTGAGGGTAAAGTCCTCGAAAGCATACTGGTTCTGACTGAGCATACCAAGCTTGAGTCCGGGCTGAAGCTGCACTTCGCCTTCACTGGGTTCGATCTCTCCTGCGAGGATCTTCATGAAGGTCGATTTCCCTGCTCCGTTGGCACCGATGAGCCCGTAGCGTTTCCCCACATCGAGAGTGAGGTTGATCTTGTCGAAAAGCACACGCTTTCCGTAGCGTTGGGTGAGGTTGACTGTACTTAGCACGATATATCCTTTTTATACAACAGTTAATAATGATTGGTGGAATTCTATCATAATGTATTGAAAGTGGCAAAGTGACGCAAAAAGAGACTTTTTTCAGTATCCATTAAGAGAGTATCACCCATAATTCTCCATACATACGATCATACAAGGAAGTCCTATGCCACGAAGAGAATTCTTCAAAAAAGCCGCTACGGTTGCAGGCAGTGCCGTTGTGGGAAGTACATTGGCAGAAGCATCCGAAGTACCATCTACCGGACACCCCATCGACAACCGCAAAGTAGCCGACATCGCTTTCCCCCAAAAACGTCCGCTCATCACCTACTCTGACCGTCCTCCACTGCTGGAGACTCCCAGAGAGGTGTTCGCACAGCCCATCACACCCAACGATCTCTTCTTCGTACGCTGGCATATGCCGATGATCCCCACCTATATCAATCCGCACAAGTTTCACATTACCATTGACGGTGAGGTGGAGACTCCCCTGAGACTCTCTCTTGCCTCGCTCAAAAAGGAGTTTGAAGCAGTCGAGATCACCTCCGTATTGCAGTGCGGCGGGAACAACCGGAGCGCTTTTCACCCAACCCCCGGCGGTATCCAGTGGGGTCCGGGTGCGATGGGCTGTGCCAAATGGAAAGGGGCACGCCTCAAAGATGTACTTGCCAAGGCTGGGCTCAAAAAAGGGGCTTCATGGATCAAATTCAACGGCTTGGAGAAGCCTGTCTATACCAAAACAGACGGCTTTGTCCGTGCGCTCGAACTGGAAAAACTGCACGATCAGATCATCATCGCCTACGAAATGAACGGAGAAGAACTCCCCTACCTCAACGGCTTTCCCGTACGTCTCATACTCCCGGGGTTCTACTCCGACAGCTGGATCAAAATGCTCTCCAATATCACCGTCACTTCGTCCAAACCGCAGTTGCACTTTATGGACCATGCCTACCGCATACCCGACAATGACTGTGAGTGTGAAACGCCCGACAACCTTGCACCCAAAACCAAACCTATCGAAGAGATGAATGTCAACTCTCTCATCGGTTACCCCGTCAGCGGCACAAAAGTCAAAGCCAATGCCCAACTGATTGTACGCGGTGTGGCATTCGACGGCGGACATGGCATCGTCAAAGTGGAGATCTCTATCGACGGCGGTCAGAGCTGGCAGGAAGCGAAGCTCGATGATGGTAAACAGGGCTCCTACGCCTACCGCAGCTTCAGCCATACACTCACACCCAAAAAGAGCGGCAGCTTAACCATCATGGCAAAAGCGACCAACACCAAAGGCGAAACACAACCCTTTGCCTATGAAGTCAAATGGAACCGCGGCGGCTACAAATTTAATGGAATCGACGAGGTAACCGTGGAGGTGGTAGCATGAAAAGAGTCCTGTTGACACTCCTGCTGATTCAGGGGCTGGCAGTCGCAGCCGAGACCAAAGTGGACAAAGGCATTAAAATGCCCTATATGGATTTCCCTATGAAACCGGGCAAAGGCATGTACTCTACCAAAGGCAAATGCAACATGTGCCACTCCTGGGGCTATACCATCAACCAGGGGCTGCAGTCAAAAAAGTTTTGGCGCAAAAAGGTTGCGAAAATGATTACCGTATTTCATGCTCCAATCAAAAATGAGGATATTGAAGAGGTAGTGGAGTATCTATATACAAACTACGGAAACGGAAAAGAAGAGTGAGCAGGTAGCAGATAGCAAATTTTGCATCTGCTCCTTACTCCTTTCTATCTACTCCCTCAATCGAGTAGTTCAATGATCTTCTCGATCGGACGGCCGATCGCCGCCTTGCCGTCTTTGATGACAATGGGGCGTTCAATCAGCTTGGGATGTTCCGCCATCGCTTCGATGAGCTTCTCCTCATCCGTTACATCTTTCAGCCCCAACTCTTTATAGATCGCTTCTTTGGTACGCATGAGTTCTCTTGCACTGATGCCAAGCATCTTCAGTACCTCTTTGATCTCCTCTTTGGCGGGTGGCGTATCAAGGTACTTGACCACCTCTGCCTCTATGCCCTTCTCTTCAAGAAGATTGGCTGCATTTCTTGACTTGCTGCACCGTGGATTGTGCCAGATGGTGACTTTGCTCATGAATCATCCTTACTTTTTTCGAAAGTTTACACCAAAGGCATTGAAAATCAACTGCAATGGTCAACATCACTGCTTGAATTGTAAAGTGTTACGATCTTTTTATCCACACCTGTTACAACATTGAAATCTTTGTTGTCATAATCTACATTGTACAGCAGATACCGTATGGCATTGAGTCTGGCACGCTTTTTGTCATTGGCATCAAGTTCGCACCAAGGTGCATATGGTGTTCCGCTGATACGGAACATTTTGTCCCTGAGTTTTTCATACACAGGATATGCCTCGTGTGACTTGTAGTCCAGTTCAGAGAGTTTCCAGCTTTTAAGCGGATCGTTCTCACGCTGTTTGAGCCTGTGTGCCTGTGTCTCGAAGGAGATATTTAGATAGAACTTGAAAAAGAGAATCCCATCATCCACCAGCATCTCCTCCACCCCGTTCACCTGTTTGTAAAAGTGTTCATGCTGTTCCTGGGTACAGAAACCGAAAACCTGTTCAATCCCGGCACGGTTGTACCAGGAGCGGTCAAAGAAAACGATCTCCCCCGCATTGGGAATCTGCTTGATGTGGCGTTGGAAATACCACTGTCCAAGCTCTTTGGAATTGGGTTTTGGAAGGGCAACTGAACGGGCTTCACGCGGATTGAGATAGTTCATGAACTCCTTGATTGTAGAGCTCTTTCCTGCCGTATCCATTCCCTCGAAAATAACAAGAAGACGTTTCTCATTATCTATGATCCATTTCTGAAGCTTGACCAGCTCGTACTGAAGCCGGAGACTCTCTTCTTCATAAAAATCCTTCTCAATATCACCGTTCTTTTTGAATACTTTAGAATGTTTTTTTTGATACTCGGGAAGTTCTGTCGTAAATCGTGCCTGCTGAAGATTCATGACCGTTCACTGCCTCTGCTCTGATGATGACGGCCATTGACACGCTCTTCACTCTCCAATTTCATCAAGAGACGGGCATTGTTGACCCGCAGCTTGCTATTCTCTTCATTCAGCACTTCGAAACGTTCCTTGAGTGAAGTATGCTCTTCTCCAAGTACGTCATGGATCTCATTGAGATGCTTTAACTGTGCCTCGGTCTGTGCCAGAGACTTCTGTGTCTGAGCCAATGATTTCTGTGTAGAAGAGAGTTTCTCTTTCGTTTCTTCTAGACGTTTTTTTGTATCGGCAAAATGCTGCAATTCCTGCTTGTTCTGCGTATTGAGTATTTTCAACTCCTGAAGTTCTTTCTGTAATGAGCTGATCAGCTTCTCCTTCTCCATATTGTCAATACGCGTATTGATGTAGCGGTCCTTGTAGGTCTTGATACGCAGATTCGCCACCACAACTACCAGCACAATGAAGAGTATGAGCACAATTCCTATGGCTGCACTGATCATCAATATAGGATCACTCCCCAGCTGCTCCAAGAAACTGTTCATGCTATCCCCTTATCACATCATAGTCTGCCGGATAGTCACACTTCATCTCCGAAGCGGGCAGCAAACCCTTCCCGTACTGCATTCTCTTGAAGAGTATTTGCACCTTGTTGTCAAGATCGTCATAGTAAGCCACACTCTGAAGCCGTCCTTTACCATCGACCTTTACCGTATAGCGCTTTCCTGCATATTCGGTGACATAGATATCTTTTTTGTAAGGTTTCGCCTCTTTGAGTATTTGTGTCAGGTCAAACCCTTTGTCTATACGATAAGCGGATGTCTGTTCAAGGTCATGATCTACCACCAGTACCTCTTTCCCGTCCGTACAGACCTCTTTTTGAGTAGGTTCAAGATAGGACCATTTAAGCAGGTTGTTCCTGCTGCTGTAGGCAACTCTGCCACTGTAATGGATCGTTTTGTTCTTCGGGTTGGTCACCGTCTGTATGAATGCTGCCCTGAAATGTTCAGGCAACGTGATCGCCCCGGCAGAAAGAGAGAATGTAAATATGGTTATAAAAGTCAAGATCTTCATCAGTTTTCCTTACGTAAAAATATACCCAATCGTCACTTGAAAGGGGTTGAGGCATTCACTGATACTTCCATAAAAAAGTGAACGGTTCGTGAAGTGCATAAAGGATAACGGACCCTTAATCACTTTTTGGATAAAATGATCACAATTTTAACATTAGGTAATAGAAGAATGATCAAAAGTCTGTTTCACAAAGTCATCGGAACACAAAACGACAGAATCGTCAAAAACTATATGAAACGGGTGCAGCATATCAATGCGCTTGAAAGTACCTATGAGCCTATGAGCGATGAGGAACTCGTTGCTGCATTCAACAGCCTCAAAGCATCCGTCAAAAGTGGAGAGAAGAGTCTTGACGATGTACTCTACGACTCTTTTGCCATTACGCGTGAAGTGAGTAAACGAACACTGGGACTGCGACACTACGATGTACAGATGATCGGAGGTATGGTACTGCATGACGGCAACATCGCCGAAATGAGAACTGGGGAAGGAAAAACCCTTGTTGCCACGCTTGCAGTCGTGCTCAATGCCATGACAGGCAAAGGGGTGCATGTGGTCACCGTCAACGACTACCTCGCCAAACGTGACTCCGAAGAGATGGGGGCGATCTACAAGTTCCTCGGCTATTCCGTCGGATGCATCACAGCGGATATCTATGATGAAACCGAGCGGAAAGCGCAGTATGATGCCGACATCACCTACGGTACCAACAATGAGTACGGCTTTGACTATCTCCGTGACAACATGAAGGTGCGTGCCGAAGAGAAAGTCCAGAGAGAGCACAACTATGCCATTGTCGATGAAGTGGACTCCATCCTCATCGATGAAGCCAGAACCCCTTTGATCATCTCCGGACCTGTACAACGCGACCATAACCACTATGCCAAGGCCAATGAGATCGCCAAGCAGATGATCAAAGGCGAAGAGCTTCCCGCCAAACCGGGTGAGGAGAAAAAGACCACCGGAGACTTCATTGTCGATGAGAAGAACCGAACTATTGTCATGACTGAACAGGGACTCCAGAAGGCACAAGACCTCTTCGAAGTCGATAACCTCTACTCCCTTGAAAATGCTGCACTTTCACACCATCTCGATCAAGCGCTCAAAGCACACTACCTCTTTGAAAAAGATGTTGATTATGTCGTACAGGACGGAGAGATTGTCATTGTCGATGAGTTCACCGGAAGACTCAGTGAAGGACGACGCTACTCCGAAGGGCTCCACCAGGCACTTGAGGCCAAAGAGGGGGTTCAGATACAGGAAGAGTCACAGACCCTTGCAGAGATCACCTACCAGAACTACTTCCGCCTCTACGATAAGCTTGCGGGTATGACCGGTACTGCACAGACTGAAGCGACCGAGTTCAGCCAGATCTACGGACTAGAGGTCATCTCCATTCCCACCAATGTGCCCGTACGCCGTGTGGACAAGAACGACCTCATCTACAACACTGAACGCGAAAAACTTGATGCCGTCGTCCGCAAGGTCAAAGAGTACCATGAGAAAGGTCAGCCCGTACTCATCGGTACCGCTTCCATCGAAAAATCCGAAATGATCCATGAACGGCTCAAAAAAGAGAAAATCCCCCACAATGTACTCAATGCAAAGAACCACTTCCAGGAAGCGGAAATCATCAAGAACGCCGGTCAGAAAGGTGCCGTCACGGTTGCTACCAATATGGCGGGACGTGGAGTTGACATCAAAATCGACGATGAAGTACGCAAACTGGGCGGTCTGGCGATCCTCGGTACCGAACGTCACGAATCACGCCGTATCGACAACCAGCTGAGGGGACGTTCCGGCCGTCAGGGCGACCCTGGAGAGAGCCAGTTCTTCCTCAGCCTCGATGACAACCTACTGCGCATTTTCGGCGGTGAGAAGATCAGGAACATCATGAACCGTCTGGGTGTTGAAGAGGGAGAGTATATCGACTCCAAGATCGTCACCCGTTCAGTCGAAAAGGCACAGAAGAAGGTCGAGAACCAGCATTACGAAGCACGTAAACACATTCTTGAGTATGATGATGTCGCCAACCATCAGAGAAAAGCGATCTACACCTTCCGTAACCAGTTGCTCGATCCTGAGTTCGACATTGATGCGAAAATCCGTGAGAACCGCCACGAGTATGTCCAGCATCTGCTTGAGATGGCCGATATCATTCCAGGCATGCCGCGCGAGGATTATGATCTTGACAAACTCGCTGCACTCATCCGCGAAGAGCTGCTCATTGAGGTCGATCCTGAGCACTTCAAAGAGAAAGAAGCTGATGAGATCGCCGAAATGGTCGAAACAATGATGACCAACCTCTATGAAGAGAAGATGAGTCAGCTCGAACCCGAACAGCGTAAAGAGATCGAGCGTATCCTCTACCTTCAGGTGCTTGACCCGCAATGGCGAGACCATCTTTATGAAATGGATGTCCTCAAGACCGGTATCGGACTGCGAGGATACAACCAGAAGGATCCGTTGACCGAGTACAAACAGGAGAGTTACAAACTCTTTACCGACCTGGTACAGCGTATTAAGTTCGAAGCGGTCAAGACCCTGCATCTGGTACAGTTTGATTTCCGTTCACCCGAAGAGGAAGAGGCGGCGATCGAGCAGATCAGAGAAGAGCTTGAGAGCGAAGTAGCAGATACAACCCTCAATCAATCTTTTGAAGAAGGTGTCATCGCCGAAGACAGCAGCAAACTCGAGCCGATCACCGGAACGAAGAAACCCAAAAGAAACGACCCGTGCCCCTGTGGATCAGGCAAGAAGTACAAGAACTGCTGCGGACAGAGTGGACCAAAAAAAGGTCTGTTGGCATAATGTCCAAACCCCTCACCTCGCCTGACAACACCTTCGTCGGGCGTATCATCAGACACTATCTCAAGTATGACAGGGAGAATCCCTTTATCTTTATCGCCGGCATGCTTGCTTTTGGCGGTATTGCCGCAGGGGTAATGGTGCTGATGATCGCTATGGGAATCATGAACGGCACCCAAAAGGAGTTCAAGAAGCGTCTCTTTGTCATGAATTATCCGCTGACCGTACTGCCGCTGACGGAACATGCCGTCGATGACAATCTCACCCAAAAACTTGCCGAAACCTTTCCCTATCTGAAGTTCAGCCCCTACTACACTACACAGGTCATCACTAAAAATGCCGGTGCCGTGCAGGGGTCGCTGCTCTACGGAGTCGATTTCGACCAGGAAAGTACCATCAACCCAGTCTTCAAGGATGCACGTGGAGAAGGAAAGAGTACGTTCAGAGTCATCATCGGAGACTCGCTCTCCTATGAAATGGATGCACCCAAAGGAAACAAAGTAACCATCTACTTCTCCGAACAGCAGGCGATAGGTTTCGGAACGATGCCTCTGCAAAAGCGTTTTGTCGTGGATGGTGTGTTCGATTCCGGTCTAAAAGCCTACGATAAGGCAATCATGTATACCACACTCGAAGCCTTTGAAAAACTTCTCAAACGCAAGAAGGGAGTCTATGACGGTTTGCATATCTACACAGAGGATCCCGTTTCCGATATTAAAAAGATCAGAAAGGTACTTCCTGATAATGTGGTCATCGAGGGGTGGTGGCAACAGAATGGGAATTTTTTCTCTGCGATGGAGATGGAGAAAAAAGCGCTCTTTCTTGTACTTCTGCTAATCATCCTTGTTGCTTCGCTAAACATTATCTCCTCTTTACTCATGACCGTCATGAGCCGTCGCAGCGAGATTGCACTCATGCGTACACTGGGTGCAACAAGCAAAGAGATACGAAGTATCTTCTTTAGACTCGGACTTATCATCGGAAGTGCCGGGATTGTCACAGGTACACTGCTGGGGGCTTTGGGCATATGTATCCTCAAAACGTTTGATATTATCTCCATGCCCGCAGATGTCTATGGGACTTCCAAACTCCCTGTAGACCTGACCTTCAGTGATTTTGGGCTCATCATCCTCGGAACATCCGTGATCATTCTTCTCTCCTCACTCTATCCGGCTAGAAAAGCTGCCCAGACCGATCCATTGACCGTTCTGAGGAATGAGTAACGTCTTCCGCTGGAAAGTGCTACTTTTTATTATAGAGTCTAAGAGTATCAGGATCAAGTGAGGAGAGTGCCTCTTTTGCTTTGGTGACAGTCTCTTCATTCCCCTGTACAAGTATAAGAAGCTTTCCTTCTTTGATCAGGTCAGAATAATGGTGTGCATCACTCTCTTCAATCCCGATATCAACAAACCAGCCTATCAGTGCCGAGACACTTCCGAAAGTGAGAGCTCCGCCGAATGCACCGACAATGGAAGGAAGCACATGTCCTACTGCTATCAATGGACCGAATCCGGGAATCCAGAAAACTGCTGCCCCTGTCAGAAAGCCCATCAGCCCTCCCCATATGGCGCCTTCTTTCCCCCATTCAAGGATATCTGCATTTTCTTTATCTATCTGCAATGAATCTTTGGGCTCTCCATGTCCGCCCTTACCAATGACAGAAATATCGTTTCTTTCTACAATACCACTCTCTGTCAAAACCTGTACTGCTCTTGCTGCCTCTTCATGTGTGCTGAATACAGCCACCAAATGATCATGTGTCATCGTTCATCCTTTCATTGAATTGAATTTTATTTCACTACTATTATAGGACAAGGCAATAACAAACTCTGTTAGCCAAGTAACAATCCGGATAAAAAAACGGAAGAAACACTACTAGAAAAGCGCCCCTGCCTGTCCCTCTGATGGAGGGGATACAGGCTTTACTTTCTCCCCTTTTCTCACTTCAGGATGAGACGACATAGATGGAATAGGAAGATTAGGGTCTCTTATTGAGGCAGGTTTTGACCTGAGTTTTTTCTGTTGAGTACCCTCTTTGGGAGGAATATCCGTAGGGGCTTTCTGTCTACCCATATGTGCCGGAGCCGTGATAGTCCGCTTTAGGATTTGAAGCGGCAGTGTCAAGATATCTTTGGCTACTGAGGTATTCACCTTTGGATCCGTAAGTGTACCTGTGATCTTCAGTCCCACTGTCATACTCTTGTCATCACCCATCAAAATATAGCCAAGCAACGGTACCTTGCCTACAACCTTGCCCAGTTCCCGCACAGTCAAGATCGCCAAATCGATATTCAACCGCTTTGTCTTCAGATCGATCTCACCTTTGCCCACTACAGTGGCGGAATTACCCTTGAGATATACCGAAGTGAATGTGATCTTTTCAGGTGTCATGGTATATTCGATGACCCCTTCTTTGATTTTGAATCCTTTCAGTGAAAAACCCGGATTCTTCATCGTCGCAAGAGCCGGTACCGTATTGACAAAGGCAAGCGTATTGTTATAGGCTTTAAAGTCGCTCAGGACACCTCCTTCAATGATGATACGTCCTTTCATTTTTTTGCCCAGTATCCCCTCTTTCTTCAGAGAATACCGGCCGTTCTTCAGACCGGTGAAATTAATAAGCGGATGGAGCATCTTATCTGTGACACGCAGTGCCTGAAGCGTGAAGTGCTCCCCTGTTTTCGTGAACTTTACTACATCACCGGCAATACTTCCATAAGCTTTGATATTGCCCTTGGGTGAGATCTCTATATCATAACTGTCCGTTACCAGAAGATAGGCATCATAACGGATATGGCTCTTCTTCCCCACAATGACAAGCTTCCTGTCAAGCGGAGAATGTGTTCCCTCTTTCTTCTTGAGACGCAGTATCTCTGCAATAAGACGCTTGAGATCGACATTGATATTCTTGATGACAATATGCCCTTTGCCAAGATCTACGTGTAACCGTTTCTCGAAAGCATAAAAGTTTAGACTCTTTTTCTGGGCATTGTACGTTCCTTCAAGCGGTATCATCGTATAACACATCTGCTGTTTTCCGTAGAAAATGCAGTCATCTTTTCTGATCATCCCCTTGAATCGGTAATGTACCATGTCACTACTCGCAATTTTCAGTTCTCCTCCTTTGATATCCAAGACATTATGGATCAGGAAGGGGGCTATCTTACCAAGATCTTTCATCGTCACATTGATCTGCTGCTTCTTTTTCACGACTTTCACAGCCAATGAGGGAAGTTCGATCTCCAGCTGCCTGCCATACTGAAGTTCAAGCGGCAATTTTTTCTTTTTGATGACAAGGAAAGTAGACTTTCCATCTCCCAGAGACAGATTCTTTGCATCCAGCATCAACTTCGCACGTTCTTCAACAACAAAGATCCTGCCGCTCACCATACCGTCGAACCACTTCTCTTTCACGTGAACACCCTTGAGTATCACACTGCCTTTTCCATAATGTACCCTGCCGCCGAGCACATGCAGTTTGAATGTGTCAATATCAAGTACTCCTTCCGCCAGTACTGCATCCACCTCAGCCGTGATCTGCTGTTTTCCTTTCACTAGCGGTATCTTCAACTTGATAGACATGCGGTTCTTCTTTCCGCTGTGGTATACCGGAATCTTCAATTTATAGGCTTTAAGAATATCCTGCACCACATTGTCTACTTGGCTTTTTACTTTCAAATCCAATACGAGTACAGGCAGCATGGGACCGACAAGATGTTTGATCGACACACTGCTTCCGTTAATGTCCCGCCCTTTATAGGTGGGGGTATCAAGAGTAAAATAGAGATTGCCCCTGTTGTATGTTAGAGCCATTTTTTCGGCTTTGACCGGCGCAAGTGCTTCGTTAAAATCGATCGTGACATCATCAAAATCGACTTTTCCTTTCAGATTGGCAAAATCAAAATCCATTTTTCCATTCTCTATACCTACCCTTCCCTTCAGATATTCGACCCTATAGGTTTTGGCCCGAACCTTCTTCGTGATCCATGCTTCTATCTCTTTATTGAGATCGATATGGGCAAAAAGAGGCTCTAGAGAGGAGAAGGGACGTGTATTGACCGCATAGATGATCTCTTTACCGCGCTTCACAGCACGGAAATGTCCCTTGATGCCGAAGGCTTCGAACTTTCCACCTGTCTCCAATGCACTGTCATGTAGATCATAGGTGAGCTTGCCTGAGAGTGTCACTTTGGTCTGCTTCAAATATAGAAGAGCAACATCCGCGATCAGCCTGCTTCCTCTCCTCTCGATATTCCCTGCGATCTCATACTGGTCACTGGTAATATAGAGCACATCATCAGCATAGAGCAGAGTCAGATGGTTGTTCTTGAAATTAACCCGTTCAAGCATGATTGTATCGAAAAAAGTCAGCAGATATTTGATCTGGTCAAAGGTTCTGTCGACCCTTTCGAACGATGGTGCCGCCTTGCTTTTTGGAATGGTAATCTCTTTGGCCTTGAGGGTAAGCTTTTTATCGAGTTTGATGTATAATCCGTCAATTCTGTACTTTCCGATATCTAGCTTATCGATCTGTATACCGTAAATGAGACCAAAGAAGAGTGCAGCAAGAAGGATGATCAGTGCAATGAAGAGACTACGTACGAAGAGATGGAGCAGATGGATCGTATGGGCAGAGAACATTGCCGTGGTCTTGATCATTTCACTCGCCTTTTACATTACACTGCCTGTCCGGTCAACACAGACACTCTATGTCCCTCAAGGCACTATCGACGGTATTATATCACAGCTGGCTAAAAAGGGATACGACCTTTCCATTGTGGACAGCTATCTCATCCGTATCATGGGGCAGCCGCAGCAGGGGTGGATCTTCATTGGCGAAAACATGCTCAACCGCATCGACTTTCTTCACAAACTCACCTCTTCCAAAGCGATGATACACAAAGTGACACTGATCCCCGGAGAGACGCTCGATATCTTCTTTGACGAGATTTCCAAAAATCTGCACCTCGATAAAGAAAGACTCTGGAAATACTACAAAGAGTATGCGAAGTATCCTGAAGCAGGCATCTATGCCGATACCTACTACGTCCCTGTCGGCATAGGAGAGAAACACCTAATCCATTTCCTTCTGCGTGAATCCGAAAAACGATACAAAGCCCTCTCTGAAAAGATCTATGGCAACTATGATCCCAGGCAGTGGCAGAAGATTCTCACAGCCGCCTCTATCATACAAAAGGAAGCGGCCAACAATCAGGAGATGCCTCTGATAGCTTCGGTCATCTACAACCGCCTCAAGAAAGGAATGCGCCTGCAGATGGACGGCACACTCAACTACGGCAAATACTCCCATACCAAAGTCACTCCCCAACGCATCAAAGAGGACAACAGCACCTTCAACACCTACAAGTTCAAAGGACTGCCGCCCTCACCCATCGGAGCAGTGTCACTCTCTGCCATCAAAGCCGCCGTCAGTCCGGCAAAGACGAGCTATCTTTACTTTATGAAGAACCATCACGGAACGCATGATTTTTCCAAAACCTTCAAAGCACATCGTCAAAACATTCAAAAAAAGAAGCATCCATGAGTATGGGTACCCTGCCTTTTTTTAGGTATATAAATGTATATAAATTACTTCATAATACGCTATAATACCCCATCGAAGAAATCGAAGGATTCCTATGCCTGAGCTATACAGCCAATATGCTTTTCAGAACATTGGTATCGAGCAGATGAAGGCACACTATCTCTTTGATGCATCAGATGCTCAGAGATTGCAGATGCTCGAACCAATTGCGCAAGAGAGTCTTGCACAAATGCAACAAGCCTTTTACTCTTTCATTTTCAACTTCGAACATGCACGCATCTTTCTTGGGAAAGAGGAGATATTGGAGAAACATCGGCAACGCATTACACAATGGTATCTTCAGCTTTTTAGCGGCAACTATGACGATGCCTATTTCCATCGTCTTGCCCAGATCAGTGAAACCCATGTCAAGATAGGACTGCCTTCACATTATGTCAATGCCGCTTTCAGTTTCATACGCCAGTTTCTTGAAAAAACGCTCATCGAGACAAATAATACAGATGCGCTTCCCTCTATGCACAAGATCGTTGATATCAACCTCGACATTCTCAGTCTTACCTACAAACAGGAATCCCAAGAGAAGCTTATCAACAATATCATGATATTGAAAAAAACAATCGCTAATAGATCGCTGATACCCTATGTACAGCCTATCTTCAGCAATACAAATGGGAAGATCGTTCACTATGAATGTCTGATGCGAACAGAAGACAAAGAGAACGGTACTGTCTGCTCCATCCTTCCCATGCTTCAACTTGCCAAACAGCTTATACTCTATACCGACCTGATGCATATCATGATAGAAAAGGTTTTTGACGCTTTTTACACACTACCCTACAGTTTTACCCTCAATATCGGTTTTGATGATGTCAAAAACCCTTCTTCAAGGGCTTTCATCATCGAACATCTCAAAAAGCTGCCAAACCCTTCACGTGTCGTCTTCGAAATACTCGAGAGTGATATGGTTGAAGATTTCGTACAGCTTTCCGACTTCGTATCACAACTGAGATCTTTTGGCTGTAAAATAGCCATTGACGATTTTGGCGCAGGATATTCCAACATGGAGAACATCCTTAAACTCAGTCCCGACTGCATCAAAATAGACGGCTCACTCATCCATAATATTGACCAATCCGAAGAGTCGCTAAAGATGGTAGAGAACATCATCAATATCGCGCATGATATCAATGCCAAAACCGTTGCAGAGCATGTCCACAGTCAAACAGTCTATAGGACACTCAACGCAATGGAGATCGATTATCTACAGGGGTACTATCTCGCCAAACCCTTTCCCCTTACCGAACTCAGTGTCAACTCAATATCAGTGCCAGAAAAGTAACTGCACAATATTCAAAATGAACATCGTAATGAATCCTACCTTGTAGACCATCTTCTCATGCCGCTCGATGAATGAGGCGTTCCGGTCAAAATAGGGCTTGACCTTTTCGGGGTTGTCTATCTCAAAGAGCATCTCAGAGTAGTTGTGGTAGCGTTTATCCGCATCGGTCTCGACTGCGCGCAGTATGACACTCTCCAGCCAGTCGGGGATCTTGGGGTTGAGCTTTGTGGGGTGTTTTGGGTCTTTGTCGAAGCTTGGTGTCTGGAAAGGCTCGATCTCCCCAAAAGGAAACTTCTGTGTCAACGCTTCATAGAGTGTCACCCCGATGGCATAGATCTCGGTCTGTTCGGTAATGGGTGCCTGTGAAAATCGTTCGGGTGCCAGGTAGCTTGGCGTACCAGCACGGGTGACATCGGAGTAGGCTTCGGTAATGGAACCGAAATCGACCATCTTGAAAACGGTCTTCTCTTTGCGCTTGGTAACAATGATATTTTCCGGTTTGATGTCTCCATGTACCAGATTCTGCTTGATGAGATACTGCGACATCTTCAGCAAAAAACGCGCCAGTTCAATGCTAAGATCAACCGAAAGAGGCTTTTTGGCAATGAACTCTTTCAGCGGTGTACCCTCCACATAACTCATAATGTAGTAACGGTGCGTACGCTTTCGGGGAACGACTGCCTTGGGAAAGAAGCCCGCTTTGAGCCGCTGCGCCATCCAGACCTCTTTGACGAAGTAGTCCAGTATCACTTCATCATCGGCCGCTTCGTAGGGGGCAAACTTGATAACATACTGCACCCCTTTTTGCTCGCACAACCAGGTGCGTTCATTCTGTATCAGCGGTTTGACCAGCCGGTACCCGTCGATGATCTCATCTTTTTTGTAACGCTCCTGAATGGTCAGTTCCGTCTGCTTGAGCTTCAGACGCGGGTCAAGTTCCTTGATCTCGATGACAACAGCCGTGGTGTCGTCTGGCAGATCGTCATCATGCTTTTTACTTGCTTTTTTCACCAGATAGGAAGCGCCCATCTGCATTCCCTTGGCGATCTCCTCCTGATCAAGCTCATTATAGAGTCCGTCACTGCAAAGCAATATACGGTCTTTGGGCTGCAAGTTATTTTCAAAATAGTAAGGCTCCACATGCTCCTCAAGCCCAATGGCGGAGGTAAGCACATTCTCCATCCCCTCCTCGTCCATACTGTGATCACTGCTTAACTGCGCAAACTGTCCGTTGCGTTCCAGATAGATACGGCTGTCCCCGACATTGGCACCGTAGAGTCTGTCACCCTCAATGACTACCAGTGTCAAAGTCGTCACCAACTCCTGCCGCTCATACTGCTCCATCGACTCCATATAAAGTACATGATTGATCTTGTCGATGAAGTGCTTAATGGACTTCTCCATGCTCCAGCTTCGCGGACGGTTTTTGAGCGACTGCATCAGAAACTGTGCTGTCCGCTTCGCTGCCTCCGCGCCTGCCGCAGCCGACCCCACACCGTCACAGACCACCGCAACGGTAATATTCTCCAATACCTTCACTTCGGCATAATCATCACCGGTCAGCTGTGTTCCTTTGGCAAGGGAGAAAACGGAGGTTTCGATATTTTGTTTGGACATGGTGGTTCCTTGGAAATATTCTAAAGAATAGAATGCATGATTATTTCATTCTTTAAAATATATCGCAGGTCGGTAAACCGACCCTACGCATGCTGTATCACAGACTTTAGATCATGCCCCCTGCATTGGCACCCCAGGTCGTTCTCCAGCGGGTCTTGACAAGGCTGATTGCACCGATGGCAAGCAGTACCAGCGCCGCAAAGATAAAGAAGCCGACACTGTAACTGTCAAAGGTTCCCTTTGCCCATCCCAGTGTCTTGACCAGGAAGGTACCGCCGATCCCGCCGGCAGCGCCGATGAGTCCTGTCATGATGCCGATATCCTTACCGAAACGCTGCGGTACGAGCTGAAAGACCGCACCGTTTGCCATGCCAAGGTTCGCCATGATGAGGAAGAGTACCCCTATGGCAACCCAAAACGGCAGGTGTACCGCACCCGAGAGCGCCACCAGTGCCGCCACCGCGCCAAAGAAGATGTAAAGCGCTTTGATACCGCCCATTTTATCGGCAATGCTTCCCCCGACAGGTCTGAGGATCGCACCGGCAAAGATGGTCAGTGCTCCGAAGTATCCGGCAATAACCTTGACATTGGGCTCGTTGAATACATCGAGACCAAACTCACTCATATCTGCCTGATAGGTGTTCATCAGATAAACCTTCATATAGTTGGCAAACCCGACAAAACCACCAAAACTCACCGCGTAGAAGAGCATGAACCACCAGCTGTCCCTGTCTTTGAGCAGCTTCCAGTAGTCACCCATCTTCTTGGGTCTGGGCTTATAGACAGACTCGGGCGCATCTTTCGCCATCAGAATATAGGCGAGCAGTACAGCAAACGAGAGGATACCGCCGACCAGGAAAACTGCTTCCCAGCCCCACTTCTCTGCTATCTTGGGTGCGAAGAGGAAGTCGATGACCACCCCGATGTTCCCCGCTCCGGCGATTCCGAGCACGATCCCCTGAAGTTTTGGCGGGTACCACTGTCCAGCCTGCGGCAGTGCCACCGCGAACGATGCACCGGCAAAACCCAGCCCCAATGCGACAAAGAGCAATTCGTTATAGGTGATCGTCGCCCCTCTGCTGTAGGCATAGAAGAGTGCAGAGATGACGATCAACTGTGCAGCGATCGCTGTCTTTTTGGGACCGACTTTATCGACAAAGAACCCGAGTACGATACGCAGCAGTGCACCGGATAAAATAGGGATAGAAAGCAGTGTCGCGATCTGCCCCGCGGTCAGTCCCTCTCCGTGCATCGCCATAGACTCGTTGATCTCTGTCGCCAATGGTCCGAGCATCGTCCATACCATAAAACTGAAGTCAAAGTAGAGGAATGCCGCAAAAAGTGTTTTTGCATCCCCCTGTCCTTTGAGTGCCTTGAAACCTGCCATTGTTTCTCCTTGGAAATAATTGATGTCAGAAGTATACTGTAAAATTATCATGAATATTACTTCAATATGATTAATTTTTAATCAATCATACTATCCATCACAGCGATCAATACTCTCTATATAGTGTTTAGATATATTTTAAATTGATTATTTTTTAATCAGAAAAAGCGTTGCTGTTTAGATTAGCTCTGGTATAATCATCCCATATTATCGCAGGAGTGCATATAAGTCTATGGAAGCATTAGCAAAAGCAAAAGAGGCTCGAAGCAAAAAGGTCAATAAGGTAGAAACCACCAAAGGTCTTAAAGACCCGATGGATGTCTATGCCAGACTCGACGAGATCGCAGCAGGCGGATACGAAAAACTCGACAAAGAGGACAGCGCCTACTTTCTGAAGTGTTTCGGACTCTTCGACAAAGGTGAGGACTTCATGCTGCGTGTGCGCATCCCGGCCGGACAGTTGAGCAATGTGCAGGCAGTCCGCATCGGTGAGGTGGCACAGAAGTACGGCAACGACTACATCGACCTCACCACGCGTATGCAGGTGGAACTGCGCTATCTGCAGATAGCCGACATCGCCAAGGTACTGCGGGAGCTTAAAGAGGTAGGCATCTCCACCTTTCAGACAGGAGTCGACAACCCGCGCAACATCGTAACCGACCCGCTTGACGGCATCGCCTATGACAACATCATCAAGACCAAGCCGATCGTTGATGAGCTACAGGATATTTTCTGCGAAAAACCCGAGTGGATCTCAGCGCTGCCGCGTAAGTTCAACACCGGTATTCTCGGCTCTCTCTCCAACTCCTGTAACATCTTCGGACACGACTGCAACTTCGTGTTGGCACAGAAAGAAGGTATCTTCGGTTTCAATGTCTATTTGGGTGCCCGTGTGGGGGTACAGGCAAAAGATGCCAACCTCTTCGTGACCAAAGAGGAGGTACCTGCCTTCTTCACTGCCCTGCTGACAGTCTTCAAGAACTACGGCTACCGGGACAACCGCAACAAGAACCGTCTGGTCTTCCTACTGAACGATGTGGGCATCGATACCTTCATCGAAGCGGTCAAGGAGGAAGCGGGCATGCAGTTCGCCCCTGCCGGTGTGACCATGGTACAGTCACAGAACATCGCGTTGGGGGCTAACCGTGTCCTACTCAAGGACGGTACATTTGCCTACAAGCTCATTATCCCCTCGGGCATTTTCAGCGGAACCAACATGATCGAAGCGGCAAAAGTCGCAGCAGAGTACGGCAGCGGGAAGATCCGCCTCACCTATGACCAAAACCTCTACATTATTCATGTCAACAAAGAAGATACCCAAGCATTCGAGGCAACGCAGATCGTCCAAAAGTATGCCAAATTCAACAACCTCTATTTCAACGACATGATCGCCTGTGCGGGAACAGCCACCTGTAGCTTCGGTGTCATCCCTAACAAACCCGATGCCATTGAGATGGCACACTTTCTCAACTCTGAAGTCGCCATCGACAATGCCGCAGTACGCATGAACTGGTCGGCATGCCCCAAAGGGTGCGGCGTACACGGCATTGCAGACATCGGTTTTGAAGGGTGTAAAGCCAAAGATGCTGAAGGAAATCGTGTGGACGGTGTGCATCTATTCCTTGGCGGAAAGATCACCCGTGAAGCAAGAGAAGCACACACGCTTCACAAATCGCTGCCGCTTGAGGAGGCAAAACACCATGTCAAGTATCTGCTCAAAACCTATGCCCGGCATAAACTGCGTGCAGAGACATTTGAAGCCTTTGATGACCGGTTTTTAAGCCGAAACTACAGCTTTCAGGCGCTGGCATTCTTTACCAAGATCAACTATGTGCTCAACGACAAGCTGGGGCTCGACCTTTTCTTCGAACTGGAAGCAGAACCCAAGTCCGCCAGAAGGGAGGAGTTTGAACTCTTCAGCTTTGGACTGAGACTCTTCAAACTTCTCACAGGTGAAAAACGCTTCGAAGCTGTTGACGGGCTCAAACCAACACTGGTTAAACCACGCAGCATCAAACGAGACACCGTCACCAAACTCAGCCCCGCTATTCCTCTCAAACTCTCGGAGATCATCTACAATATGACTCACGAGAAACAGAGTGAACGTGCACAGGTTTTCTCAGAGCTGTTAGTAGCGCTGAAAGAGGTCTGATGTCGCTTTGCGACAAGTGAAGAGTGAAGAATGAAGAGTGAAGAGTGAAGAGTGAAGAGTTTTGGTATGCTTTTCTAATGAAAAGCTTTTATTGGTGTAGGGTCGGTTTACCGACCATAACATCATGAGAGAAAATTGATTTGACACAACAAAAGAAGCAAAAAAGGATA
>JAJRRK010000152.1 GCA_024279555.1 Campylobacterales bacterium
ATCCCATCGTTTTGACAATCCGGCAGGAGCTGTTAGACTTACCCCCCATCTGAAGTCACCGATCGCATTGGCAACATAGTGAAAATTTGGAATTACAATATTTTCTCGCTTTGACTGACCGGAATACGGCGCTTGCAGTGTGTACTCTACAGGAGGCAAAGTTGCAAGAGTCACTCCACCCTCAACATACTGTTTGTCTTTCATAAATGCCATATTTGCTGGGTTATAATAGGCCGTATCCGCCCCCGAGGTATGTGCTACATAAGCAGCACCCAAAGCCATGGAGTTCAAAGATTGTTCCGGGATCTTGTAGCCTCCTGCTACTACCATTGTGCTCACTGCGGTACTGAGTGCCAAACCATTCATCATCTTTTTCATTTCTTCTCCTTTATCTGCATTCGTCCATATCTTCTATATTGAATTAACTCAAGAACTACAAGAACCTTCAATCAAGCTCAGGCCAGAAAGCCTACTCTTCCACCAAAGCGTACAGTGCTCTGATCTCCTCCACCCAGATCTCTTCGTTGATCGTCTCCAGTACCAGCGGAATATCATCCATACGCGGGTCGTTCATGATGAAACGGAAAGCGTCCCAGCCGATTTCGCCCAGTCCCAGCGACTGATGCCTGTCCACACGTGAGCCCAGCGGCGGCTTGGAGTCGTTGATATGCATCCCCATCAGATATTCAAACCCGACAATGCGCCCAAAAGCATCCATTGTCTCGTCGTAGGCTTCGCGTGTGCGCAAATCATATCCGGCTGTGAATGTATGGCAGGTATCCAGACAGACACCGACGCGGCTCTTATCTTTGACCTTCTCTATCAGATGCGCCAGATGTTCGAATTTGTAGCCAAGGTTGCTGCCCTGACCCGCGGTATTCTCGATGACCAGCTTCACGCCGGAACCTTCGGTCGCTTCGATGGCAAGATTCATCGACTCGGCAATGACATCGAGACAATGCAGCTCCGCTTCCATCAGTTTCTCTTCATAGTGCGGATCACGCTTGGGAATCTTCACCAGATGGGAACCGGGATGGAAGTTGAGCTTGTCAAGTCCCAGCTGTTCACAGCGTTTAAGCTCATCTATGAAGGCTTCTCGGGACTTTTCAAGCTTGTCCGTTTCGGGATGTCCCAGATTGATCAGGTAAGAGTCATGAGGAAGGACATGTTTGGGAAGGATTTCGCTTGCTTCAAGATTAGCTTTGAATGCATCTATCGATTCCTGCGTCAGAGGTTTTGCGATCCACTGGCGCTGGTTCTTGGTAAAAAGCGCAAAAGCTTTCGCACCTATTTTCATGGCATTGAGTGGTGCGTTCTCCACCCCGCCGCCGGCACTGACATGTGCTCCTACATATTTCATACTACCCCCGCAGTCGTTTGATCTTGATCATAATATGGTTGATTGTATCACGAAAAACCGTCTCGTTCTTTAAAACACTGTAGTCAATATCATACACACCGTTTTTTGTCAGTTTCTGTGTAAAGCCGTTACGCTTTTTATCTATATTTTCACCACTAAAAATCGGCTGGGCACGAAATATTCTTTCAATCGTATCAGTGGGATAGGCAGGAGAAAGCATCTGCGCATTGAAAGCCCGTTTGCTCATGCATGCCAATGTGCTTCGACAGACATTCTCAGGCGTAATACGCAGTGCAAGAACCGGCTGACCGCTGCTGTATATCTCCACCTTCACCTCGTTGGGATTTTCATAGACAAAACCCATATCGGCATACCGCATGGCAGGTGTCTTGACGATGATATAGGCACTCTCCTGCTTGACATAGGGCTGCCTGCCGCAGGCGGAAAAGAATAAACTCATCAGTAAAATAAAGAACAGACGAACTAAAAACATAAAAACCTCCCAGTTTTTGGGAAATTATACCCCATCTTAATAGTAATTTAAGGATTGTATCTGTAAAATTGCGTCCACAAGTTGTTACGGCCCCTTCATCTAGCGGTTAGGATTCCAGGTTTTCATCCTGGCCACAGGAGTTCGAGTCTCCTAGGGGTCACCACTTGTTCTCTACATTTTATTGTTGGCCCCTTCATCTAGCGGTTAGGATTCCAGGTTTTCATCCTGGCCACAGGAGTTCGAGTCTCCTAGGGGTCACCATTACAATCACACACTTTACAATTTTACCAGATGAAATTGAAACAGTCGTGTATGGGTCCTTAGCTCAGCTGGGAGAGCGCTTCGCTGGCAGCGAAGAGGTCGTCGGTTCGATCCCGATAGGATCCACCATCTACACATCTAACCCAATCCAATAAAACCCATAAAGACCCCTAAAATACGAGCCTTAAAGCATTTCTATAGTCTAATTCAGTACAATATAAAATAACAAAATCCAACTATTTTAGGGGCTGTTTTGGGGGCTATTGTGTTTTAAGCCCCTAAACACATTTCAAAAAGCCCCTAAAAAGAAAGGAAGCCCCATGGCGCGGCGTGTCCTCCCTTTAAAAGATACACAGATCAAAGCAGCAAAAGCAAAAGAGAAAGACTACAAGCTCTTTGACGGCGGCGGGTTATATCTGCTTATTAGCAAAGGCGGCGGAAAGCTATGGTATCTCAAATACCGCATCAACGGCAAAGAGAAAAAAATTGCCTTGGGTGCTTACCCGACAGTTTCAATCCGAGAAGCAAGAGTTAAACGCGAAAAGCTCAAACAGCAGATCAGCACCGGCATTGACCCATCCCAGGAGCGCAAAGCCAAAAAAGCAGAAATCCGGCAGGAGACAATCAAGAGTACCAACACGCTTTACCGCATTGCCCAAAAATGGCATGATAGCTACAAAGATCAAGTAACCGAAAACTACCATACCAAAGTATGGCGTGCGCTTGAAAACCATGTATTCCCCGCCTACAAAATGCAAGACGGTAGTACGCTCAAGCTTAAAGATACCCCGATTGATGAGGTCACCCGACTGGAGATCATCGCCCTGATGGAAGCCATCAAAGCCAAAGGCGTACAGGATACCCCGCGGCGTGTCGCTATGCTACTTAACAAAATATTCAAATATGCCGTAACGCACGAGTACGCACCCCATAATATTATGGCTGATATTGAGCTCACCGTGGTACTGGGTAAACACACTAAAAAGCATTACCCCACCTTTACCAAGCCCAAACAGATCAAAGAGCTGCTGCACAGCATAGACGGCTACGAGGGCGACTACTTCACCAAAATGGCACTAAAGATACTCCCCTACCTCTTTGTACGGAGTGCCAATATCCGGTACATGGAATGGAAAGAGATCAATTTCCGCACAAAAGAGTGGACAATACCCACCGAAAAGATGAAAACCAAAACGGAGTTTATCCTCCCGCTACCTCATCAGGTCATGGCGATGCTGGAGGAGCTCAAAGAGAACGCCACCAGCACCAAGTATGTATTTCCAAGCTTCAGAAGTGACGGCTACCCCTTGAGCGATAACACCTTACTGTCAGCACTCCGACGGATGGGCTACTCCAAAGAGGAGTTTGTGCCGCACAGCTTTAGGGCAATGTTCAGCACCATAGCCTATGAGTGGGCAAACCGCAAAGAGGGACACGGCTTTGGCGGGGAGGTTATCGAGGCGTGTTTGGCACACAAAGAGCCCAACCAGGTAAAAGGGGCATACAATCGAGCGGAATATAGAGAGCCCATGCGGGGGCTTATGCAGTGGTATGCTGACTATTTGGAGGAGGTGAAGCGTGGATGATGATCTATTGTATGAGACCTTAGATGGAGATGACCCATTTGCAGAGGACAAGGCTAAAAAAGAGGCTATTGCGCATCTGGAAAGTAAAGAAATTAAGCCGTCGTTGATATCAGCAGAAGACATTATCAATGTGGTGGATGATCATATATCCGTTTTGCTGGATTGGGAGGACAAAGAAAGAACCCGTAGAAAACTGATACATATCTGTAACCTCTTATACGACTACGCCTATGGAATTGAAAATAAACCAAGCAAACCTGAACGGGAAAGGTTTCATAATCATGAAGAAAGCTTATCCAAGAAAGCACGCGACTTTAAAGAACTCTTATGGGATGCTAAGTCATGCCCAGAAAATGGCAAACTCCAAACACTACATAATATCCTTGGTGAGATGATTGATAACCCGTATAAATATGCGGAGCCACCAAACGATATCCCAGCCACCGTATTCAGTAAAAAATATATTGAAGGACATATTGTGATGACCTTATCATATAGATTTGATAAACGTAGAGGAGTAAGAGCGGCAAGGGAAGCACTACGCCATATCGATAGACTAATAGAAGAAGCGTATCAAAAAAGCGGATAAATTTTTCGAAAAATATTGACACCACAAATTCTCACCTTTGATAAACTTCCACCATAAGCTTATACAAAACCATATAATATAAAAGGTTGAAACAATGGAAAAACACCCAGTACAAAAACAGAATTTCAGAGCCAAAGAGGCAGCGGAATATCTTGGTATTGCCCTCTCTACAGTATGGTTATACGCAAAACAAGGCAGGCTTAACCCCGTAAAGCTCTCTCCACGGATCACCGTATTTAAAAAAACCGACCTTGACAATCTCATCGAAAACGGAATGGGGGCGGCGTAAATGGGAGCCATGCAGCGCAACAAAGGCAGCAGGGCGGAGCGGATCGTCGTGAACATGCTCAAAGATGCAGGCTTTGACAACGCGGCACGGAACCTCAGCCAAACCCGTGACAGCGGTTACGACATTACGGGGCTGGAGCCTTTGGCAATTGAAGTAAAAGACCATAAAACCCCCAACCTCTCCCAGTGGTGGCAGCAGACAACCCAAAACGCCCACGGCAATCTCATCCCGTGCCTGATATGGCATATCCCCAATACATCACGCTGGAGTGTACGGCTACCCATGAGCACACTAAACAGCAGGTTAAGCAGTGAACGGGTCGTGACGATGGACTTTGAGGACTTTATTTACATTGCACGGGAGATGGTCGCATGAGGCAGATAAAAAGAGTGAACAAACCGCCCTAAACTCTCCCGATGTGAACAGGTATAAGTGATTGTAAGAAGCCACATTATACCCAACAACTCACCAAAAATCAACTGACAACCGGCAACATAAACGCGCAAAACACCACCTAACGGAGGAGGACGGCGTACACCCTTTTTACAACAACAGGAGCAGAGACAATGGGCGATAAAAGCACACTATGGCACACAGTCAAAAAAATAGACCCACGATACACCAAGCAGGTTACGACAGCGGGGCGACAGCCCTTTACAAACATCGATGCCTATCACCTCATCGAGAAAGCTACAGAGCAGTTTGGAGCCTACGGAGGCGGCTGGGGGATAAAAGAGATGTCACTTGATGAGGTCTCTATGGGTGATACGGCACTGATCAAACTCACCGGGACATTTTTTTACCCTGCCGGAGCGTTTCCGGTGGTCAATGCCATCAAACTACAGTATAAGACATCCAAGGGCTACAGCAAGATTGACGAAGAGGCATACAAAAAGGTAGTGACAAACACCATTGGAAAGGCTTTGAGCTACTTGGGCTTTGGGGCAGATGTATATATGGGAAAATTTGAAGATGCCGCCTATGTGGAAGAGGTAGCCAACGAGTTTGCCCAAGCGGAATACCTGGGGTACATCGACACGATCAAAGTCTACATCGAGCACGCCAACGACCCTGAAAAGGTTACGGCATGGGTGCTGGAGCGTGCCGCGGCAGAGCGGGTGGAAACCATCGAATATCACAAAGCCAAAGAGATAGCAAAGCTCATCAAGCAAAAACAAAAACGGCAGGAGGTAAAACATGCAGATACTCAATATGCAGCAGGGTAGCGACGAATGGCATAAAGCACGGCTTGGGATCCCGACTGCTTCACGCTTCAAAGAGATCATCACGCCGGCAAAGGCTGAACCCTCAAAGAGCGCAGAGGCATATCTCTATGAGTTGGTAGCCGAACGTCTTACAGGTGAGCCGACCGAGCATCATACAACCGAATGGATGGCGCGCGGCAATCTGCTTGAAGCGGACGCACGAAAGGCTTACGAGTTCATTCACGATACCACAGTGGATGAGGTGGGCTTTGTGCTGAATGATGATGAGACCATCGGTGTAAGCCCGGACGGGCTCATAGGCGACAGTGGCGGACTGGAGATCAAGTGTCCTAAGCCCTCGACGCTGGTTAGGTACATGGTGGAGGACAAACTCCCCGACCAGTACAAGCCACAGGTACAGGGCTGCTTATGGGTAACCGGTCGTGAGTGGTGGGACTTTGTAGCCTACCACCCTAATATGGAGCTTTTTACCGTGCGCGTGTACCGAGATGAAGCATACATTGAGAAGATGGCAGCACATATCACAGTGTTTGTAGAAAAACTTGGGGAGACTTACAAAAAGCTTTCACATGACACAAAAATAAAAGGTATTTTTTTATGATTCATATAAGGTCGGTTGGCATTTGTTTATTTGGAGCCACAGGAAAAGAGGAACGAGAAGCACAAGCAGTTCAGTCGCAATAAAGAGCCACAGTTGCTGCGGGACATCTATGGACAACAGTAGCAAAGCAGTGACAATAGGAGAGATGAAGATGTATAGCATAATAATCAAAAACCCGACTGTCTCAAACAGTGCAGCAAGCATGAGACGCGCTATCTTATCTCTCATAGTGTCCTCTATTTTTTTGTAATTATAGCACAGAAAATAGACTATAGACAAATTAGTAAAACTTGAGATTATGAATAGGCATTTTACAACAATACGAAGGTAATACAATGAAACTACAATCAGCAGAGGGCGCACGACTCAACACCATCTTGGGTAAAAAGATATTTGGAAATCAGACGGTGACCTCAGATGAGGTCAAAGCCAAAACGGGTCTAAACATTAGAGAGCTAACGATGTGTTGGCTCTTTGACCCACGGAATGATTTTCAAAAGGCGTTACACGATTGGCGGGAGAGTGGCGAACCGATGAACTATGAAGAGATCCAAAGGTATTAGAGATGGCAAAACATGAGGGAGCATTTACAATGGTACCTAACTGGATACTGGATAATACCTCCCTCTCTGTTTATGATAGAGCGATCCTTATTCATATCGCACGGCAAACCATCGGATATGGCAAGAAGAGCGATGGTATCAGCATATCACAGTTTGTCAAGGCTACGGGCATAGGGAGAACAAAGGTTATCCAAGCAATTACAGAACTGGAAGAGAAGCAATACATTAAAGTGAAGCGTCAAACGTTGCCAAGTGGAGGACAATCCTTTAACAAATACTCTCTACACCCCCGTTCGCCACACGGACTACCCTGTTCACAAGACGAACAGCCCCCAGTTCGCCACACGAACACACAAAATAAAATAGAACAAAATATGAGAGAGAGAATATTATTTGATGAAGATAATATCTTTCATACGCTCACCGAGCATGAGCAGGAGAGGGAAGTCAATGCCTATGCGGACTATGTGAGCATGGATGCCAAACACCCCGAAGCATACAAAGTAAAGATCATGAAGCAGATACGCAGAGAGCATCACGAGACTTTGAAGGCGTTCCAAGAGTGGTACCTCAAAAAGACGTGTGCAGCACTTACCGCACAGTATGGCGGAAAGAGTTCAGGCAGGTATGAGATAGAGATTATCTACCCTTACACCGATACCAAAGGGTATGCCGACGGTGACGCGTATAAGAAAGAGCATCTTTTCTATGTGCAGTTCAAAGGTGCGGGTGAGGATAAGGTGCAGGTATTGGGAGCAGACAGTTACCAAGCATTAAAAGCGTTGCTTGATAACCTGATAGGTAAAGGTACTCCGTAGACCAATGAACGCTCGCGGGGCTTGCGACGCGCGGAAATTCTCTATTTTTGAAGCTGTGAATTTTGCTTCACAGTTTTATGATGGGTGCTTCACGCTTCAAAAAGGTTAGGTTCTTTCAGTCGTTATTATCTTGCAAAACAAGAGCCATTGCCGCGTATTAACGGGGCTGCATAAAAATGGGGTGTGTCACCAAAGCAGTGGCAATGTCACCAAGACGGTGGCTATTCCTGATTATCACATACGGTCTCTTTGAGTATTGCTTTTAGCTCTTTGCACTTTTGGTTCTCTATGTAGAGATTAAGCCATGATCCTACCCACTGGGGTACTTTATCGGATTTATTCCAGTTAGTCACAGAGTTGGAGTTCATATCCACAAGGTTGGCAAACTCTTTTTTGGAAAGTCCAGCCACCTGGAGTAATTCTTCAAATGCTTGGTTATTCATATATTTCCTTTAGTTGATATGTGAATTATAGCAAAAATACATAATTTATGTAATTATATTCAAAAAAACACTTAAAAAATGTGTTTTTCTATTGACATGAGCACATGAATAATGTATAATACTTGTATATTAACACACAATATGTGTATTAAGAGGTTTAAAATGTACACAGTTTCTCACTACCAAGGTTATGACCTACCGACAGACATCGAGCTTTTAGAGAGCTATGAGGGCGAAGCAAGAGAGATTATCCTCCAAAGCTTCATTGATGATGGTATGCTCTCCGGGAGTGTGTACGCCATCAATGAGACAGATGAAGAGGAAATTGAGATAGAGGTATCAGAGTGGCTGAATGTGGATGAGGTAGCAATACTCAAAGCACTGGAGAAAAACGCCACAGACGCGGAGTGGGATGCTATGACGGTGCAAACCCTTACCCAACTCCTAAACACGCCCACAATCGAAAGGGAGGCGGCATAATGACGACAGAAGCACAGATCAGAACATACACCCACGGACTGCCATCCGATGCGGTGGCTTATTTGGCAAAAGGCATCGTACAGGTACCAGTCAAGCACCTGCATATTACAGACGGCGGCACAAAGGCGGAGGCAATTTTAGAGATGCTACGAGACGGCTGGACGGCGATCCCCTTTTAGGAGGTTTAGAAATGAAGCAGCTACCACGATACAAAGCATTGAAGATCATCCACGACACTCACGGGCGCATATTCTCTGCAAAGTTCATCAAAAAGGACGGCACCGCACGGACAATGGTCGCCCGCATCGGTGTAAGCAAACATTTGAAAGGAGGTACCAACGGAGCAAGCGCGAAAAACAATTTAGTGACAGTCTACGACATGAAAAAAGGCGGGTACAGAATGATAAACATCAAAACGCTACTTACACTCAAAGTGGGCGGAGAACTTTACGAGGTTGTATGACCTCATCAAACACATAAGGAGACATGAACATGAAAAAGCAATCAAAAACAGAACACAAGCTGATCGAGGAAAAAGCCTCCGACATTGTACAAAAGACAGCAGAGACAGCGGGGACACTCCAAACACTGGATTATCTAATAGAAGAGATGGGAGATAAAATCCCGGACAATATTATTTGGACAATCCGACATGCTTACCGAACCATAGAGAGTGTCACAGAAGATGCGACCGCCATTCATGAAATATCAGAACAGATGAGAAGAGAGGCGAAACATGTACAATAAGGTCATTATAGCCGGTCACCTCTCCAAGGACATCGAATTACGCTACACCCAAAGCGGCAGTGCCATAGCCAACACCGCTATAGCCACCTCCCGCAAATTCAAGGGATCCGACGGGAGCCAAAGAGAAGAGGTACTTTTTGTCGATGTAAGCTTTTTTGGGCGTACCGCTGAAATCGTCAACCAATACCTACACAAAGGTTCAAAGGTTTTGATAGACGGACGGCTCAAGCTGGAACAGTGGACAGCCCAGGACGGCACCAAACGAAGCAAACACAAAATAGATGCCGAAAGTGTGCAGATGCTTGACGGCAAAGAGAGCGGCGACAGTTCGAAAAATCCGAATAGTTCGCACACTGCACAACAACCAGTACCGGCAACCACTCCACAACCTCATCATCAGCCATCACCACCACTACCCAATATGGGGCAATCAGAAGAGATACCATTTTAGGAGGTAACACCATGAAGATCAAAGTCTATCTGCCCAATGGGTATAAAATCATCACCGTTGAAGTGTGGCACACCGTCAAACAGATAGCCGAAAAGTATCCGTGGTGGGAGTATGTGCTATAATGACATATTACACAACTCATTAGCCACCAAATGAAAATACATTTTAGGGGCTTTTTTAGGGGCTTTATTAAACAAATACCTCAATAGAGCCCTAAAATACAATATGTTGCATCCCGATAGGACCACCATACACTCAGATATCCCCCTCAAATACCACTAACTCACCCTTTTTCAACTTTGGCAGAATATCGGTTTTGATCTTCCGGATCCAGTAAACCTTTTCTGTAGAAGAGAGCTCCGTCTGTCTGGGTAGACTTCTGAGCTTCTCCTCAAAATAGGCTTTGAGCATCTGCACAAGTGAGCGTTCCAGCTCTTTCTCATCCATCGCCTTGATGTTCTCATCAAGAGAAAGTCCCACCAGTTGGGGATGATCCTTCTCTCCCCGCAACAAGGCTTCAAAAAGCGGACGGTACCCGCTAAAGAGCTTCACATCCACCACATCTAACACAAAGTCGATCATCTCCGGCTTCTCCAGCAGGGTTTTGAGAATGCTTAACTGTGCGACATCGTCCTTGGGCTGTGAAAAGCTCTCTCTGGCTTTTGCCGGTTTTGCCTGCGCACCGAACATAGCAGGCGATACTCCGATGAGTGTCGCCGCCATAGGAATGTAGGCATCCTTGATGATGGGCGTGAGACCGGCAAGGAACTGCCGTATGGCACCAAATGCCGCCTCTTTGGCACGCGGATCATTCAGGTCATACCCCTCGGCAATCTTCTCCAGCACAAAAGGAATGAGGGGCTTGGCTTCACGCAGCAGCTTGGCAACAGCCTCACTCTGCCCCTTGGCGATCAGGTCAGCAGGATCCTGCCCGTCGGGGAACAGCACGACCCCACCGTCAAATCCCGCATGGGAGAGCATTTGTGCCGCTTTGAGCGCAGCGGCCACCCCTGCCTTGTCTCCGTCATAAGCGAGAATGATCTTTGGCTCTCCCTTGCGCAGCAGCGGCAGGTGCTCTGTCGTCAGTGCCGTTCCCAGGGTTGCTACCGCTTCGGTAAAACCCGCCTGATGGAACATCACCACATCGAGGTACCCCTCACAGACAATCAGCTTTTTATGCTTGTAGATGCTCTCTTTGGCAAGGTTGTAGCCATAAAGCAGGCGTGATTTGTTAAAGAGTTTGGTCTGGGGTGAGTTGATGTATTTTGCCGGATGGTTGGTGATGGTACGCCCCCCGAAACCGACCGCCGCTCCATTGGGCGAAAAGATAGGGAAAGTGATTCGCTCGACCAGACGGGCATAATAACCGCCATCCTCCCCTTGTGCGATGATCCCCGCTTCGGCAGCCTGCGGACGCGGCAGGGAGGCCGAGTCGAGAAAACGCATCACCGAACGCCCGTCCGGCACATACCCGATGCCAAAACGCTCGATGGAGTTCTGGGAGATTCCGCGCTCTCGCAGATAGTTTCTGGCTGTCTGGTTCTGCTCAAGGTTCTTCACATACCAGCGCTGTATCGCCTCGAGCACCCGCTTGGCATCGGAGTAGTCCGAACGCCCCTTGGTATAGTTGAGAGAGAAGTTGAACATCGAAGCGATCTTCTCAATGGCTTCAGGGTAACTGAGCTTCTCCAGTTCCATGACAAATTTGATGGCGTCACCTCCGACCCCGCATCCAAAACAGTGGTAGATCTGCTTAGAGGGGCTCACCACGAAAGAGGGAGTCTTCTCCCCGTGAAAAGGACAGTTTGCCTTGTAGTTCGCCCCTGCCTTTTTCAGCTCGACATAGTTACCGATGACATCAACAATATCAATACTGTTCTTGAGGGATTCTATGGACGCGTTATCAATCATAGCGGTATTATATCGAATTTGGTATAATCCAGGATAGAAGGTAGCACGAGGAGCGAAGAATGCATAACCGGATTTTAACAACAAAAGCAGAGCAAAGCTGTGCATACCAACACGCTTCACGCTTCACGCTTCACTATTCACTCTCCACTCTTCACTCTTCACTCTCCATTACATACTCTCACAGGAGTGTGTAATGGAGCACATTCTCCCTGCCTATAGCGACCCGCTCTTCAGCATCATGCTCATCATCGTCATCAGCCTAATCATCGCAGTCGCAACCTATGCATGGGGTGTCTATCGGCAACAGAAAGAAGCGGGGAACCTGCTAAAGTTTCTCGATAAGTTCGAAAGTGCAGAGTGTGCGCTCGACACCGATCAGATGCCCTTTGAAGAACATATGTTCAAACCGCTGACACTACTGGCAAAGGCTTTCGAGAATGCCGGTGAATACCACAAAGCGATCAATATCTATCTCTACCTGACACGGAACGTCTCCAACGATCTGGCAAAATCCGAACTTCTCGAACGGCTGGGCAGCACCTATCTGCATGCCGGCTTTCTGGAACGTGCCCGTTCCATCTATGTGGAGATACTCCGCAAACGACCGCGTAACCCCAAAGTCCTCTATGAACTGGGGATCGTCTATGAAACCCTCCATGAGTATGACAAGGCTAAAGAGATCATCGAACCGCTCAATCTGCTCGGAGAAGAGACACGGACACTCGAAAAATTTCTGGAGTATTCCGCTCTTACAGCAGACAGGAAGCACTCCACAGAAGAGAAGCTCGCTGCCTTGCAAAAGCTGCTCAAAGAGGCTCCCGAACTCTACCGCCCCATCATCGCTTCACTGCTTCAACTTGACACGCGTGTCGCATGGGAGAACATCGACCCTGAGCGTATTTCGGAGATACTCGACATCCTTTGGTACTTACCCAATTCACAACTCGATTTGGATATAATCGCAACCAATACACAGCTGGCGACACTCTATTATGCCAAGGGATATTTGCAAAAACCGGCGGCACAAAGCGGTATTTTCGCCATTGATATGATTGCCACCGCCAAACAGAACGGTTTTGAAGAGGCTGATCTGGAGTTCTCCTACCTGTGTAAAAAATGTAAACAGAGCTTTCCTGTTTCGTTCAAGCGGTGTCCAAACTGTATGGCGATCAACTCTGTAAAAGTCGAGGAACAGATTGCAAAAGCACGCACGCAAACAGATCACTCTCTACTCTGACGGATCAAGTCTGGGCAATCCCGGACCCGGCGGCTACGGCGGCATTTTAGAGTACAACGGCCATACCAAAGAGTACTTCGGCGGGGAGGATCATACCACCAACAACCGTATGGAGCTACGCGGAGTGATCGAAGGGCTGAAGATGCTCAAAGAGCCCTGTGATGTCACCGTGGTCTCCGACAGCTCCTATGTGATCAAGGCAATCAACGAATGGCTGGAGGGATGGGTCAAAAAAGATTTCAAAAAGGTCAAAAACGTCGACCTCTGGAAAGAGTATCTGGAAGTCTCCAAGCCGCACCGCATCAAAGGGGTCTGGGTACGCGGTCATGACGGACATCCGCAGAATGAACGCTGCGACGAACTGGCACGTACAGAAGCCGAACGCATCAAGGCACTCTCCTAAACCAACATGAAAGGAATGACACATGACAGACTACAGTCAACTGGAAAAACGACTGAACTATACTTTTGACAATAAGCAATTGATTATTGAGGCTTTGACCCACAAGAGTTATAAAAAGCCTTACAATAATGAGCGGCTTGAGTTCCTCGGAGACGCGGTGCTCGATCTTATCGTGGGGGAGTACCTCTTCCACAAATTTCCCAACTCCAATGAAGGGGTACTCTCCAAAATACGCGCTTCACTGGTCAATGAAAGTGGCTTCACACTGCTCGCACGTGCCATAGACCTTGGCAACCACATCTATCTCTCTGCCGCAGAAGAGAACAACAACGGCCGCAACAAACCCTCCCTGCTCTCCAATGCATTCGAAGCACTCATCGGCGCCATCTATCTTGAAGCGGGACTGGAAAAAGCCAAAGAGATCGCCATCGCACTGCTTGAGGCGGCACACCCCAAAATAGACCTCGACACCCTCTCCAAAGACTACAAAACCGCCCTTCAGGAACTGACACAGGCAACACACGGTGTCACACCACAGTACGAATTGTTGGGCTCCTCTGGGCCAGACCACAAAAAAGAGTTCGAGATCGCCGTGACCCTCAATGATGAGACCATCGCCACCGCCAAGGGCAAAAGCAAGAAAGAGGCGCAGCAAAAAGCCGCGCAGATCGCACTGGAGGCACTAAAAAAATGAACACATTCGGAAAACGACTGACACTGACAACTTTTGGAGAGTCGCACGGCAAAGCCATCGGCTGCATCCTTGATGGTGTACCTGCCGGACTGAAGATAGACGAGGCTTTCATCCAGTCCGAACTGGACAGACGCAAACCGGGCAAAACCAAACTGGAAACAGGACGCAAAGAGGATGACAAAGTAGAGATCCTCTCCGGAGTCTTCGAAGGGCTCTCTACCGGTACGCCCATCGCCATGGTAATCTTCAATACCAACCAGAAGAGCAAAGACTACGACAATGTCAAAGACCTCTTCCGTCCCGGGCATGCCGACTTCACCTACTTTCACAAATACGGTCTGCGCGACTACCGCGGCGGCGGACGATCATCGGCACGGGAAACCGCTGCAAGGGTTGCCGGCGGCGCCATTGCCAAACTGATGCTCAAAGAGATCGGCATCACCATTCAAAGCGGGCTGTGCGAAGTCGACGGGATCAAAGCCGAAACCATCGATTTCGAGCATGCCAAAAACTCCAAGCTCTGTGCGCTCGATCCTCATAAGGAAAAAGCGCAAGAGGAAGCAGTGCTCAACGCCAAAGAGGCACACGACTCCGTAGGCGGTGTCGTACTGACCCGTGCCACGGGAGTACCCATCGGGCTGGGTGAACCGCTCTACTACAAACTCGATGCCGTGCTCGCCGAAGCGATGATGGGCATCAACGCCGCCAAGGCGGTCGAGATCGGCGACGGGGTGGCAAGCACCCATCTCAAAGGCAGCCAGAACAATGACGCCATCACCCCCCAAGGGTTTGCAAGCAACCATGCCGGCGGTACCCTCGGGGGTATCAGCAACGGCAATACTATCATCGTCAAAACCCACTTCAAGCCGACCCCCTCCATATTTCAGCCCCAACAGACGATCGACAAGGCGGGCAACCCGGTTACACTCGAGCTCAAAGGCAGACATGACCCCTGTGTCGTCATTCGCGGTGCAGTCGTTACAGAGGCGATGATGGCACTGGTACTTGCCGACATGGCACTGCTCAATATGGGTAGAAAGATTGATCACCTCAAAGCCCTCTACCCCCAAAACTAAAAGGAACATACCATGAAAAAACTCGGCATCATCTTCGGCGCGATCGCAGCGATCGCACTGATCTATCTCTTTACCCTCGGCAAAGACGACATTCGTGCCAAAGCGAAACAGCAGCTCGAACAGGAACTGACCCTTATGCAGCAAAGCGGCTTTGGCATAGAGAACCGTATCAGCAAGGAAAGAGAGGATCACTTCATCCTCTCTTTTGACAATCCTGCCAAGATCGCCACCTATCTGACCGCACAGGGCACTCCCGCCACTCCCGAAGATGTCGAAGCGCTCAAAGGTATGAAGATCGGGGCGGATGTCTATTACCTCAAAGATATCTACAGTGCACTCTCCATCGACCTCTACCCGATCAAACTCCCCGATGCCTTGGTAAAAAGTGCCGATGACCCCCAAAGCAAACGGTTCCTCTCACAGGTAGAGAAGATGGTTGCCGAGAAAAAACTCTTTATGCATATTGATGTTGCCAAAGACCTTGAAAACTTCAAAGGCTATGTTAAGGACATCAATGAGACCTTTGTCGGAGAAGATACGCTGCATATCACCATGGCGTCTCTCACTTTCCACGGCAAAACCGAACAGGAGCGCCTTTCATACATCGACCAGACACTCAAACAGCTCTCACTCTCCGATGAAAAGGGCATGCATATCACTCTGAAAAACATTCATTCCAAACACACTATCACAGGAAAAACACTTTTCGATATGGATGCTGCGTACACCATTGAGCAGCTGGCTTTCCGACAGGAAGGTATATTTGACGGGCAGGTAGAGGGTATTGCCGTACACACTTCCGAAAAGGTGACCAACGATCTTTTGCATACCAAGGTACAAACCTCTGTCAAAGCAATGGAGGTCAAATCAGACCAGGAGCACATTACTGCCAAAAATTTCATCTGGGATGCCGATATTACCAATATTGACATCAACGCCTTGCAGGCACTCCAGACACTTGATCCCCAAAAAGATGCCGAAGCCATCGACAAGGCATTCTATAGACTGCTTGAAAAAGGCATTGCTTTGAAGATCAATGATCTTTCTGTCAAAGAGATCATCCAAAACGCTAAAGCTCTGGGTGGTATGACACTCACCGCTTCAATCGGACTGGATAAAAGTGCTGATCTGCAAAAGGCACTCTCCAACCCTGCAATGTTATTTGGCATGCTCGATGCCACGGTCGATCTAACACTCTCAAAAAAACTCTTCCATGCCTTGGCAAAGAGACAAGATGTATTTATGCTGATGGCAATTATGCTTGTGCCTCCCAAAGAAAACAACGACACCATCACCTATAGTGCAACGATCAAAAACGGCAAAACAACTATCAACGGTACCTCTTTCTAGAAGAGG
>JAJRRK010000153.1 GCA_024279555.1 Campylobacterales bacterium
ACACAAGTGTACCGTAAGCCCATATTTTCTCTTTGGTTTTCAATGTTACACGGGAGAGATCCAAAGCGGAGACATCGATGCGTTTTCCTTTGAGAAGTCTGCTGCTGTTTACTTCTCCAAAACTGCATAGCAATATCTCATCTTTGCCATGCTTTTTATGTTTTCTTTTTTTGAGCGAGATTACCTCTGTCATACGCTTCCAAAGATCAAGTCCGACAGTTGCGACTATCTCATCTTTGTCCAACAGAAAAAGTGCAGGTTTTCCACTCTGTAGAGAAACCAGATCATCTTTTTGAAGTCTCTTTAGATCATCATATCCAATCCTAACCGGTGCGAGTGCCAATTCATAGGTTTGCAGAGCACCCTGTTTGCGCATCATCGTTTCAAGATGACTCGCCTGGGTCTCACCCCGCATGCACATCCCCGATGAAACGCTCCAGCAGGTACTCCTTGCTGGCTACCAGTAGATCGTCAGGCACCTCCTGACCGATGGAAAAGTAACTCATCGGCAGTTTGTAAAGCAGCATGAAGTTCAGCAGGGTTCCCAAGTGTTTTGTTTCGTCAAACTTGGAGACGATCACTGCATCGAGGTTCAAAAACGAAAAGTTCTGATAGATGTCGTCCATATCTTCATACTTGACCGTCGCAGAGAGGGTCAAATGCACTTCAAGTTCCCGAACCGTTTCAGACTGGACAAACCCTACGGTCTTGATGAACTTCTGGGTATCATACGGGGACATCCCTGCCGTATCGACCAAAATGATGTCAAAGCTCTCCAGCGCTTCTATCTTCTCTTTGAAATCTTCAGGGGTGGAGACGGCATAGTGATCTATCTGCATGATCTCCGCATAGTGCCCCAGTTGTTCGATGGCACCGACTTTGAAGGTATCAAGATTGATAAGCGCTACCTTATAGGGACGATCGAGCAGATAGGCATAACGGGCTGCCAGTTTGGCGATGGTGGTCGTTTTGCCTACCCCCGTAGGTCCTACCAGCATAATGAGCTTTGGTTTACTAAGATCCTCCTGACGTACCTGCAGCGTCTCATCTATCTCTTCGAGCAGATAGGAGACAAGCAACGATGCATCACCTACCAGCGGTGTGCCTACAAGGTTTTCCAGTACACCGTCAAGCCAGGCAGGAGAGATCCCCTTTTTTATAAAAAGCGTCCGTACCTTTTCCTCTACCGGTGTGAGGGGCGAGACACCGAGTATCTCCTCCTTCATCTCCTCTAACTGTGCTTTGAGCTCACCGATCTCACCGAGCATCTGCTCCTCTTCTGAATGACGATACTTCGCAGGTAAAGGCTTTCCAAAAGATCGCTCCATAAAAAGCGCTTTGGGTACGGCAATGACCACTTCCGCGCGCAATTCGCCGTCATCGTAACGCAACTGTTTGGCAGAAACGATCTCTAGATCTTCGGTACCGTACTTCTCTACAGCCTGTTCATAAGCCCCTTTAGGGGTCGATGCGACAAATGTTTCCTTGATCATCTTGCAACCTTTCTCATCTTAGCCAGCGGAATGAGCACTGAACTGCGTTCCATCCAGTGTGGATGCGGCAGTGTCAGCTCCGGGCTTTGCATTGTAATATCATCATAAAATATGATGTCTATATCCAGCGTTCTTGGAGCATCTTTGAAAAGACGCTTACGCCCAAAACGCTTCTCGGTACGCAGCACATAGCGCAACAGTCGGCGTGGTGTCAGATCGGTTCTAACGAGAATCAGTCCGTTGAGGAACTCCTCCTGCTTAGTAAAACCAAACGGCGGATTCTTCAAAAGCGGCGAAGTCTCCACAACTTCAACAGCACGGCTTTTTTTCAAATAGACAAACAGATGCTCAAAACGGCGCAGCACATCACCGACATTCCCGCCGATCCCCAGCAGTGCCCTGTGGCGCTTTAAAGAATGCTTTTGGGCATTATAGGGAAAATGCGGGGTAAAAATCAATGTATTTGCATCATTGAGCCGTTTTCTTTTAACCATGCATTTCCCTCATTCTCAATTCTCAATTCTCAATTTTCAATTCTCAATTCTCAAAGCACCTTCGCCCTGCCGTCCACCATTGCCACCATGTCCTCAATACGTATGCCAAACTCTCCGGGAATATAGATACCCGGCTCAATGGTAAATACCATGCTGTCCTCAATGACGGTTTCGGATTTGGACGCGATGTAGGGCATCTCATGGATATCAAGCCCCACACCATGTCCTGTAGAGTGGACATAATACTTGCCAAACCCCGCCTTCTCTATGAGGTCGCGGGTCAGGGCATCGACCTCTTTGGCCTTCATGCCGCTGCGTGCCTTTGCGATGGCATTGTCATGCGCTTTGAGCACGGTATCGTACGCCTTTTGGATCTTCTTTTTGCCAAAGGTCTGTTTGCTCTTAAATACGAATCCTTTCTCGGCAAAAACTGTACGGGTTCTGTCCGAGCAGTAGCGCTTGTACTTCAGTCCCGCATCGACTAGCAGCAGGTCACCCTCTTTGAGCCTCTTTTTTGTCGGCGTGGCATGCGGCTTGGCAGCATTGCCGTTGATGGCGACAATGGGGTCAAAACTGATATCATACTTTCCGTAACCGCTCAGTGCCCCTTTTGCCATGTATGTCAGGGCAAACTCATCTTTGCCAAACCCCTCTTTGCCGATCTCTTTTGCAAAGGCTTTGAAGGCTTTGGCTCCCAGCTTTGCCGCTTTAGCGATGATTTGTAGCTCTTCGTCACGCTTGATGATGCGCTTTTTATGGGAAAAATCGGGTTCGGGCTTAAAGTGCACCTTCGTCTTGGAAATGAGCACCTCAAATCCTGCCACACTCCACTCCTTGGGGTCGAAGATCACCTTTTTGACCTTCGCCTTTTTGAGTATCTGTGCCGCTTTAGTGTAAAGATCACGCTCGATGACCACCTGCGCCCCCCTCACATGCTCCTGCGCATCAATGGTGTAGCGGCTGTCGGTAATGAAAAACGCCTCTTTTCCCAAACGCAGATAAAGCGCATTGTCACAGCTGTAACCACATTCGTAATAGATAGCATTTTCGTCTTTAAGCATAAAGTTCATGGTTGGCCTTTGTGTGATGAAAGAGAAGAGAGATGATACGGAGCATCCTCACCCCGCATCAATGATGGAGGTTACTTCAGTTCCTGTGCAGCCTTCTGCTGTGCCTGCGCCTGCTTTTGCGCCTCTTTCATCATCTTTACTTCGTTGAGGATCTGTGTCATGCCGACCATCGCAAGGTGGTATCCGAACGGTCCCATACCCACGATCTGTCCTGCACATACCGGTGCGGTCAGAGATTTGTGTCTGAACTCCTCTCTGGCATGGATATTGCTCAGGTGTACTTCGATGGTTGGGATCTGCACTGCCGCCAATGCATCGCGGATAGCGATAGAGGTGTGGGTATAGGCTGCAGGGTTGATAATGATACCGTCAGCATCACCCATGCACTCCTGAATACGGTCTACAATCTCACCTTCAAGATTGCTCTGGAAGAATTCGATATCGATCTTGTTCTGATCGGCGAAACCTTTCATCTGCTTGTGGATATCTTCCAGTTTCATCGGGCCGTATACATTCTGTTCACGCACACCGAGCATATTGAGATTGGGTCCTTGGATGACTACGATTTTCATTTCACTACCTTATTGTTGTATATTTTAGGGTATGATTTTACCCAAAAAGATTTAAAAGGAGATGTCTTGAAGATCATCATTGCCGATTATCTCTACATTGACGGAAAGTATGTTGAGAACCTCGCCATTGCGTTCGATACACACATCCGGGCGGTCGATACACCGGAAAATCTGATAGGCGACTACCCGGATGCCCAACTCATCCGCGCCAAGCCCTATACGGTACTCTACCCGGGGTTCATCAACACCCATGTACATCTGGAGTTCTCCGCCAACAAGACCGCACTCAAATACGGCTCGTTCATGCCGTGGCTCGATACGGTCATCGAACACCGTGACAACCTGCTTAAAGACTGCAACAACGAGATGATGCGCAAAGAGTGTGAACAGATGATGCGTTCGGGCATCACCACCTTCGGTGCTATTTCCAGTTTCGGTACAGAGTTGCAGATCTGTGAAGAGGTACCACAGCGTGTCGTCTTCTTCAACGAGCTCATCGGCTCCAACGCCCAGTATGCCGACATGCTTTATGGCGATTTTCTCGAGCGGGTACAAGCCTCACAAAGCTGTGACAACGAAAGCCGTATCACTCCCGCAGTCGCCATCCACTCTCCCTACTCGGTACATCCGGTCATTCTGCAAAGAGCCGTCACCCTGGCAAAACAGCACAAGATGCCTCTGAGCACCCATTTTTTGGAGTCGCAGGCAGAGCGAGAGTGGCTTGAAGAGGGCAGCGGAGAGTTCAAGGCCTTTTTTGAGAAGTTCTTCAACACCTCCACACCAGTTACGACTATCAAAGAGTTCCTGCACGCCTTCGATACCTACCCCACCCACTTCGTCCACTGTGTACAGGCGAATGATGAAGAGCTTGCACACCTCAAGGCACACGGACATACCGTGGCGCACTGCCCCCGCTCCAACCGCTATCTCGGCTGCGGAAGGCTGGCTATAGAAAAACTCGGAGAACTTGACCTGCCCTACACTGTAGCGACAGACGGACTGAGCTCCAACGACTCGCTCAACATCTTTGATGAGTTCCGTGCCGCGTTGATGATGCACCATCAGGCACCCATTCAGCAACTGGCACTGAAGCTCATCAAGGCAGCGACAGAAGATGCCGCCAAGGCACTGGGCACCAACGGCGGCACCCTGCATGTGGGCAAAGATGCCGACTTTGCACTGGTAACCCTGCCTGAACTGCCCAAACGTGCCGAAGAGATTGCGCTCTGGAGCATTTTGCATACACGGGAAGTCGACGCACTTTATATTGAAGGAGAGAAATATGTTTAAAAAAATCGGCAATGCCGTCAAATGGATCGGCGATCACTTCAAAGGGCTGCTTTTTCTGCTCATACTCTTGATTGTTTTCATGCCAACGGCTGAAGCACCGCTGAAAAAAGCGAACCTGCAGGAGATCAAACTGTTTGGTCCGATTATCAGTGCCGAGAAGATACTCAAACAGATCGAAGAAGCCAAAAAAGACAGCAACATCAAAGGGGTTCTGCTCAATGTCAACTCCCCCGGCGGTGCCGTACCTCCCTCCATCGAGATCAGCTATGCCATCCGCGATCTGCAAAAAAGCAAGCCGGTCATCGCCTACGCTTCGGGCATCATGGCAAGCGGCAGCTACTACAGCAGCATCTACGCCCAGCAGATCATCGCCAATCCCGGTGCCATCGTAGGTTCCATAGGGGTCATCATGGAGAGTGCCGATATTGAAGATCTGATGCGAAAAATCGGTGTGAAACCGCAGATAGTCAAAGAGGGAACCTACAAAGAAGCCGGCACCTTCACGCGACAATGGACACCGCAAGAACGCGCAGAGCTTGAACGCCTGACCAAAGATACCTACGACCTGTTCGTCAGTGATGTCGCCAAGGCAAGAAAACTTGACATCAATGACTCCAAGCGCTATGCCGATGCGCACATATTTCTCGCCGCGCGTGCCAAAGAGGTGGGTTTGGTCGATACAGTCGGTACGATCACTCAAGCCAAAGAGGCGTTGCAAAAAGCAGCGAAAGTGACCAAGCCGATCTGGAAGAAAAAAGATAAACTGGAGTCTTTCATGGAGGAGCTCACTTCCAAAGCCGTGATGGAACTGCAAAGCTACTTTTACGGACTAAAGGCTGTACTTTAAACCATTACCTTTAACAGTTTCACATACTCTTCGGGAATGGCAAAGGCTTTGCCTTCCAGATAGGAGGCTGCCAGTGTGTCTATCCATCTGCGGGATGTCTGCACACCGTAGACCCGCAACAGATGCTTGTCGTGCTCTTCGGAGAGTTCATAGCGTGCCACATGTACATGCAGTGGCTGGGTCTCGCCATGGAGCATCACTTCAAAGCTGAGAGATTTGTTTTTGGAGTCAAGATCAAGTTTGAGCATTGTACCATACGCCTTGATCTGTGTATTGATCGCTGTTCTGGCTCCTGCGGTGAGCGCCTTATCCTTAAGCCTGCGTAACATCGCTACAGTGCGGCTTCGGCAGCCTGAAGGAAATCTTGGGCGATCGTTTCGGGATCCTCCAAACCGATGGAGACACGGATCAGCCCCTCGGTTACCCCGAGAAATTTCCGGTCTTGGGGGGCGAAATCACTGTAGATAGTGCTTTGCATATGCAACGCCAGCGTACGGTTGTCACCGATGTTGGCAGTGAGCGTCACACCCTTGAGGTTATTTAAGAGCGCAAAAGCCCGTTCGGGAGTACCCGCATCGAGTGTCAAAAGCGGTCCACAGCCGTTGGGAAAGTCAAGCTGATACCGTGCGTAGTCCTCACTATCAGGCAGAGACGGATGGTTGACGGTTATCGCTTCGGGCAGTTTCTCTTCAAGTATCTGCGCCACTTTGGCAACTGACTTGTTGACTCTTTCTACACGCAGCGAGAGGGTTTCAAGCCCCAGCATCGTCAAAAAGGAGCCAAAGGCGTTGGCGGTCATACCCATGTCCCGTATGGCACGCTTTTTACAAATGGGAATGAAGGCTTTATGCCCCATTTTGTCAAGCACCTTGTGTATATCGGCATACTTCTCGCTGCGCAGTTTCTCCCCCTCTTCCTTGACGGCACGGAACACGGCGATGCCGCCCAGTGCAGCCGAGTGTCCGCTCATGTTCTTGGTACTGGAATGTACGACGATGTCCGCACCCATCTCCAGCGGACGCAGCAGCAGCGGAGTAGCCGTGTTATCCACCACCAGCAGTGTCTCATACTGGTTACAAAGATTTGCAATGCGTGTCAGGTCAGGCAGACGTAAACTCGGATTGCCCACACTCTCCATCAGTACCATCTTCACACCCGAAGCCAGCTTTGCCTCGATATGCTCAAAATCATCCACATCACAAAAGCTGTTGCTCACACCAAACCGCTTGAGGGTTTCATTGACCAGCGTATAGGTTCCCCCGAAAAAGCCGCCGATACAAAGCACTTCGTCACCCGCCTTGAGAAAGGCAGTGGTCACCATGGAGAGCGCTCCCATCCCCGATGATGTCGCAATGGCACCAAAGCCCCCTTCCATCTTGGCAACGATGCTCTCCAGCTTGGCATTCGTCGGATTACCAACTCTCGCATAGAGCGGTTTGTTCACCTCACCGGCAAAGATCCCCTCTGCCTCCTGCGCATCCTCATAGCCGAACGCTGCCGAAGGAACAACTGTCGGCGCTACCGGGCCGGTTTTCGAACCGACACTGCGTACCAGAAGTGTGTTATAGTAGTCAAAGTCTTTTTCCATGGTTAACCTCCGGGTCAGATAGAAAAATTGAGTGTATGGTTGGCTTTCATCTCATACTGTTTCAGTTCTGAAAGCGGTATACTAAAGACCTCTGCAACACCCTTTTGGACATCTTCCCAAAAGAGCTTCAGCGCCATATTGTCCGTACGGCAAATATCACTGAACGCATCTGTCTCAAGAATAAGAACAATCTCTCTTAGCGTAATGTCCTTGAGTTCCTTGGCGAGTTTGTAACCACCGTGAGCGCCTTTGACACTGGTGAGTACTCCCTGCTTTTTCAATTCGAGCAGGATCTGTTCGAGGAAACTCTGCGGAATAGAAGCACGTGAAGCAATCTCTTTGATCTTGAGGACATCACCATCAGTGGTCGAACCGAGTTCGTACAGTGCCGCGACCGCATAAATGGTCTTGGTAGAAATTCCTATC
>JAJRRK010000014.1 GCA_024279555.1 Campylobacterales bacterium
GCCGTCTTTGGCAATAGTACCGTTGTAGTCGCAGACAATGTGTTTAAGGTCAAGGGTGTCGAAATTCGGTATCTCTATCATTTTAATATCCTGCTGTTATAATACCTCCATTATAACAAAGCAAGGATAACAATGGAACAATCGGTCAAACTGACAGAGTACAGCCACGGTGCAGGATGCGGGTGCAAGATCTCCCCGATGCTGCTCGATGAGATACTCGAAACCACACGGGAGAACATTGTCTATCCCGAACTGTTGGTAGGCAACAGTAACAAGGATGATGCGGCAGCGTTCGATTTGGGTAATGGTACTTCGGTACTTTCTACAACGGACTTTTTCATGCCTATTGTCGATGATGCCTTTACTTTCGGAAAGATCGCGGCGACCAATGCGCTGAGCGATATCTACGCCATGGGTGGCAGACCGCTGATGGCGATCTCGATCTTTGGCTGGCCCATTGACAAACTCTCTGCCGATGTAGCACAGCAGGTCATCGATGGCGGGCGTGCAGTGTGTGAAGATGCCGGCATTCCGCTGGCGGGAGGACACTCCATTGATTCTCCCGAACCCATCTTCGGGCTGGCAGCCACAGGATTGGTCGACAACAAGAACCTGATGACCAATGACGGTGCCAAGGCCGGCTGTAAGATTTTCCTGACCAAGCCGCTGGGCATCGGTATTCTCTCCACGGCACAAAAGCAAAAAAAGATCGAAGAGGATGACATTGAGCCTGCCATCGAAGCGATGACCACGCTCAACAAGATCGGGGCTGACCTTGCGCCGTTGGATGGGGTTGTGGCGATGACCGATGTGACCGGTTTCGGTCTGCTGGGGCATTTGACGGAGATTTGCGAAGCAAGCGGCATCAACGCCAGAGTGCTATTTAACAAGGTACCACTGCTGCCAAAAGTAGAGCATTACCGGCAGTTGGGATGTATCCCCGGCGGTGCACGCAAAAATTTTGCCAGCTACGGAGAGAAGATCAGTGAGATGACACAGCAGCAGCGGGAGATCCTCTGCGATGCGCAGACCTCCGGCGGACTGTTGGTGATCGTCAAGCCTGAAGGTGTCGATGCGTTCAAAAAGGTGGCATCGGAGTATGGGTTTGACCTTGAACCCATTGGCGAGACCCTGCCTAAAAATGATGGTCCGCTGGTCGAGGTGGTTTAATGGCACAGCTGCCGCTGAGTGAAGACTTCCGGTCCATCGTACTGAACGAAACACCGCTGATCGATGTGCGTGCACCCGTGGAGTTCGCCAAAGGTTCTTTCCCTCATGCGGTCAACCTGCCGCTGATGGATGATGAAGAGCGAAGAGTGGTCGGCATACGCTACAAAGAGGAGGGCAACGAAGCGGCGGTCAAACTTGGGCATTCTCTGGTCAACGGTGAGGTGAAGGAGACACGCATCAAAGCGTGGCGAGATTTCATCGAGGCGCATCCCGATGCCAAACTCTTCTGTTTCAGAGGGGGACAGCGCTCGCAGATAGCCCAGCAATGGCTGCATGAAAGCGGTACCGATATTGTCCGTCTCAAAGGTGGCTACAAGGCGTTTCGAAATTACCTGATGCACCAGACAGACCAGTCTGTAGAAGCATTCAAGCCTATCATACTGGGAGGTCGTACAGGTTCGGGCAAGACGATTTTGCTGCAGGAGATCGCCAATGCCATCGACCTTGAAGGTCTTGCCAATCACAGAGGCTCTTCGTTCGGACGGGAGATCACCCCGCAGCCCTCGCAGATCAATTTTGAGAACGCCCTGGCTTACAAACTGATACAGCAGTTGGAGAAAGGCTATGAACATCTGGTCTTTGAAGATGAGGGCAGAGGGGTCGGCAGGGTTTATCTGCCGCAAAGTCTTATTGATCATCTCTCACACGCACCGCTGGTGATCCTTGAAACCCCTGAGGCGGAACGGGTTGCCATTACATTTGACGAGTATGTAGCCCAGGCACAGCAGCAGTATGCCGAAGCATTTGCCGATCAAGGTTTTGAAATGTGGGCGGAAGATATATGCAGCGCGATGGAGCGCATCAAAAAGCGTCTGGGCGGACTGCGTTACCGGGAAGTGACCACTATGTTCGAAGAGGCCTACGAAACACAGAAGCGTACAGGAGAGATAGGTGATCACGAAGGGTGGGTTACCTATCTGCTCAAAGAGTACTACGACCCGATGTACGATTACCAGATAGATAAGAACGCGGCGCGCGTAGTCTTCAGAGGTTCGGCAGAGGAAGTCAAGGGGTATCTCTCGTCTTATCGTTGATGCATTTTTCGATATAATGGCGAGCATTAGAGCATAATAAAAGTAGAGGCAAAACAGATGTTGAAATTGGAGCAGATCGAAAAAGCGTATGAACGACTGGAGGGGGTGGTACACCATACGCCTTTCTCTTTGGCACCGATACTCAGTGAAATGAGCGGGTTTGAGGTCTATTTGAAAAAAGAGAACCTTCAACGCACAGGCGCTTTCAAGCTGCGTGGGGCATTCAACAAGATCGCGACACTGGTCGAAGCGGGTCAAAAAGGCGGTGTGGTTGCAGCCAGTGCAGGGAACCATGCGCAGGGGGTAGCGTTTGCGGCAAACTATTTCGGTATCGAAGCGACCATCGTCATGCCCGAATCGACTCCGCTGACGAAAGTACAGGGGGTCAAGTCCTTCGGTGCCAATGTCATTTTGCAGGGGAGCAACTATGATGAGGCGTATGCCTATGCGGTGACATACAGCCGTGAAAAAGGACTGGATTTCGTACACCCCTTTACCGATGAAGAGGTGATGGCGGGGCAGGGAACCGTAGCGCTTGAGATGCTGGGGGAACAGCCCGATCTGGATGTGATGGTCGTGCCCGTCGGCGGCGGCGGGCTCATTGCGGGTATGTCGGTGGCGGCAAAAGCGTTAAAGCCGGACATCGAGATCATCGCAGTCTCCGCTGAAGGGGCTCCGGCAATGCGTCAATCTTTTGCAGCAAAAAAGCCCATCGATACGACCAGTGTACGCACCATCGCCGACGGGATCGCCGTGCGTGATACCTCTCCTGTAACATTGGAGTATATCTTGAAGTTTGTAGACCGCTTCGAGGGGGTATGTGAAGATGAGATCGCCTCCGCCATTCTCTTCCTGCTTGAACGACAGAAGGTACTGGTAGAGGGAGCGGGTGCTGTGGGTGTCGCGGCACTGCTGCATGGCAAACTCGACATTCCCAAAGGCAGCAAAGTGGGAATCGTCTTGAGCGGTGGAAACATCGATGTGACGATGCTCTCGCTCATCATCGAAAAGGGGCTCATGAAGTCCGCGCGAAAAATGAAGCTCATCGTCACGCTCATAGACAAGCCCGGTGCGCTTCAGAGCTTTACACAGATCCTCACCGATGTGGGAGCCAACATCGTTCAGATCGGCTACGACCGTACCTCCATCGACCTTGAGTTCGGTGATGCGCATGTGAGTGTAGCGTTGGAGACCAAAGGCAAAGAGCATCAGGAGCTCATCCGCCAGAGGCTCAAAGAGGGCGGGTTTTCATTCCGTGAGGAACACTGATAAATGAGGAATTTGGGGAAGTTTTGATAGCGATAGATTTGGGTTCCAACACGCTGCGGGTATTGGAGTACGATTGTATTACAGGCAGGGCGACGGCGGATTTTGAGAAGATCGTCAAAACGGCGGACAAGCTCAACAGTACCGGGGTCATTGACCATGAAGCGGTTGACCGGGTGATCTATGCCATTAAAGAAGCGCAGCAGCAGATCGACTTTGAGGGACAGCAGGTTGTTGCAGTCACGACCGAAGCGGTACGACAGGCGAAGAACAGTGATGATGTACTCTCGCGCATTGCGAAGGAGACAGGTGTACAGTTTCGCATGATCGACGGAGAAGAAGAGGCGCGTTTGACACTCATGGCAGTTAAAGAGCGGCTGCGCAAGCTACACCATGCTTCCAAATCATTTGTGTTAGTCGATATCGGGGGCGGTTCGACGGAGATCATCTTTTGCTATCCTGACAATACGATCTCCAAAAGTTTCCCTGTGGGTATCGTGACGATTGCGCAGCAGTATGGTACGCTGGAAACTATCGCAGAGGCATTGCCTAGGGAGATGCTCTCCATGCAGATGTTCTGTGCGGAGATCTTTGCCACACACGGAGAGGTTGATGCTTTTGTCGCTACGGCAGGCACGCCTACAACCGTGGCGGCGATGAAGATGGGGCAGACCTATGCCACCTACGATGCCGCGAAGATCAACGGCACCATACTGCAAAAAGAGGAGCTGGACTTCTACCTTGATAAGCTGCTTTCCATGCCGTTTGGACAAAGAGAAGAGACTGTAGGTACGGGCAGAAGCGACCTGATTGCCGCGGGGATACTGATATTCAAGCATCTTTATACGATCTTGGAGCAAGAGCGGTGTATTGTGGTAGATGACGGTCTGCGTGAAGGGGTGGCGCTTGATGCGTGTCAAACTCCTACACTGGTGCAAAGGAAAAAGAAGTAGACAAAAACAGAATGCCGGTCTAAGTTCGGGCGGAGAGCCCGGTACCAGTGTAGTCATTTCAGAGGTGTTTACAAAGGGGGATATGTAGAAGTTACCACCTCTTGGAACGTAGTATAGAACAAGAGTTTGTCAAAGTTTGTCAAATATGACAAAAATCCCTATTTTTTTAAAAAAATGTATCCCACCCCGTAAACATTTTTGATTATGCCCTCCGGAAGTTTCTGTCTGAGCTGTTTGATCAGTGAAGTGACGGCATGGGATGAGTAGTCCCGTTCGGGCTGATCCTCATAGAGCGTGTTGAAAATATCGATAGCGGAGACGCTCCGTCCTCTTTTGTCAATGAGTAGAGAAAGCACTTTCCTCTCACTGGGGTTGAGGTTGATCTCCTTGCTGTCCTGAAGCAGTCTTTGTTCCTCTTTGTCCCAGAAAAGTCCTTTCCCCAGTACGATGGTTGAGCGCTGGGCACGGATCTCCTCAACCACATTGAAAAGCAGTTGTTTGAGTTTGTCACTTTGAACGGGTTTAATGAGGTACTTGACCAAATTGAGTTCGATGGCATCGAGCAGTTTCTCTTTATCGGAGTGTGCGGTGGTGATGATGATCCGCGTCTGCTTGTCCTGACAGCGTATCTTTCGTATCAGGGAGAGCCCGTCAAGGTGCGGCATGTGGATATCGGCGATGATGATGTCCGGACGGAGACGGTTGTACTCCACATAGGCGCTCTCTCCGTCCTCTACGGCATAGACATGGGCAAAAAAGATCTGCAGATACTCCACCATGCTGTCGAGCAGTTTCTTCTCATCTTCGGCAATGAGGATGGTGATATCTTCTATTTTAGTGTGTGACATCGACACGCTCCAATGTGATGATAAATGCAGCACCTTCATCCCGGTTCTCCGCCCGAAGTCTGCCGTCCATGTTCTTCTCGATGATCATCTTGGCAATGTAGAGTCCCAGCCCTGTACCCATCGATTTGTGTTTGGTCGTAAAGTAGGGATCGAAGATGCGCTGGATGTAGACATCGGGGATCCCTCCGGCATTGTCCCTGATGCACAGAGATATCTCATTCTCTTCCTGATGAAGACTTATATCGATATGCGCCTGGGGGATCTGCCGTTCCAGCAGGACATCTTTGGCATTGGTCAGCAGTGCCACCACCACCTGGGTGTACTCGTTCATGTAGCCTTTGACATAGACATCCTCCTGCGGGGTGAAAGAAAAGCCGATATCGGCTTTTTTCAAAATGGGGTGCACGATGGTCAGGGCATGTTCGACCATATCTGAGACAGAAAAGACTGTTTTGCGTTTTTCCGGATGGTAGAATCGCATGAAGTCGTCGATGGTCTTGGACATATAGTGGATGTTATGCTCCATCTCTTCGAGTTTTTCCTGAAGCTCTTCAGTAGAGAGCATCTCCATCTGGGATTTCTCTTTGAGAATGGAGAGAAGGGTGTTGTTAATGGCAAGGGGTTGGCGCCACTGATGGGCGATGTTGCCGATCATCTCTCCCATGTCGGCCATTTTGGCTTTCTGGAAGAGGAATTCCTCTTTTTCCTTGAGGGCTTTCATGGATGCTTCGAGCGCACGGTCCTTTTCCTTGAGTGCTTCGATAGTGTAGAGCAGTTCGTCCCGGTACTCCTTTTCGATGTAGAGCCCGCACTCGAGTGTTTTCATCTGCTCTATCAGTCTGGGGATCTGGGGTTTGCGGATGATGGAACCGTGCTGCGGTGCGATCATTTCGAGATCGAGCATTTCAATTTTACTCAATGCATAGTTGAATATGTCGCGGCTTGGTATATACTCCGCATGGAACTGTCTGGCTTTCTGGAAATAGTCCTCTTTGGCATAAAACTCCCACGACTCTTCGATACCGCCGAAGATGTCCCCTGAAAAGAGCGTTTTGGTGTGGGGTTCGTAGGTGACGAATGCACCCGGTGAGTGGCAGTAGGGTGTGGTGACGAAGCGGAGCGAAAGGGCACCGCATTCAAGTGCATGGTCGTGTTTGTCGATCTCATAGTAGTCGGACTCGATCAGGTAGTGTTTGACCAGCGGTACCATACGGGAGTGGGTGATGATCTGAAGATCCTTGCGGTCTATGAGTTTCTCCATCGCCGGTACGGAAGCGGCAAGGTCAGGGTCTTGATGGTGCAGGATGATGTATCGGATATGCTGCATGCTGCTGATAGACTCTATCTTCCTGACAACTGCATCGAACTCTAGCATAGAGCCGGGATCTATGAGTACAGAGTCTTCGCCATTTTCGATGAAGTAGGGGTGGCACTGGAACGGATCATTGGACAGGTACATCCCTACCCACCAGATATGATCAGCGATCTCGATTGCTTTTGTAAAGTCCATAGCGTAAAGTATAGAGGAAAATGTGTCACTTTTTCATGATTTTGGTCAAGTAAAAAGAGAAAAATTATCCGATTTTATCTCGATTTCGTCTCGCCTCTAATATTATTTTGCTATAATCGGACTAAAATTAATTAAAATACGGAGTGTCGACCATGAAGATGAGTGGTGCACAGATGGTGTGTGAGGCAATCATCGCCGAGGGTGTCAAGACCGTTTTCGGTTACCCAGGCGGTGCGATCATGCACGTATATGACGAGATTTACAAGCAGGACGGTTTTGAGCATATCCTCAACCGTCACGAGCAGGCGGCGGTACATGCAGCCGACGGATATGCCAGAGCAACAGGCGAAGTCGGGGTGGCTATGGTGACCTCCGGACCGGGCTTCACCAATGCGGTGACAGGGCTGGCGACTGCCTATATGGACTCCATTCCGATGGTCGTCATCTCCGGGCAGGTGCCGCTCTCTTTGATTGGTACGGACGGTTTTCAGGAGATCGATGCGGTAGGGATATCCCGTCCGTGTACCAAACACAATTTTCTGGTGCGCTCACTCGAAGAGCTTCCGCGTATCCTCAAAGAGGCGTTCTATCTGGCGCGAAGCGGCAGACCCGGCCCGATCCTTGTCGATATCCCC
>JAJRRK010000154.1 GCA_024279555.1 Campylobacterales bacterium
CGCTTGCCATGCTTTTTTGTATGGTCAGAATTACAATTTGGACATCTTTTTTATAACCCATCTGTAAATAATCCTCTTTTACACTCGATAATACCGAGCTTTGCTTAGGTTTTTAGCAACCCGATTTCCCGCTTTAACTCTAAAAGAGTATTGGGATTATATTAAAGGGAGGAAGGCATACGGAGAATAACCGTACACCTGAAAAGAGAAGTGCTTACGCACCCATCTGCTTTGCAACTTCCGCTGCGAAGTCTTCTTCTTCAACCTCGATACCTTCACCGACCTCAAGTCTGGTGAATGTCGTGATCTTCGCTTTGCCGCCTGACTTCTCTTCGAAGTACTCGGCAACCGTCTTGCTGTCATCCATAACGAATTTCTGATCGAGCAGGCACTGCTCCTGATCAAGTGTGGTGTTGTCAGAGATGAATCTTTCGAGTTTGCCCGGAAGGATTCTGTCCCAGATCTTCTCAGGTTTGCCCTCAGCTTTGAGCTCCTCTTTGATCGCCTCTTCAGCTTCTGCGATCACATCGTCAGTAAGCTGCAGTCTGGAGATGTACTGAGGAATGTTCTTGAGCGGCTTACCGAGTCTCTCAAGCTCTTCATTCTCTTTTTTGATCGCTTCGATACGCCCTTTGGTCTCTTCAGCGACATACTCAGCATCGAAATCTTTGTAAGAGAGGGTCTTGGGTGCCATTGCCGCAGCGTGCATTGCAATCTCTCTGAGTACCGGTGTGATCTTTTCACAAGTGGCTGCATCTTCACACTCAGCCGCGATGATAACACCGTTTTGACCGTTGGAGTGTACATAACCGCTTACCGCCGTTTTGTCATCACCCTTGATGAGTGCCGCACGTCTGACCACAAGGTTCTCACCGATGATCGCGATGTTCTGAGCAAGGAATTCACTGAAAGGCTGTCCGTTGATCTCGGAAGCATTGATCGCCTCTGCATCTTCCAGCTCATTGTTGAATGCATGCTCGACCACTTCGTTCATGAGCGCTTTGAACTTGTCGTTTTGCGCTACAAAGTCTGTCTGTGAGTTGATCTCTACGATCACTGCTTTAGGCCCTTCAACTTTGACACCGATGGCACCTTCAGCCGCAGTTTTACTTGCTTTCTTCGCAGCCGCACCGATACCCTGATCTCTGAGCCACTCTACTGCTTTGTCCATGTCTCCGTCTGCGGCGGTCAGAGCCTTTTTACAGTCCATCATACCCGCATCGGTCATCTCACGAAGTTTTTTGATATCCTTTGGTCCGAAATTCGCCATATTACGCCTCCGCCAGTTCTTTTGCGTGTGCAACAGTCTCTTTGAAGTCACCTTTGAAAGAGTACTTCTCTTCCATCACATTGATCTGCTCATCTGTCATGTTCGCTACATCTGCGAATGTATGGAAACCTTCGTTGTTAAGCTTCTCGGCATAGACTTTACCTACACCTTTGAGTTTTGTCAGGTCATCACCTTTTTTCTCTTCTTTTGCAGGTGCTTCCGGTGCTTTTTCTTCTGCTTCAGGGGCAGCAGCCGCTTCCTCTTTGGCTTCAGTGACTACTTCTTCTACCTCTGCAGAGCTTGGTGCTTCTTCTAGCTCTTCACCGTTGGCTTCTGCGTATGCCGCTTTCCCTTCGATGATCGCATCGGCGATCTCTCTACAGAAAAGGTTGATCGAACGGATCGCATCGTCGTTTCCTGGGATCGGGTAGTCAATCACGTCAGGGTCACAGTTGGTATCAAGCGGTGCAACCACTTTCATACCCATTCTTTTCGCCTCTTTGACCGCGATGTGCTCTTTGACCGCATCGATGACGAACATCATGTCAGGCAGTTTTTTCATATGTCTGAAACCTTCGAGGTAAGAGTTGAGCTTCTCTTTCTTTCTTTTGAGCATGAGTGCTTCTTTTTTGGTCAAAAGATCGATCTGCCCGTTCTCTTCCATCTGCTCGATGATCTCGAGTTTTCTGATAGACTTTTTCATCGTAGGATAGTTTGTCAGCATACCACCGAGCCATCTCGTTGCTACGTAAGGCATACCTGCTCTTTCGGCATGCTCTTTAATCGCCTGACGTGCCTGCTTCTTGGTACCTACGAAAAGAACAGTCTGTCCCTCAGCCGCTGCATCACGAACCACATTGTATGTATATTTGAAGTATCTGAGTGTTTTTTGAAGGTCGATGATGTAGATGTTCTTTCTTGCACCAAAAATGAATTTCTTCATTTTTGGATTCCATCTTCTTGTCTGGTGTCCGAAGTGAACGCCGCACTCCAGTAGGTCTTTCATTGTTACCATAATTTCTCCTTGGTATATATCTATTCAATTAGAAGCTGCACTGCTTCACAGTAGGTTTATGCCGCTGTAGTCCTCAACGCTCTCGCGCAACCGTTCAAGGAATAACTACATGTGTATTTTCCTATTCAAACTGTACGATGGACAGTCCTGTTAGAGAATAAGGAACGGGATTATACCGAAATGTTTTTTAAGGATTGGTGAAAAAGCAATAAAGCAAAGAGAAGAAGAACCGATACTTATTTTCTAAACTTTCCAAATACCGTACCAAAGTCAAGTGAGAGACCGCAATCAATGTCATCAAAATGCAACACTTCATGGGTAAAGTCGCCTACTTTGATGTATCTGCCCTCTTTGAGGCTGTAGACTTTGGCTTTAAGATCGTTGGGGTAGACCAGTATGTAGTACTGTACTCCCTCCGCTTCGTATATGTCGAACTTGACCGTCTCATCTTTTTTGGCAGTTGACGGACTGATGACTTCTGCTATGATTTTGGGGGCTTTGGCAAGGTAAGCTTCATTTTCATCGTCACAGGACAAAACAATATCCGGTCTCAATACTGTCTCTTCGTGAACCTTCCAATCTACTTCATACAGCACTTCGCACAGATTGCAGTCATCATCCAATGACTGAGTAAGCCCTAAAAATATCTCACCTGCTATACGCTGATGTATACGTACAGGTGCCGGTGCCATAGAGACGGGAATACCGTCTATAAGCTCCCATTCACCTTCCCAATTGATATAATCATCATAGGTATAATGAAGTATCTCGGCTACAGACATGGAGCGACTCCTTCTTTCGTATTGTCCATATTATACCACAAAACACCGTAGGGTCGGTTCACCAACCACATGGCACAATGCCCTACGGTCGCGGCACCATTATCATCAGATCATCTATCATCACAGATACATAGCGTTTAGGCTTCTCCTTGTAGCTCCGCCAATTTCGCCTTCACCTCATCGATATGCCCCTTGACCTTGACCTTTTCCCATTTGGCAGCGATCTTGCCATCGGGGTCAATGATGAAGGTGGAGCGTACCACGCCCATGTACTCTCTGCCCATGAATTTCTTGAGCTGCCAGCAGCCAAATGTTTGGCAAAGCTCTTTCTCTTCGTCTGAGAGCAGCGTGATCTTCAAATCTTTCTTTTCGATGAAGTTGCGGTGCTTTTTCGGACTGTCTGGGCTGACCCCCAGCACGATCGCATTGAGCCCTTCAAAGTCAGGCAACGCTGCCGTAAAATCACACGCTTCTGTCGTACACCCAGGGGTATTGTCCTTGGGGTAGAAGTAAAGCACGATCCATTTGCCTTTGATGTCCCGCAGACAGATCTCCTCCTCATCCTGATTGGGCAGACAGAAATCGGGTACCGTATCGCCAACATTCAACATATTTGACTCCTTCAAAATAAAAGCTTTTCAGAAGAAAAGCATACCAAAACTCTTCCCACTTCACTCTTAACTCTCTCTGTCATGATCGATAAATCGACTACACCTTTTAATGGTTCATTATTGATTGATTTGGTAGTATATCAGTATGCATACAAAAAACAATCAAACCAAAGAACGACTTCTTCAAGAGATCGACAAACTCATCGCCTACGGCAGAGAAGAACCCACCATCAATCCCGATCTGCTCGCCTACTTGAGCACGGATGAACTTGAGAGCATCAAAGCCAAACTGCTCGAACGGGTCAATGTGCTCTCCGATGAAGACAAAGCGTGGCTGGAGCAGTTCAAAAAGTACGAGTAGCTGTGTCATCCCACAACGCATGCATCATCACCTTGATGCTCTCCAGATAGTTTTCATCAACTTCAAAACGTGGAAAATCCTTCTGTACCAGCAACTTTGCATGCAGCATCTCTTCCGTAGCGATCTCCAATCTTGGCGGCTGTTTCAAATAGAGCTGTGCAAGGAACCATAGCATCACAAAAAAGGTACTGTGAGGGTTGATATAGTGTGCCGTAAAGGCTTCAAAATCCTTTTCTCCACTCTCTTCATAGGCTTCGATGATCTTCTCAAGCAATACTTTCAGGTGTTTGAGAGGTACGGAAGGAAAGATAAGACGTGCAGGCGCGCTTCCCTCGCTGTACTGTCCTCCCAAAAATACACGTGCCGCTTTCTGCGTCTCACCAAAAAGGTTGGTACGAAGTCCTACCAGACCAATGTCACAGTGGTGATGTCTGCCGCACCCTTTGAGGCATCCGCTGAAGCCTACCTGTATCTGGTGCTGTTCTATCTTCTCAAGTGGCAGATCGGCGGTCTCTTCTTTGACATCCCACAGGGAAAGGGCACAGTAGCTGCTGCCTGCACAGGCGGTAATGTGACTGACACCTGTGATGCCTCCAAATGGCACACGCTTCTCTTTCAAACCCAAAAGATGAAGATTCTGGTCAACCCCCAGTCGGATCTCTGCATCTTCGGCTTCTGCAAACCGGCTTACCGATCCTGCCGTTTCAAGATCGAGCTTTCCAAAACAGGTTTGGACAGTGTAGCCGTAGGTACCGTCTTTGAGTGGGGTAAAATGCGAAACCGGTACTTTGTACCGCCTAGTTTCACCGGCAGTTTGGAGAGGTGTCCCATAGTAACCCTGCACATACTTCCTGAATGCTTCCATCCCTATGGTCTCTATCAGATGAAACAGTCTTGTTTTCGCACGGCTTTGACGCAAACCATGTTCCAAAAAAGTACGGGCGACCGCGTTGAACATCACAGGTACTTCATCGGGCAGGACAAAGACATTGGCCGGTTGTGCCACTTCGGAGTTCTTCCCTCCAAGGTAGACATTGAACCCCCACTCTCCCTCTTTTTGAGCCAATGCGAAATAGAGATCGTTGCCGTAAAAATGAAAAGAAGTGCTTTCAGTCGCACAGATCGCAGTATTGAACTTGCGCGGGATCATCCCCATCCACTCAGGCTTGTCGAGGAACAGTTCCTGCATTTGAAGGATCAGCGGATAGACCTCCACTCTGCTGCTTTCATCCATGCCGTCATACGGATCGGTAACGATATTTCTAAAGTTGTCCGTCAGCGTCTGCAGGGTCGTCATGCCTGCTTCTTGCACCTGCTGCCATACATCCAGCACATTGTCTGCATGCAATCCGTGCAGTTCTATCTGGGCACGCGCTGTCAGCAGCAACTCCAACCCTTCAGCCTTGGCAATCTGCACCAATGCAGCAAAATGTGAACGGGCAATGCGTCCTGCCGCGATGCGGATACGCAGCATGAACTTCTCGGGAGCGAGTTTGATGTTATAGATACCAAAATTTTTGAGGTAGAAGCGCGTATCTTCATCAAGCGCATGCAGATCAAGAGCAAAGAGCTTCTCTCTGTAAACAAAAGGAGACTCCTGCGCTTTAAGCCGCTCGATCTTGTTCAGTTTCATGGCTGTGTGGTGTTCACATCCCTGAGATCTTCGGATCTGTCATACTCGATATTGTATTTTTTGAGTATCTGCTGCTGCTTTCGTGCCGCCTCTTCCCTGTCGATGATCACTTTGACACCATCATTATCTTCAAGAAAATAATAAGGCTCTTTAAGATTCTCCATCATTTCAAAGAACTCTTTGAAGTTCTTGAAAGGCTTTCCATTGACCTTGTCAATGGGCCACATACCGAAGTTGTTGTCTCCGCGGCTGATGTCGGATGCAAGTACCTTGAGCAGTACGACCACTTCATCTTTCTCTTTCTCCTGCCACTTACCTGCCAGACAACTGAGCTTGAGCCGGTTTCGGCTGGTTGAACGGATGAGATTGCGTGTCAGAGGAGAAAATACATACCCGCCATAGATGACATAGGTAGGCATTTCATCATATCGCGTGGTCTTGACCAAATACATATCGTCCCCCGTCATGGTCAGCGGTACCTCCACCTGCATCGGCTTACGGTCGCGGATGATGTCAAGTTTGACCTTCTCGCCCATCTGGTGCTGATCGACATAGTAGTAGAAGTCGGTATATTCATGGCGTCTGAATTCGACCGTACCGTCATTTTCAATGTTGTGTCCATCAATAGCGGTAATGATGTCCCCCTCTTGGAGTATCCCCTCTGCCGGGGAGCGGTACACCACTTTGTCAACGAGTTTGCCTGTGACATTCTCATTAAGCCCATAGTAGCGGCGCATCGCGGGGTTTTCGAGTTTTTGTGTCCCCAATCCAAGGTCGGCAAAACCGTCATAGTGTCCATCTTTCATATCATCCAAAAAATGTTTTACCATGGTCACGGGTACCAGGTAACCTATATTCTGTGATTTGGAGATCACCTGCATCACTACACCGACGATCTTGCCATCGCTCAGCGCAGGCCCTCCCGAGTTTCCCGGATTGACCGCCGCATCGACCTGCACGGCAAGAAAAGACTCTCCGCTGTGGGCATAGACATGGTGCTCCACTCTCGAAACCACGCCGATAGTCGCAGAGAGCGTACTGCCTCCCATCGGATATCCGTAAACAACGATCTGCTGTTCCACTTCGGGCAATGTACCAAACTGAAGCGGTACAACCCCTTTGAAGAACACCTTCTCTTTGACTTTGAGCAGTGCCAGATCCGCCTGATGTGAAACCGCATGCACGGTGGCGATATACCGCTTCCGCTCTCCGTAACGTTGTACCTCCAAAAAGGCCTGATTGGCAACGACATGGGCATTGGTCAGGATGTACCCACCCTCGATGATCGCACCCGAACCGGTCGAGCTGCGCATGGAGGAGCTCCATGGGGACTGGTAACTGGGTACCTTTGCAACTGTATATATCTTGACGATCGCCTGCTTGGTGACATCTTCTTGTGCCGTCTGGGCAAAGAGTAGCGTCGCTGTGCTCATCAGTATGATCAAAAATCGTATCACACCGTCTCCTTTAGGTAAGTTTCTGCATCATAGGCAGTGATGCCTCTTCGTTTCGCCTCTGTGGCCATCAATCCCGTCGCCTCAGCAGAGATAAGGTTTTTTGCCTCATCATAACACTTGGCGCTGCATACCCCGCAACTTGGGCTTCTGTCCTTACCGATGAAAAGGTCGATGTCACCATGGGCATCGAAAAAGTCTTTGGCATAGGCGATGACAGGGTCGGAGAGATCATTACCGCTCTCATTGGAGACGGCACGCACTCCCTCCTCTTTTGCAACAAGATCCATCGTCGGACGCGGTGTTCCAAAGGCGTGGTCTTCCGGGCAGAACGGTACCAGCTCCATACCCTTTAGTTTTTCCAGTAGCAGGTCATTGCGGTTATCTGTCCCGTCATAGCGGCATGCTTCACCCAGCAGGCAGGCGGAAATGGCGATCTTTTTTTTCATGTTAGAAGACAAACAGCAATAAGTAGACCCAGATACCCGTCAGCGAAGTCAGAGAGATTCCGATAAAGGTACGGATACCCGCTCTTTTATGCGCAGCAGAACCGACACCCGGCAAGATGCCTCCGCGTTTGTGCTCTTTGAAGGCACGCCACAACGTGGAACTCCAGATCCCCAGTGTCAATACCGAGATAACGATATGTATCACCAAGACAACAAATAGGTAGTTGTGAGAAACACCGGTCTTTTGAACAAACGCTTCATATCCACCGCCCAGACGCACTCCATATTCAAAATACCCCACCACGATCACGGAGATGATAAAGATAAGCCCCTGAAGTTTGCCGTGAAGGTCATAATAGCCTTTGCGTGCCAGCATAATGGCGATCCCCACCAATAATGGAAGCATCGCCACAACCAGCGTAACAAAATCCATAAAGAAGGGCGCTTTGGTACCCAGAAAACCGGGCTGAAACATGTAATTCATCATTAACCTTTATATCACAAGATTCAAATATGCTGCAATCTTATCACAAAAAGGTCAACCGTACTAATAAAAAAGAGAGAATCAAAAAAAGAGAGAGGCTACAAGGTTTAAAGCAAACCTTGTAGCAATCACGAAATTACTGCTGAGAACTAAACTTGTCCCAATGCTTTTTCATGGTCTCTATGGCTTCTTTGAATGTAGCAAAACAGTGCTCCTCTTCGATCACGTCAGGAATAAGCCTGATATTTCTGAGCATATCTTCAGGCTGTTTTTGTAAACCGACCATCACAACATTCACACCTCTTCTTTCCAACTCCAGTACCGCATCCTCTATAGCATACATACCACTCTGGTCGATCGTAGGCACCTTCTCCATTCTAAAAATCACTACACTTACTTCAGGGTGCTCTTTTGTCATTGTTTTCAAATGATCGGCAAAGCCAAAAAAGATAGGACCGTCAAATTGGTGAATATGGATCTGGCTCTTGATCTCTTCAGGGATATCTACTTCATCCGGATAAAGCTCCGTATCCTGAAGTTCAGAGAGTACGCCGCTGACCGCCTTGGATTCGGCCAGATCCGCCATCTGCTTCATGAACAGCAGTGCCGCAAGCACCAGACCCACGGCAACCGCCTGAAGCAGATCGACAAAGACAGTCAAAATAATCACAATGACCATCACCGCAGCATCGGCACGGGGCACATGCATGATATGCTTAAGACCTTTGTAATCAATAATGCCGATTCCTACACTGATCAAGATACCTGCAAGTACGGGAAGCGGAATAAGCTTGGCATAAACACCTGCCCCCACAAGGATCATCAACAAGATCACCGCATGGATCATGCCTGAGAGTCTTGTCTTCCCTCCCGAACGGATATTGACTACCGTACGCATGGTAGCCCCTGCACCAGGAAGTCCACCGATAAATCCTGCTGCCATATTGCCGATGCCTTGCCCGATCAACTCTTTATTGGAGTCGTGCTGTGTTTTGGTCATATTATCTGCAACGACTGAAGTGAGCAGAGAATCTATGGCTCCCAATGCTGCCAAAGTCAAAGCGGGGATCACCATTGCCATTGGATGGTGCCAATCCATACCCAAGATTGTATCTATATGCACTTCAGGCAATCCTTTGGGGATGTCTCCAATAATGCTTACATCCATACCAAGGAGTACCGAAACGATAGTAAGCGCAAAGAGCGCTACTAGCGTCGAAGGAACTTTTTTGGTGATTCTCGGAAAGAGATAGATAATCGCCAGTGTCCCCGCCGAGAGCATCAGTGCCTGAGGATTCATGCCGTTAAAAATGTCGCCAATGTTGGCAAAAGTATCAATAATACTTGGTGGTGATTTCATCCCGAAGAATGGAAAAATCTGCAAAATGATGATAATCAGACCAATCCCCGTCATAAATCCTGAAACAACAGGATAGGGCATATAACGAATGTACTGTCCAATGCGCAACACACCCATCAGAACCAAAAATGCTCCTGCAAGTACAAATGTCGCAATGATCGTCGGAAATGCTGCTTCTACCGAACCGTAGGTTGCGATCTCTGCAGCGATAACAGCTGAAGAGACCACGGTCATCGGACCGGTAGGACCTGATATCTGTGTTTCAGTACCCCCAAAAAGTGCAGCAAAGAACCCTACGGCAATGGCTCCGTAAAGACCGGCAATAGCCCCCATACCCGACTGTACACCGAACGCCAAAGCCAATGGCAAAGCCACAATGGCTGCAGTAACGCCACCATACAGGTCACCTGTTAAATGCTTAAATGTAATCATCTTTATGTTCTTCCTCTATCTCTTTGTATATTTGAAACGCTTTAGTATCAAAATCATAATATTCTATATCTCCTGTCTTGATATCATAAAGCCAACCATGCAGTGTCAATTCTCCCGCATCTACTGCTTTCTTCACATATGAATAGGTCATCAGGTTCTCTATTTGATGCAACACATTGAGTTTCTCTGTCAATCGCATTAATTCGTCTTCTGAAGCCTCTTTCCCTATAATAAATTTTGCCTCTTTTTTAACAGATTCTCCCAATTCAAGCCATTTACGAACATATCTAAATTCATTGCCCTCAGCGCCTTTATGCAACGCTTCAACGGCTCCACACTGGGTATGCCCGCAAACAATAATCTCGGGAACTTTCAACGCAGATACTGCATACTCAATGGCTGCAATCACAGATCGATACGGTCCGTCTGCTACATAAGGAGGTACAAAATTCCCTATATTTCTTACGACAAACAAGTCACCCGGTCCCGTATTTGTCAAAAGGTTGGGAACCACCCTTGAATCTGAACAAGTAATGAACAGAGCTTGGGGGGTGCTGTCCGTTATCAGCCAGATCAATAAGCAGATCGTCATGCTCCGCAACATATGTCTCTTTGAATATTTTATTTCCTTCAAGTAACTTACTCTGTGCCATGTTATGACTCCTTTAATTTAATGATTGAATTTATCAGAACTTTAAGTCGATACATCTCGTACCGATAGGTTCACGATATGAAAATTTTTACTATATATTTAGTACGATGTCGAGGAGCGGGGAGGCTTAAAGTGCCTTTTGGTAACAAACAGAGAATTTACCTCAAATGTATCATGAAAAAGATCATTACTATGCGAAGAAGTACTAAAAGGGAGATATTGATTTGCAAACAGGAGTTTCAATTCATCGCTTTGGGCATCACTCCTTTCTGGATCGGAACGCTCATCTGACAACTTTTCGGTCGTTTCAATGCCTATATTATCAGACGGTGAATAAGCCATAGCAAAAGTACCAAAAAGAAAAAAACTAACAAAACTTGCAAAAAATATCTGCCTTATTCTTTTATAGTATGGCATTTCATTCGTTCCTCGTGATTTACAAAACTTTTTATAACTATAATAAAAAATCATTAACATACTACTAAAAACTTCTAATCTACGCCATTTTATTTCTAACAAGAATGATAGTTATGCAGTCTACTAAACCAGTTTGGTATCGGCTCAGACACTAAAACTTTGCCTTTGGCAAGATCAGCAGATCACGATACTCTTGATCTCCGTGAACTCTTCCAGTGCCCACTTCGGTCCTTCGCGCCCCACACCCGAAAGCTTCGCGCCGCCGTAGGGTTGTACATCAAAGCGCAAAGTCGGAATATCATTGATGACCACACCGCCACACTCAGCATCGTCAATGAAACGCTGTGTCAGTTTCAGGTCATTGGTAAAGATGCTAAACTGCAATCCGTAAGGCGAGTCATTCATCTTCTCAATGGCCGTATCATAGTCAGGCACACTCACAAGAGAGACGATCGGAGCAAATACCTCTTCGCAGATGATCTTCATATCATCAGTCACATCTGCCATGACTGTCGGGGGAAAGATGCCCTCTACCTCATCTCCTCCGGCAACGACGCGTGCCCCTTCATTCTTGGCTGAAGCGACCCATGTTTTGGCGCGGTGTTTGGACTCTTCGTCGATGAGTGGTCCCATGAAAGTATCCTCCTCATACGGCGAACCGACCTTCAGCGTCTTGGTCTCTGCTGCCATCAACTCTGCGAACGCCTCATAGACCTCTTCATGTACATAGATCCGTTGTAGCGAAATGCACACCTGCCCGGAGTTATAGAATGCCCCGTAGGCACAGCGCTTGGCAGCCAATTCCAGATCGGCACTCTTGTCGATAAAGGTCGCCGCATTGCCGCCAAGTTCCAGACTCACTTTTTTAATACCTGCTTGAGACATGATGATCTTGCCGACAGGTACGGAACCGGTGAAACTGATCACTCTTGGAATGGGGCTTTTGACAAGCGTCGAACCCACTTCGGCATCGCCATAGACCACAGAGAGTGCATCTTTGACGGCATACTGGGAATCAACAAAAAGCTTTGCCAACATGTAAGCGGTCATGGGCGCTTCAGGGGTCGGCTTGAGCACGACGGTGTTCCCAGCACCCAGTGCCGGTGCGATCTTGTGGGCAACAAGATTGAGTGGAAAATTGAATGGGGTGATACAGGCAACGACCCCGACAGGCTCACGACGGTAGTACGCCATCGTCTTCTTGCCGCTTGGCATGATGTCCGTAGGAATGGTCTCGCCATGCAGGTTGGCAAGCTCCATAGCAGTCAATTTAATGGTCTCGGCACACCGCTCCACCTCGATGCGCGCAAAAGCGATGGGTTTTGCCACCTCTTTGGCAAGCATAAGCGCAAAGTGTTCCTTCTCTTCAGTCAGCCGCGCAACGACATCTTCCAGCCAAGCGATTCGCTGCGAAAGGGGTGTCGCTGCTGCGGTTTTGGCCGCTGCCTTGGCAATATTGAGCGCCTTGAGGGTATCGTCCGCATCACACACGGGAGCGGTCGAGACCACGGTACCGTCATAGGGGCTCTTTCGCTCTGTTTTTGCCTCTTTTGTCGCCTCGGTCGAACCAAAGAAGACCTTCGCCTCGGAGATCGCTTTTTTGCTGTCAAATATTCCGAACATTGCACACCTCTTTATATGTTAAGATTGTGTTGATTATAGCAAATTGGGGGTTAAAGGGCGGGAGACAGCAGTGCAATGCCACTGTCTATTGGAAAAGTCGTTTCAAAACGATGCTGCTTGACAGGTCAGCACCTGCCACTGTCACAATAGCTCCTCTTGAGCACAAACTTGTAGACGATGTCTTTGATCATCAACAATAGACAGAAGACCCAGAGTACATCGATGATGATGTTGTCTTTATACTCAAGCCCGAAACGCAGCAGCGGCCATCCGATGAGGATGATGTACTTCATGTAGTAGAAGAAGAGAATACCCGTGCCGTAAAGCTCTTTGAGTATGCTAAGCATCTTCGTAATTGGCAGGGTCGTTGAAATTGGGCGTACCGTCGGCAAGATGGCTCTCGCCGTTGCGGATGGCTTCCTGTTCGGCTTCATAGGCGTTCATCTGCATACGCACTTCGTTGATCTGCTCAGGGGTTACCCCCTCATCACTGCTCCAGATCACCTCTATATCGCCGTCATACTCCTTGCCCATCTCTTCGATCTTGTCGGCATACTCGTAGACATCGACACAGATGATGGGCTCTTCATCTTTCATTGTATCTGTCAGTTCGATGTACCAGCGCCCAAAAGGAGAGGTCTTGATGACCGATTCGATTATACCTGCCATCTTAGAATCCTAACTTTTTATAGCGTAGGTCACCGTGATACTCGATGTCACGTACGTCGATGTCATCATCGTTGAGCATTTCAGGGACAGGGTTTTCCGCTTCGAGGCGTTTGACCTCCGCATCGAGCTCATCCTCCTGATAAGTCATCATCATGTCTGCCGCCATGACATGAGGGGTCTTTTGAATGAGAATCAACTTGTCGATCTCCTCTTCTACCCCTTCACCCTCAACGGTAAGGATGATCTTGCCCTTCTCTTTGTCGTGCAGATGGTAATCGCAAAAATCAGCGGCTTTAAAAGTCTCTACCAACTCGTCAATATGCTCGCTCATTGCTTGAACTACGATACTTGATACATTCATTACTCTCTCCTTTATTTCAACTTCCAGATCATGACTGTGTTATCATCACTGGCAGAGAACAGTTCGTTCTCGTTTTTAAATATGATCACATTTAGTGTACTCTTTTGCCCTTTAAGGACGGCTAACTTCGACTTACTGAACGTGTCGTAGATAGAGATATTGTTCTTCTCGTCCATCGCGAACGCCACTTTCGACGCAGACGGGCTCAGTCCGGTCGCGTAGATCAGGAAGTTCCCTTTGATGTAACTCCCTTTACCCGTTGTGACATCATACAGCGAACCGCGCTGATCCTGTCCTGCACCCGAGACCATGTTCTTTTTGAAGTCAACTTTGTAGACATTGTCCACATTCTGTCCTTCCAGCGTCTTGACCACCTTCCCGCTTTGGACATCGACCACACTGAGTACCCCACTCTCACAGGAGAAAACTGCCAGACTTTTGTCCTCGTTGAGTGCAAAATCGGAGAACTTCGACTCGCTCAGCTGTACACGGTACTTCTCCGTTTTGTTTTTAAGGTCAAAGAGTGCCACTTCATTGCTCAAATAGCCCAGCAATACATGGTCTTTATCGATAAAACGTGCCTTGATAAGCGGTTTGTGGTCTTCAGGACCGATCACTTTGGTGGTCTTGCCGTTCTCATGAATGAAAAGGTTGGCATAACCGCCCTTACCGCTGTCACTCAACAACAGATACTTTTCTCCGATCTTGTCGGTACTCATCACCCGTGCGGGCATGATGTCTCCCATAAAATCCTTCACATCGGGGATAGAGACTTCCGCTACCTTCTCTTTTGCCGGCATATTAAAGACCTCGATATGTCCCATATCTGTAGCGATGACCAGCTGATCATCGACATAGACCATATCTTTTGCCGTGCCGTTAAGATCGATACTCTCAACCGGTGTGTATTCAACCGCAGCATGTAAAAATGCACCCAAAGCACATACAAAAACCAATATCTTCACACCATCTCCTCGACGCGTCTGAGGATCACATCGGCGATCTCCTCTTTGGACAAGGCACTTTTCACACCGTACAGATCCTCTTCGGAAGCGAAAAAGTCTTCAAACACCGCTTTGTCATCTCCAAGATCCTGTATGAATTTGTGTAGCCTTGCCTCATCAAAGAGCTTCGTGATCGGCTCGGCAAGATAAATAATGTAATTATACTCCTCTACATCGAACTCAAACTCCTCGGAGTCATAATCGAGCTCATTCTCATCAATGCTTAAAAGGTGTCTCAGTTCCAGCTCTTTGTCTTCAAGTTTTTCGAACAACTTCGGATATTTATCACTCAAGTTCATTTGGTGCCTCGTCTGTTTTATTTTCTACTTTATAGCTCATATAGCTGATCGCCTGTGTCGGACAGCGTGCCATACAAAAACCACACCCCGTACACCGCTCATCGTCTATGACTGGGTTGAATAAGCCGTTGAAGAGTATCGCATCATCGATACAGGGTTCCTTACAGGAGTTGCAGATGACACCATGATGCGCCACACACGCCTCGAGAGAGATGCGGAACACCGCATTGAGCTGCTCGGCATTGTGGCGGTTCTCCAACGAAAGCACACCCTCCGGACAGGCTTCTGCACAGGCATCACAAAAAGTACATCCGTTCTTGACAAATTTCAGCTCCGGCGTACCGTCCTCCCCAATGAAGATGATCTTCTCATCACAAGAAGTGACACAGGCTTTACTCTCGCATCCCAGACACTTGCTCTGAAAAGCAGATTCATTCTCACCGTAAGGGGGGCGTACAGGAAAAGGCACTGCCTCCTCCGTCTGCCGAAGCGGTTTGGCGAAGGACCTGAAAAAGTCTCTTCGGTCTACCACTACTGAACACCCTCGTTCATTGTATCGATCAGATTGGATGAACCAAGCAATTTCTTGTCTTTGACATCAGGCGTAAAGGTATTTCCTACGATTGGCTCTACTTTGGCCTGCGGTGCATGACACTGTGTACAGTTGAAACGTCCCTGATAGAGATGGTTCAGTTTTTTGGCTTTGGCGATCTTGATATCACTGACATTACCCAGATCACCCTTGAGCCCAACTACTTTTCCCTCTTTGACCAACTCGCCGTTTTTGAGAACTGTCTCAGGTCTGTAGTTGGTAAAGTGTGATGGCGGAATCGGGGTAGCACCCATCGCTTTTGCCTGCTCAGGCATATGACATCCCAGGCACTGGTTGTTGTCTTTGGTGATAGGCAGCAATCCATCAACAGAGTGCGGAATCATCGGCGGTGCATTGACATAGGCTCTTTCGAACTTGGTAGCACTTCCCGGTGCCGGGCGATCATAGTCTGTAGGCTCAGGTGTAACACTGTCTTCAGAGTAGAGATCAACCTTTCTCAGACCGAGTGCCTCTTCACTCACCTCTTTTTTGGTACCCAGATCTTCCGCTGCAATCTTCTTAGGGTCAGAAGCGACAGCATTAATATTGACAAGTTTTGTCTCATCTGTTTTTGCCTCTTTTTCAAACGCAGCAGATGCCTTTGGAGCATTTTTAATCTGATCTGCAATCGCCTCCATATCCGCATCGGAGAGTTTGGCAACCTGTCCTTTCATAAGCCCCTTCATGGCTCCGCCGTAGGTACCTGCCTTATAGCCTTTAAGTGCCGCAACGATATCCTCGTGAGACATATCTTTGACCACTTTGGACTTACCCATCGCTTTCTTTTCAAAGTTTTTACCGTGACATCCTGTACATGCTGCCAAGCTCGGTCCCGCGTAGAGTGCAGAAGCACCCAGCAGAGACCCGATTGCCAATAGTTTCATTGTATGTTTCATTGTCATCCTCCCTTACTTTTTGATCTCATCAGCGATCGCCTGAATAGCCGCATCGTCAAGCCCTTTGACCTGACCTGCCATCATACCCTTCATCGCCCCGCCATAGGTGCCGTCTCTGTAGCCTTTAAGTGCGGCAACGATATCCTCTTTTGACATATCTTTGACGATCTTCGATTTACCCAATGCCGCTTTACCGAAATCGGCTCCGTGACACCCCGTACATTTCGCTGTCGCACTCGCATAGAGTGCCGATGATGCCAACAGTGTTCCCACTGCCATCATTTTGATCATTGTTTTCATTCTTCGCTCCTTTTTACTGTTTGCTTTGTGCAAAACTTCTTATACTGAATTCCAACGCATTGTCACCGCATACATCGATGCAGCGCCCGCAGTTGGTACATTCACCGTCAGTGACAGAGATACTCTCTTTGTTGATCATATACAAGACCTGATTTTCAGGACAGACCACCTTGCACTCCATACAGGCCGTACAGGCTTCATGGTCATGCTTGACACGAATGAGACTTTTGCTTCCAATAAGTGAATAGGCCGCACCCAGAGGACAGAGATGTCCGCACCATCCGTTCTTGACTCCGAAGAGGTCGAAGAGGAAGATGGCGATCACTACCGAGATGCCCGCACCGAATCCAAAGATGATCCCTCTTTGCATGATGGTGATGGGACTGAGCACTTCAAATGCCGCTACCCCGACCACCGCAGAGACAATAAGCCCCAAGACCATGATCCAGTAACGCGCACTGCGCTTGATGAAACGGTAGTTCACCTCTTCTTTATCCAGCTTGAGCACACGACGCAGCCAGTTGGCAAGGTCGGTCACCATATTGATGGGACAGACCCAGCTGCAAAACGCCCTGCCTCCTACCACAAAGTAGAAAAGCGTGATGATCGCTGCACCAAGTAACACATC